>NZ_JBDIAB010000046.1:0-16353 GCF_039812165.1 Microbacterium sp.
GGCGGCGGCGCCGATCGCCCCGACCGCGAGGCCCTGGCGCGCGAGCCGGGTGGGCTGGGAGGCCGCGGAGGCGCCGAGCAGCCGCAGCCGTGCGATGAGGGCCGTCCGCCCCGCGACGATCGTGGCGAACGTGTTCGCCGTGACCACCGCGGCGACGTGGACGGCGACGCCGGTCAGGAGCACCGCGAGGACGCCGAGGATCATCGCCGCCGTCTCGCTGCGGCCGATCACGGGGTTGGTGCGCAGCACCGCGGCGAGGTAGCCCGTCGCGGCGACCAGCACGACCCCGAACGTGCTCGAGATGGTCGCGACGGCGATCGAGGCGCCCATGCCCCGCTCACCCAGCCAGGATCCGGTCCCCCCGGCGCGGCGCGGCAGGTCGGCGACCACCGCGACCGGCGCGGTCATGCGGACGCCTCGCGCTCGCTCAGACGGGCGCCCGCGAGCATGCGCTCGGCCAGGTCGCGCGCGCTCAGGCGCGGCTCGTCGGCGACGACGCGACCGTCGCCCAGGAACACCACGCGGTCGGCGTGACTGGCCGCGATCGGATCGTGGGTCACCATGGCGATGGACTGGCCGTGGTCGCGGCAGGCGGACCGGAGCAGGGCGAGCACCTCCTGTCCGGAGCGGGAGTCCAGGCTCCCGGTCGGCTCGTCCGCGAAGACCAGGTCGGGCGCGGTGGCCAGCGCGCGGGCGATGGCCACGCGCTGCTGCTGCCCGCCGGAGAGCTCGTGGGGACGGTGACGCAGGCGCGTCCGGATGCCCAGGGTGTCGACGAGCACCTCGATGCGCGCGCTCTCGGCCGCGTTCGGACGACGCCCGTCCAGCTGGAACGGCAACAGGATGTTGCCGAGGGCGTCGAGGGTGGGCACCAGGTTGAACGATTGGAAGACGAACCCGACGCGCCTGCGCCGCAGGAGCGTCAGCTCGCGATCGGACAGGCGCGTGATCTCGGTGTCGCCGATCCAGGCGCGGCCGCGGGTCGCCGAGTCCAGGCCCGCCATGACGTGCATGAGCGTCGACTTGCCCGAGCCGCTCGGCCCGACGATGGCCGTGAACTCGCCGCGGCGGATCGCGAGCCCGACGTCGTCGAGCGCGAGCACCGCACCCGTGCCGGCGCCGTAGGTCTTGCTGAGGTTGTGCACACGAGCCGCAGGCGACCCGACCGTAGTCCGTTCCATGCCCTCGACGCTAGGAGGGCGGCGCCGAGGCGGCATCGGTCGGCGGTGGCGTCCCGCTACGCCGCGAGGACGATCCCGCGTCGATCCCGGGGACTACGCCAGTCCGTGGTCGTAGGCGAAGACGACCAGCTGCACCCGGTCGCGGAGGCCGAGCTTGCCGAGGATGCGGCTCACGTGCGTCTTGACCGTCGCCTCGGAGAGGAACTCCTGCGCGGCGATCTCCGCATTGCTCAGCCCGCGCGCCGCCAGCGCGAAGATCTCGCGCTCGCGGTCGGTCAGGGCGCCGTAGGCGGGCGGCGCCCCCGCGGCCGGGCGGAGTCCGGCGAGCTGGGCGAACAGGGCGCGCGTGGCTGTCGCGGCGATCACCGACGAGCCGGCGTGCACGGTGCGGATGGCGCCGAGCAGCAGCTCGGGATCGGCATCCTTGAGCAGGAATCCGCTCGCCCCCTCGCGGATGGCGCGGGCGGCGGCCTCGTCGAGGTCGAACGTCGTGAGGACGATGATCCGCGTCGTCGTCCCGTCGCGCAGCAGCTCGGCCGTCGCCGCGAGGCCGTCGAGCGCCGGCATCCGGACGTCCATGAGCATCACGTCCGGGCGCACCGCCCGCGCCAGCGCGATCGCCTCGCGGCCGTCGGAGGCCTCGCCGACGACCTGCAGGTCGGGCTGGGAGTCGACGAGCATGCGGATGCCGGCGCGGAAGAGCGCCTGGTCGTCCACGAGCGCCACGCGGATCGGGCTCATGATCCCGCTCCGCGCGGCAGGCTCGCCGTGACCGTGTACGAGCCCCCGCGCGGGCCCGCCGTGAGCGTCCCGCCCACCGCGCTCGCCCGCTCGCGCATGCCGGTCACGCCGTGGCCCGCGCCGGAGTCCTCGTCGGACGGCGCGAGACGCGGACCCCCGACGCCGTGCAGGGCGCGGGCGGCGACCAGGCGGTTGCGCACCGAGAGCTCGATGCGGTCGGCGTCGCCGGCCAGCCGCACGTGGACCGGACCGGCGTCGCCGTGCCGCAGCGCGTTGGTGAGCGCCTCCTGCAGGATGCGGTACGCCGCGAGCTGCACGGCCGGCGACACGGTGCCCGCGAACGCGGCGGACGGTTCGACCCGGAGGTCGAGCCCGGCCGTGCGCAGCTGGACGAACAGGGCGTCGAGGTCGGCGAGGGCGGGCTGCGGTCCGTCGGCGTCGCTGCGGCGCAGCCGCGTCAGCAGGGTCCGGACGTCGGCCAGCGCCGTGCGCGCCGTGGTCGAGATCGTCTCCAACGCCGCCGCCGTCGCCGCCGGATCGGCCGCCGCCGCGTAGCGGGCTCCGTCGGCCTGGGCGATCACGACGGCGAGCGAGTGCGCCACGACGTCATGCATGTCGCGCGCGATCCGCAGCCGCTCCTGCTCCAGGGCGGCGTCGGCCTCGGCGCGGCGCTGCGCGCCGCGGTGCTCGCGCGCCCGACGCGCGGTGCGCACGAGCGCCCCCGCCGTCCAGGCGAGGAGGAGACCGAAGAGCGCGGCGACGAGCACGGCCGCGGCCGGCCCGATGAGCGACAGCGGGTCGTAGCCCGGCTGGAACGGGCCGCGGAAGAGGTACACCGTGATGACGATCGCGCCGGCGATCGCCGACGCGAAGCCGAGCCAGAACACGAGCCGGGTGCCGTGCGCCGCCGTCGCGTAGAGCACGGCGAGGATCGCCAGATCCACGAAGCCGGGCGGGCGGGCGAACGCCATCTGCGTGCCCGCGCCCGTCCACGCCACCGCGAGCGCGGCCCCGGGCGAGAGCCGGCGCAGGGCGAGGGCGCCCGCGAGCAGGACGCACACCAGTGCGGTGGACAGCGCGTTGTGGTCGATCGTGCGGCCGCGCTCCAGCTCGATCACGAACGCGAACGCGCCGAACACGCCGGCCGCCCCGAGATCGAGGAGCAGCTGTCGCGGGCGGAGCGGGCGCAGCACAGCTCGACGCTACGCGAGCGGGCATGGCGCCGCATCCGCCCTGCGATGTATCCCGGCCGCACCGACGCCGGGATCGCGCGGGCCCGACCGCGCACGGACGCCGGGCGCGCTGGCGGGCGACCGGGGCGCCCGGATACGCTGGAAGGAATCCATCCACCGCCGGCTCGCCGGTCCGACCTCATGATCGGAGGTTCCCATGTCCATTGACCTGACGCACGCCACCCCCCGTGCCGCCCAGTCGATCGTCGGCGAGCCCGAGGTCGTCGAGGACGGCCGCGACCTGGCCCAGGGCGTCGAGACGACGGCCGCCTGGCTGTCGCTCAAGGACGCCGCGACCGCGCTCCAGGGCCTCCAGGCCCAGGACGGCTCGGTGCCCGACGCGGGCGATCACGAGCGCGCCCGCGCGCACGTCGCGGCGATCATCGCGGCGATCGCGGAGCTGAGACCTCGGTTCCCCCATGACGACCGATATCTCACGGCGTCCATACGGGACTTCGAGCGCTGGGCGGAGGGGGAGTTCGGCGTGCCCGATTTCCTCGACTCGCTCGTGGCCTTCCAGCCGCAGGAGCACCGGGTCGACGGCATCCGTCACCTCGTCGTGTTCCCGATGTACACCCAGAACGGGTCGCGCGACCGTCACGTCGAGGCGCTCCTGGTCGAGGTCATCTGGCCGGAGTTCATCTCACAGCTGCAGGACGAGTACACGAACCGGCTGTTCGTGTCGCTGCGGCTGATCGACTTCACGCCCGGCTACGACACGAACTCGGCGGTGCTGTTCCCCGAGACCGTCGCGATGCGCGAGGTGCCGCCCTTCACGTGGGGCGCGATCTTCCAGGACCGCGAGGCGGCGCGCTACCGGCGCGTCGTGCGCGCGGCCGCCGAGATCACGCGCCTGGAGCTGCCGCCGCGCGCGGCGCGCATGCTCGACGACCAGGGCCTCACCGAGCAGACGTTCGTGATGTGGGACCTCATCCACGACCGCACGCACATGCGCGGCGACCTGCCGTTCGACCCGTTCATGATCAAGCAGCGGATGCCGTTCTTCCTCTACTCGCTCGAGGAGCTGCGGTGCGACCTCACCGCGTTCCGCGAGTGCGTGAAGATCGAGCGGCGTCTGCGCGCCCGCGCCGACGAGGGCGAGGAGCTGACCGAGGCCGAGCAGCACATGCTCGAGCACGCGGGGCTCGTGCAGTACGCGGTGATCTTCGACCGGATCTTCCGGTTCGCGATCACCGGCACGCGCGTGCGCAACTACGACGGCCTCGGCGGCCAGCTGCTGTTCGCGTGGCTGCACCAGCGCGGCGTGCTGCACTGGACCGACACGCAGCTCGCGTTCGACTGGCCCGACGTGGCGGCCGCCGTGACGGCGCTCGGCGACGCGATCGACGACCTCTACTGGCACTCGATCGACCGACCCAAGTCCGCGCACTGGCTCGCCGCGTACGAGCTCGTGCGGTCGGTGCTCACGCCCCACCCCGCCTCGGCGTGGGCGCGCGGGCTGCCCGACGAGATCCTGGCGGGTCCCCTCAAGGGCTACACGGATGCCGTGATGGACGACGAGTTCCCGCTCTCGATGTTCTTCGAGGCGCTGGACAAGAAGATGCGGTCCGTGATCGCGTCGACCTCCGGCATCCGCGGCTCCGATGCCTGAGTCCGGCGTGGCCGGGCGGCTGGTGCTCGTCGCGGGCGCGACGAGCACCAGCGGGCTCGCGGCAACCCGCGCCCTGGCCTCGGCCGGGGCGCGGGTGGTCGCGGTGGGGCGCGATGCCGCGCGGCTCGAGCCCCTCGCGGCCCTGGGCGCCGAGGTGCACGCGTGCGACCTGACCGCCGAGGACGCGGTCCGCGAGCTCGCGGACCGCGTCGGCCCGGTCGACGGCATCCTGCACCTCGTCGGCGGCTGGCGCGGCGGCGGCGGGCTCGCGGGCCAGACCGAGGCCGACTACCGGTTCCTGGAGGGGTCGCTCACGGCCCTGCGCAACGAGACGCGCGCGTTCTGGCCGGATCTGGTCGCCGCCCCCGCGGCCCGCGTCGCGATCGTCTCGTCGACCGCGGTGGCCCGCCCGCTCGCGGGCGGGGCGAACTACGCCACCGTGAAGGCCGCCGCCGAGGCCTGGGCGCGCGCGGTGGCGCAGGGCTTCGCGAAGGCGGCGCGGGATGCCGGCGAGCCGCTGCGCGCGGCATCCGTCGTCTTCCGGGTCACGGCCCTCGCCGGTCACGAGGACGAGCTCGCCGCCGCCTACGTGGCCCTGTGGGACGAGGATGCCGCCGCCGCGAACGACAGCGTCCGTCTCCTCCCGTGATCCGGGGCCCCCGCATCCGTGGTCCTGTTGGCGACACCTTCCTGCTTCCGCTCCGGGACGGCGCCAGTTTCCTCAGATGGCGCCACATATATGAAGCGCCATCGCAGGGAACTGGCGCCCACAGCGTAGGGGCGCGGGATGCCTGACCCCTCCACCCGTCTAGATTGGAACACCGTGACCACCCTGCATGACACCTCCCTGCGCGGCTTCGCGAGCGACAACTACTCGGGCGTCCACCCCGAGGTGCTCGCCGCGATCGCCGGCGCCAACGACGGCCATCAGGTCGCCTACGGCGAGGACGTCTACACCGCCCGGCTGCAGGACGTGTTCGCCCACCACTTCGGCGACGGCGTCCAGGCGTTCCCGGTGTTCAACGGCACCGGGGCCAACGTCGTCGGCCTGCAGTCGATGCTGCCCCGCTGGGGCGCGGTCGTCGCCGCGTCGACCGCCCACATCAACACCGACGAGGGCGGCGCCCCCGAGCGCGTCGCCGGCATCAAGGTGCTGAACGTCCCGACCGACGACGGCAAGCTCACCCCCGAGCTCATCGACCGCGAGGCGTGGGGCTGGGGCGACGAGCACCGGGCGCAGCCGCTCGTCGTCTCGATCACGCAGTCGACCGAGCTCGGCACCCTCTACACCGCCGAGGAGATCCGCGCGATCGCCGACCACGCGCACGGCCTCGGCATGCGCGTGCACCTCGACGGCGCGCGCCTCGCGAACGCCGCCGCGGCGCTCGACCTGCCGCTGCGGGCCTTCACGCGCGACGCCGGCGTCGACGTCCTGAGCTTCGGGGGGACCAAGAACGGGGCGATGGGCGCCGAGGCGATCGTGGTGCTCGAGCCCGCGGCATCCGAGGGCCTGATCTTCCTGCGCAAGCTCGACATGCAGCTGGCGTCGAAGATGCGCTTCGTCTCGGCGCAGCTGATCGCCCTGCTCGAGGGCGACCTGTGGCTGCGCAACGCGCGCCACGCCAACGCGATGGCCGCGCGCCTGCGCGCCGAGGTCGAGGCGGGCCTCGCGGCCGGCACGATCCGCGGGGTCGGCTTCTCGCAGGCCACACAGTCCAACGGCGTCTTCGCGACGCTGCCCGACGGCGTCGCCGACGCCCTGCGCGAGCGCTTCCGGTTCTACGACTGGGAGGCCGCCAAGAACGAGGTCCGCTGGATGTGCTCGTTCGACACGCAGCCCGAGGACGTCGACGCGCTCGTCGCCGAGCTCGCCCGCCTCACCGGCGTCTGACGCGGCCCGGCGCCGACGGCATCCGTTCGTCGGAGATCCGCGCATCGTCGGATGCCGCCGCGCCGATCCGTCCGACCGTGCGCCGATCTGCGACGAACGGCCGCGGACGAACGACCGGGCACACGCGCAGGAGGGGTGCACGCCGCGCGTGCACCCCTCCTGCGTGGATCGGGCTCAGTGCCCGGGGACCGCCGGCTCCTCCTTGAGGAGGTCGTCGGCCTTCGCGCGGAAGAAGCGCGTGCCCCAGAACATGCCCGCCGCGAGGAACGCGAACACGCCGAGCGAGACCACGCCCCACGTGCCGCTCTCGGTCGGGATCGCCTCGTTCACGCCGTTGCGCATGATCGGGGCGACGAAGCCGCCGAGGTTGCCGAGCGAGTTGATGAGGCCGATGCCGGTGGCCGCGGCCGCTCCGGCGAGGAACGACGTCGGGAACGACCACGAGATCGGACCGGTCGACAGGAACGCCGAGACCGCGACCGTGATCGCCAGGATGCCGATGAACCCCTGGTGGTTCGCGCCGGCCCACGCCGACGTGAAGATCGCCAGGCCCGTGATGATGAAGAACAGCGTTCCCCACGTGCGGCGACGGCGGACCGTCGTGGCGTTCTTGCCCACGTAGTAGCAGGCGAACAGGCCCACGGCCCACGGGATGGCCGACACCAGGCCGACCTCCCAGCCGACGTCCTTGCCGATGAGGGCGGCGACCTGCTGCGGCAGGTAGAACGTCGTGCCGTACACCGCGATCTGCAGGCAGAAGTAGATGACCGTGAAGTACCAGACCTTCCAGTTGATCATCGCCGGCCAGATGCCGCGAGGACCGTCCTCGTCCTTGATCGCGTCCTCGTGCTCCATGACGGCCTTCAAGGCGTACTTCTCGTCGTCGTTGAGGAACTTCGCCTTCTGCGGCGAGTCGACCAGGAAGATGAACGACGCGATGCCGGCGGCGACCGCCATCATGCCCTCGACGAAGAACATCACCTGCCAGCCGGCCCACGGCGTGACCTGCTCGCCGAAGCTGATCAGGCCGCCCGACAGCGGGGCGCCGAGCATCTGCGAGAACGGCTGCGCGAGGTAGAACAGCGCGAACATCTGCACGCGACGCTTGTTCGGGAACCACTCCGACAGGAACATGATCACACCGGGGAAGAGACCGGCCTCGGTCACGCCCAGGAGGAATCGCAGGATGACGAACATCGTGTCGTCGGTCACGAACGCGAACGCGGATGCCACGATGCCCCACGTGATCGCGATGCGGGCCAGCCAGAAGCGGGCGCCGAACTTCGTCAGCAGCAGGTTCGAGGGGATCTCGAACAGCGCGTAGCCGATGAAGAAGATGCCCGCCCCGAGCGCGTAGGCGCCCGCGGTGATGCCGCGGTCGGCCTCGAGGGCCGCCTCGGCGAATCCGACGTTCGTGCGGTCGAGGAACGCGACGAAGTACAGGATGATGAGCATCGGCATCAGATGGCGGGTGGCCTTCTTGATGCCGCTGGCCAGGTGCGGGCTGTCCAGCAGCTCCTGCGCCTTGGCGCTGTCGATGGATGATTGCGACACGGTGACTCTCCTTCGAGTTGATGCGGTGATGTGTCTTCGCTGTGGATCGGGTCTCAGAGGAGCCCGGGGATGATGAGCGCGAGGCCCACGCCGACGCAGATCACGCCGATCACGAGGTAGACGATGCGCCCTTTGGACCACGTGGACATGCGGGCCTCAGTGCATGTAGAGGCCGCCGTCGACGTTCAGGGTCTGGCCCGTCACGAATCCGGCGTCCTCGCTGATCAGGTAGGCGACCGCGGCGGCGATGTCGCGCGGGGTGCCGATGCGCGGCAGCACGCCGTCGGCGGCCATCTTCGTCTTGCGCTCCTCGGTGAGCGTGCCGCCCATGATGTCGGTGTCGATCGGGCCGGGCGAGACGCAGTTCGCGGTGACGCCGAACGGGCCGACCTCGCGCGCGATGGAGCGCATGAGACCGATGACGCCGGCCTTCGAGGCCGAGTACGGGGTCTTCGAGAACGTGCCGCCGCCGCGCTGGGCCGACACCGACGAGATGCCGACGACGCGGCCCACGCCGTTGTCGACGAGCGTGCGCAGCACGCGCTGCGTGACCCAGTGCACGCCGTCCAGGTTCACCGACTGCACGCGGTCCCACTCCTCGGGGGTGACCTCGAGGTACGGGGTCGGCGACGCGATGCCGGCGAAGTTCACGAGGGCGACGACCTGGGGCAGCTGCGCCTCGAGCGCGTCGACGGCCGCCACGGCCTGCTCGCGGTCGGCGATGTTGGCGCCGGCGCCGGCGGCCTGCACGCCGTGCTGCTCGGCGACCTCCGCCGCGGTGCGGGCGGCGGCATCGCCGTCGAGGTCGATGATGCCGATGTTCCAGCCGACCTCGGCCAGGTAGTGCGCGGCGGCGCGGCCGATGCCGCGGGGGCTGGCGGCGCCCGTCAGGATGACGGTGCGCTCGGCGGGGAATGCGGATGCCATGGGTGGGTCCTTCAGCTCTCGGTGTTCTCGGGGTGGATGGGGGCGGGGCCGAGCTCGTCGACGAGCCGCTTCATCGCGACGTACGCCTTGTTGCGGTACGCCACGAGCTCGGGGGTGCGGTCGGCGGGCACGTCGAGGAATCCGGCGCCCGACTTCGTGCCGAGCTTCCCGGCGGCGACGAGGTCGGCGAGGATCTGCGGGGTCGCGAAGCGCTCCGGGAACTCGGTCTGCAGCGACGCGTAGCAGAACGCGTACACGTCGAGGCCGGCCATGTCGGCGATCGCGAACGGGCCGAAGAACGGCAGCCGGAAGCCGAACGTCGTCCGCACGATCGTGTCGATGTCCTCGGGGCTCGCGACGCCCTCCTCGACCAGCTGGGTGGCCTCGTGGAACAGCGCGTACTGCAGACGGTTGAGGACGAACCCGGTGGCGTCCTTGACGCGCGCGGACTCCTTGCCCGTCGCGGCGACGATCCCCTCGACGACCGGGAGCACCGCGGCATCCGTGCCCGCGTGCGGGATCAGCTCGACGCCGGGGATGAACGGAGCCGGGTTGGAGAAGTGCACGCCGAGGAAGCGCTCCGGCCGCTCGACGGCCTCGGCGAGCCGCCCGATCAGGATCGTCGACGTGTTGCTGCCGATGATCGCCTCGGGGGATGCCGCGGCCGAGATGCGCCGCAGCGTCGCGTGCTTGATCTCGATCTTCTCCGGCACGGCCTCCTCGACGAACGAGGCGCCGGCGACGGCGTCCTCGATCGTGGCGGCGGTGATGCGTTCGGCGATCTCTTCGGCGGCGCCCGCGGGGAAGAGCCCGTCGGCGACGAACTGCTCGGCCTCGCGGACGAGGCGCTCGCGGTTGCCGCGGGCGATCTCGAGGTCGACGTCGGCGATGCGCACGTCGGCGCCGGAGAGCGCGAGGGACTGTGCGATGCCGCCGCCCATGTAGCCGCTGCCGACGACGGCGTAGACGGGGCGTGCGCCGGTCATCGTGCGCCTCCCGCGGCCGAGCCGGAGGCGGCGGGCAGGAGGGAGCGCAGGTAGTCGCGGTTGGTCGCGCACACGCCGAGGCTGTCGCCGCCGTACTGCTCCATGAGGAACGGGCCGTCGAAGCCGAGCTCGACGGCGCGACGGATCATCGCCCGGTAGTTGATGAGGCCGAGCTCCATGCTCGTCGGCACCGACGAGTACCAGCTGCCGTCGGGGCCCTCGTCTCGCGTGTAGTTCTTGACGTGCCAGTACTTCGCGTACGGGAGGGTCTTCTCGTGCATCTCGCGCCAGTCCTCGATCGGGCGGTGCAGGCGGATGAGGTTGCCGATGTCGGGGTTGAGCCCGACGTTGTCGAGACCGATCTCCTGGATCAGCTGCACGGCGCTGTCGGCGGTGCCGAGGTAGGTGTCCTCGTACATCTCCAGCGCGATCGGCAGGCCGACCGACGCGGCGTGCTCGCCCAGCTCGCGCAGGCGCGAGACCGCCAGGGCGCGGGTCTCGGCGTCGTCGGGGTCGACCGCGCCCTGCGCGGTCCAGAACCACAGCGCCTTGCGCTGCGCCTCGGAGAAGGGCTGGTGCAGGCCCGTGGAGAAGACCTGCATGCCGAGCTCGGCGGCGGCGTCGATCGAGCGGTGCGCGTAGGCGAGGTTCTGCTCCCCCCGGCCGGGCTCGATGACGCTCTGGCGCTGCACGTGCACCGAGATGAGCTGCACGCCGTGGCTCGCGGCGATCTGCAGCAGCTCGGCCTTGCGCGAGGCCTCGAGGTCGGCGGGACGGATGTGGCTGTCGGCGAGCTCCAGCGCGGTGAACCCGAGGTCGGCGACCTGCCGGAAGACGTCGTCCCATGCCTCGGCGGGCGCGTCGTGCAGGCGGGTGCCGTCTGCGGCCACCGGGGCGAACCCGTGCATGCAGACGGCGATGGGCCAGCTGTCGCGATCGAGGGGCGTGGACGTCGACGATGCGGTCATGAGTGCTCCGTTGGAATCATGGCGGGCGGCGCAACCGCCCTATATCCTATAGGCCGAATCCTATAGGAAGCACGCTACCGCGGCGGAGGGCCGGGGCGCAATCGCCGACTTCCGGTCGCGAGGATCCCGGTCGCTCGTACAGGGCCGGCGACTCAGCCGCGCGCCGCGAGCTCTCTGGCGTGCTTCAGCGAACGGGCGCGCACGCCCTCGATGTGGGCGCGCATCGCGCGCTCCGGAGCATCGGGATCCGCGCTCGCGAACGCCGCCACGATCACCTCGTGCTCGGCGATCGCGTCGCGCACGTCGGTCACTCCGTACGGCACCATCTGCCGCATGCGGTGGATCTGGGCGGCGAGCGTGTCGGACATCTCCTCGATGTAGCGGTTGCCGCTGCGGTCGAGGATCACGCGGTGGAACGCGACGTCCTTGGCGAAGTAGTCGGTCGTGAGCGCGAGGTCGCGGTCGCCGGCGCTCAGCGCCGTGATGATGCGCTCTCCCGCCGCCGTGTGGGCGTCCTCGGCCGCACGCAGACGTCGGAGCATGTCGTCGTCGGCCGGGGTCGCCAGACGAGCGGCCGTCACCTCGAGCATCAGGCGCGCCTCGAACAGCTCGGCCAGCTGCTCGACGCCGAGCGGCGGCGCCGCGCGATATCCCTTCAGCGCCTCGCGGGTGACCAGCCCGGTGCGCTCCAGGAGTGCGAGCGCCTCGCGCACCGGCGTGGGCGAGACGGCGAGCTGGCGGGCGATCGTGTCGATCGCCAGCCGTTCTCCGGGCACGATGTCGCCGCTCAGGAGCAGCTGGAGCAGGCGCTCGTGGACGTCGTCGCGCAGGCCACGGCGTCGGATCCCCTCCGCTGCTCGCCCATCGGCCATCGGTCGCCCCCTTGTCAGCGCGGGCGAGTCACTCCGAGATCGCCACGACTTCATCGAGGATGGCACGAAATGCAGCCGGGTCGTGTGCGAATCTGCCGAGAAAGAGCCCATCGACATCCGGTGACACGTCCGAAATGAGTCCAGGACCCGCACTTCCGCCGTAGATGACCGACGCCGGGGCCGGCCACGCGCTCCGCACGTGGTCGCGCAGCGCACGGCACACCGCGCGGATCCGGTCTGCGCCGGCCGGGCGCGGAGCCCCGATCGCCCACAGCGGCTCGTACGCGATGACGATGTCGTCGATCGCCCCCGCGGCGCGCGCCTCGGCGAGCCCCGACTCGATCTGACGGATCGCCTCGGCGGCCGCCTCCGCGGGCTCGACCTCGTCCGCCTCGCCGACGCACAGGATCGGCACCAGTCCGTTGCGCAGCGCCGCGTGCACCTTGCGCGCCACGACCTCCTCGGTCTCGCCGTACAGGCGCCGGCGCTCGGCGTGGCCCACCTCGGCGTACCGGCATCCGATCTCGGCGAGCACCCGCCCGCTCACCTCGCCGGTGAAGGCGCCCTCGTCGTCGGTCGCGACGTCCTGCGCGCCGATCGCGATGCCCGCGGGCCCGCCGATCTCGACCGCGGCCGGGATCGACGGGTACTGCGGGATCGCGAACGTCGTGACGTACTCGCGCGCGGGATGATCGGCGACGATGGCGGCGACCTCCCGCATCCACTCGACCGTGCGAGCGTGCGAGAAGTACATCTTCAGGCTCGAGCCGATGAGCATGCGCTCAGACGCCCTCGTACGCGCAGATCTCCTGCACCTTGTCGGCCGACGCGCTGTTCGGGTCGAACGTGTAGGTCAGCCACTCGCGCAGCAGGCGGCGGGCGAGCTCGAGGCCGACGACGCGCTGGCCCATGCACAGCACCTGCGCGTCGTTGGAGAGGATCGAGCGCTCGACGCTGAACGAGTCGTGCGCGGTCACCGCGCGGATGCCGGGGACCTTGTTCGCCGCGATCGCGACGCCGAGGCCCGTGCCGCAGATCAGCACGGCGCGGTCGGCGTCGCCCGCCGCGACCCGCTCGGCCGCGGTCGTGGCGATCGTCGGGTAGTTCGTGCGGCCGTCGGCGTCGACGCCGACGTCGACCACGCTCTCGACGAGCGGGTTCGCCTCGAGGTCGGCCTTGAGCCGCTCTTTGTAGTCGTAGCCGGCCTCGTCGGAGCCGATCACCAGTCGGAGTGCCATGTCAGTTCCCTTCCTTCAGGACGTTCAGGACCGTGTGGGTCACCAGTGCGAACGATACGGCGCCCGGGTCGGGGGTGCCGAGGCTCTTGTCGCCGTGCGAGCGGGCGCGGCCGAGGCGCGCGGTCATGTCCGCGGTCGCCTGAGCGGATGCCGTGGCCACGTCGGCCGCGTGCGCCCACGCGTCGCGCAGCCCGTCGCCGGCGGCGAGGCGCTCGGCCAGGTCGTCCGCGAACGGGACGATCGCGTCGATCATCGTCTTGTCGCCGGGGCGCGCCTTGCCGAAGGACATCACGGCGTCCTTCATCGCCCCCACGCCCGCGCCGACGGTCGCCGCGGTGACCTCCGCCTCGTCGCCGAGGGCGGCGCCGAGCGCGACGAGCATCTCACCCCAGATGGCGCCGGACGTGCCGCCGCCCTTGTCGCTCCACGCGTCGCCGGCGGAGTCGAGCACGGTGCGCGCGCCGGCGCCGGCGGCCTCGACCTCGACGGCCGCCGCGGCGGCGGCGCGGCTGCCGCGCTGCATGCCGATGCCGTGGTCGCCGTCGCCGGCGATGCGATCGATGCGGCCCAGCTCGTCGGCCTGCTCGTCGAGCATCGCGGCGACGGCCGTGAACGCGCGCGCCACGATCGCGGCCGCCTCGCGCGACTCCGGGCTCGAGGGCGGGATGCGGCGAGCGGTCTCGGCGACGTCGACGTCGTCCGCCGACACCGCCACGCGATCGGCCACGGCGCCGCGCCGGTAGGCGGGCGTGTCGCAGGGCTGGTGCCACAGCGTGTCGAGCTCGTCGTCCAGCCAGAACAGGGTGAGCGAGACGCCGGCCATGTCGAAGCTCGTGCAGAACTCGCCGACATCGGGCGAGACGACCGTGATCCCGGCATCCTTCAGCAGCCGGTCGACGGCGGCGTAGACGACGAAGAGCTCCTCGTACTTGACGCTGCCGAGGCCGTTGAGGATCGGCACGACGCGCGCGCCCTCGAGCCCGACGCCCTCGGGCCGCTCCTCGAGGAGCTTCTCGACGAACATGGCGGCCAGCTCGTCGGCGGTCGGGACGTCGACCTCGTCGATGCCCGGCTCGCCGTGGATGCCGAGGCCCACCGCCATGCGGCCGGCCGGCACGTCGAACAGCGGCTCGCTCGCCCCGGGCAGCGTGCAGCCCGAGAACCCGACGCCGAACGAACGGGTGCGGTGGTTCGCCTCGGCGGCGACGCGCTCCACGCCGTCGAGGTCGTAGCCCGCCTCGGACGCCGCGCCCGCGATCTTGAAGACGACCAGGTCGCCCGCGATGCCGCGGCGCTTCTCGCGCTCGGACGGCGGGGCGCTCCAGATGTCGTCGGTCACGAGCACGGTGCGGCAGTCGACCCCGGCCGCGCGCAGACGCTCCTGCGCGTGCGAGAAGTGCAGCACGTCGCCGGCGTAGTTGCCGTAGGTCAGCAGGACGCCCTTGCCCTCGTCGGCCGCCTGCGCGACCGCGTGCACCTGCTGCGCGGAGGGCGACGCGAAGAGGTTGCCCATCGCCGCGCCGTGCGCGAGCCCCGGGCCGACGAGGCCGCCGAACGCGGGATAGTGCCCGCTCCCGCCGCCGATGACCACCGCGACGGTGGGCTCCTGGCCGCGCGTCGAGCGCACGACACCGCCCGTCACGGGCCGCACCCACCGCGCCGAGGCGGCGGCGAAGCCCTGCCGCATCTCGTCGGCGAACTCATCCGGATCGTTGAACAGTCGCGTCATCGCGTCTCCTTCACGGCGTCTTTCGGGCCTGGCCCTTCGCGAGTGATCCTATAGGAAATTGGATCGACCGCGACACCCCTCACAGGTCTCTCTCGGGACCGTCAGCGCAGCGCACCCACCGAGGCGAGCGCGAGCCGGATGAGCGTGCCCCGGCCGCCCTCCATCTCGGCGGCGAGCGCGTCGGACGCCGCCTCCGCCGGCGACAGCCACGTGACCTCCAGCGCGTCCTGGCGCGGCTCGCACGTGCCGGTCACCGGCACGACGAAGGCGAGCGACACCGCGTGCTGGCGATCGTCGTCGAACGCGCTCACGCCGGGGAGCGGGAAGTACTCCGCCACCGTGAACGGCACCGGCGACGGGGGCAGCAGCGGGAACGCCATCGGGCCGAGGTCGTTCTCGAGGTGGCGGAACAGCGCGTCGCGCACCGTCTCGCCGTAGCGCACGCGGCCCGACACGATCGTGCGCGTCATCTCGCCGAGCGGCGTCGCCCGCAGCAGGATGCCGACCTCGATCACGGCGCCCATGCCGTCGGTGCGCACCGGCACGGCCTCGACGTACAGCATCGGCAGGCGGCGACGCGCCTGCGCGAGCTCGAGGTCGGTGAGCCAGCCCGGGTTGGTCACGTCCCCCGGCATCCCGAACCCGGCGTCGACCGGATCGACCGGGCCGAACGAGGAGCCCATGCCGCGCAACGGATCGCGCGTCCCGTCGTCGTCGCGCTCGTTCGGGTCGGGATCGGGGGTGCGAACGGCCATGTGTCATGTATAGCAACCCCGTCGGACCCCGATGCCAGGATGGGAGCATGACCGAGGTCCCACCGCTCGATCCCGCGCCGGTGCTGTGGTCAGCGCCGCCCGACGGGCGCGCCGGGCGCGCCCTGCTCGTGCTGCTGCACGGCTACGGCTCGCACGAGGGCGACCTGTTCGGGCTCGTCCCCCACCTGCCCGACGAGTTCGTCGTCGCGGCCGTGCGCGCGCCGCTGCCGCCGCCGTTCCCCACGCCGGGCCACTCCTGGTTCGCGATCGAGGGGCTGCACGGCGATCGCTCGGCCGCGGTCACCGCAGCGGCGGAGCGCTTCATCGAGTGGGTGGACGCCGCGACCGAACACGAGACGATCGGCCTGCTCGGCTTCTCGCAGGGGGCGGTCGTCGCCCTCCAGGCGCTGCGGCTGCAGCCGGAGCGGTTCGCGTTCGCGGTGAACCTCGCCGGCTACGCCGACCCGGGGCCGCTCCCGACCGACGCCGAGCTGGCGCGCGTGCGCCCGCCGGTGTTCTGGGGCCGCGGGGCGCGCGACGAGGTCATCCCGGCCGAGCGCGTCGCGCACACGGCGCTGTGGCTGCCCGAGCACGTCGAGCTGAGCGGACGAGTCTATCCGGGCCTCACGCACAGCGTGTCGCAGGACGAGCTCGACGACGTCGTCGC
>NZ_JBDIAB010000047.1:0-16306 GCF_039812165.1 Microbacterium sp.
CGTCGCCCCGCCGTCCACGCTGCCGCTCATCGTGCCCCCGCCCTCCGGGTCGCCCGCCGAGCCGGCGCCCCCGGCGGACGCGCCGATGTGGCAGGCGCCCGTGCGCGAGGTGCCCGCCGCGGTCGTCCGCCCGCACCGCGAGCTGTGGGCGCCGCCGCCCGACCCCGACGCCCCCGACCTGTTCCCCGAGCAGTCGGTGGAGATCTCCGCGGTCGTCGGGTCGCCCGCCGCCGGCGCCCCGATCACGGCCGTCGAGGCGATGCTCGACGGCGACGACCTCGACCAGACCGTCGTCGTGAGCCGCCGGCGCGCGTGGCAGCTGCTCCCGGCATCCGGCCCGCCGATCGCGCTCGTCGCCGACGTCGTGATCCTGGGGCGCCAGCCCGACGCCCAGCAGGCCTTCCCCGGCGCGCAGCTGGTCGCGCTCGACGACCGCACGCGCACGGTCTCGAAGACCCACGCGCGGCTGGAGCGTCACGGCGACGGCTGGCGCGTCGTCGACCTGCACTCCACCAACGGGGTCGTCGTGACCGCCGCCGACGGCGCCGACGCCGAGATCGCGCCGGATGCCGCCGTCCCGGTGCGCGAGCGGTTCGTCCTCGGCGACGTGGAGCTGCGGCTGGTGCGGCTCGCGCGCTGAGCCGCACAACCCTCGCCCGCCCCGCCCCGGGCATCCCGCCCCGCCCCGCCCCCGCCTCATCCCGTCCTCTCCCGCCCGGCCACTTCTCGCCGAGTCACTGCCTTCGCACCGGTTCACTGCGCTGCAGCGGAGTGAGTCGGCGGTCGGCCAGTGACTCGGTGACCAGGGCAGAGCGGCCCGCGACGAGCGGTGGCGGCGGGCGGCGGGTGCGAGCGGCGGAGAGCTCGGGCGCCGGCCTCCGCGAGGTTGACCGTCCAGGGCCGCACGCGTAGTATTGACCGGGTGTGCGCTCACGCGCGCCGTCCTGCGTGCCTCGGTGCGCCAGCCGGCGCAGGGGCGCCGCATCTCAGGGAGACGGCCTGCGAACAGGCCACCCCCACGGCATATCCACCACCGAAGGCTCGCCCGCTCGTGGCGCGCCGGTGGATCTGTGGTGAAACCACGAACGCTGTCACCGTGCAGCACCGACAAGGAGAGAACGTGCCAACCATTCAGCAGTTGGTTCGCAAGGGCCGTTCGCCGAAGGTCTCGAAGACCAAGGCGCCGGCACTGCGGTCGAACCCCCAGCAGGCGGGCGTCTGCACCCGCGTGTACACGACCACGCCCAGGAAGCCGAACTCGGCGATGCGCAAGGTCGCCCGTGTCAAGCTCCGCAACGGCACCGAGGTCACCGCGTACATCCCCGGCGAGGGCCACAACCTGCAGGAGCACTCGCTCGTGCTCGTCCGCGGCGGCCGTGTGAAGGACCTCCCCGGCGTCCGCTACAAGATCGTCCGCGGCGCCCTGGACACCCAGGCCGTCAAGAACCGCAAGCAGGCCCGTAGCCGCTACGGCGCCAAGAAGGGCTGAGTCAGATGCCTCGCAAGGGACCCGCGCCCCGCCGCGTCGTCGTCAACGACCCGGTCTACGGCGCTCCGATCGTCACCCAGCTGGTGAACAAGATCCTCGTCGACGGCAAGAAGTCGCTCGCCGAGTCGATCGTCTACAGCGCGCTCCGCGGCGTCGAGGCCAAGAACGGCCAGGACGCCGTCGCGACGCTCAAGAAGGCGCTCGACAACGTGCGCCCCACCCTCGAGGTCAAGAGCCGTCGCGTCGGCGGCTCGACCTACCAGGTGCCCGTCGAGGTCAAGCCGCACCGCGCGAACACCCTCGCGCTGCGCTGGCTCGTCAGCTACGCCAAGGGCCGTCGTGAGAAGACGATGACCGAGCGCCTGCAGAACGAGATCCTGGACGCCTCGAACGGCCTCGGTGCCGCGGTCAAGCGCCGCGAGGACACCCACAAGATGGCCGAGTCCAACCGCGCCTTCGCGCACTACCGCTGGTAACCAGTTCACGCGTCGGCCGGAGACGACCTCTCCGGCCGACGCTCCACGACATCCGACACAACACGTAAGGACGACCCACCCGTGGCACAAGAAGTGCTCAGCGACCTCAAGATGGTCCGCAACATCGGCATCATGGCGCACATCGATGCCGGGAAGACGACGACGACCGAGCGCATCCTGTTCTACACGGGCGTCAACCACAAGATCGGCGAGACGCACGACGGTGCGGCGACGACCGACTGGATGGAGCAGGAGCAGGAGCGCGGCATCACGATCACGTCGGCCGCCGTGACCTGCTTCTGGGACAAGCACCAGATCAACATCATCGACACCCCCGGCCACGTCGACTTCACGGTCGAGGTCGAGCGGTCGCTGCGCGTCCTCGACGGCGCGGTCGCCGTGTTCGACGGCAAGGAGGGCGTGGAGCCCCAGTCCGAGACGGTGTGGCGCCAGGCCGACAAGTACGACGTGCCGCGCATCTGCTTCGTCAACAAGATGGACAAGCTCGGCGCCGACTTCTACTTCACGGTCGACACGATCGTCAACCGCCTGAAGGCGAAGCCGCTCGTGCTGCAGCTGCCCATCGGCTCGGAGAGCGACTTCGTCGGCGTCATCGACCTCGTGCAGATGCGCGCGCTGGTGTGGCCCGGCGACGCCAAGGGCGACGTGACCATGGGCGCCAAGTACGAGATCCAGGAGATCCCGGCCGACCTCGCCGACCAGGCCGCCGAGTACCGCGAGAAGCTGCTCGAGACCGTCGCCGAGAGCGACGAGGAGCTGCTGGAGAAGTACTTCGGCGGCGAGGAGCTCACGGTCGCCGAGATCAAGGGCGCCATCCGCAAGCTCACCGTCGGCGGCGAGCTGTACCCGGTGCTGTGCGGCTCCGCGTTCAAGAACCGCGGCGTGCAGCCGATGCTCGACGCGGTCGTGGACTACCTCCCGTCGCCGCTGGACGTGCCCGCCATCGAGGCGCACGACCCCAAGGACGAAGAGATCGTCATCGAGCGTCACCCCGACGCCAACGATCCCTTCGCCGCGCTCGCGTTCAAGGTCGCCGTGCACCCGTTCTTCGGTCGCCTCACCTACGTGCGCGTCTACTCGGGCCACCTCGACTCCGGTGCCCAGGTCATCAACTCGACCAAGGGCAAGAAGGAGCGCATCGGGAAGATCTTCCAGATGCACGCCAACAAGGAGAACCCGGTCGGCTCGCTCACCGCGGGCAACATCTACGCCGTGATCGGCCTGAAGGACACCACCACCGGTGACACCCTCGCCGACCCGGGCGCGCCGGTGGTCCTCGAGTCGATGACCTTCCCCGAGCCCGTCATCGAGGTCGCGATCGAGCCGAAGACCAAGGCCGACCAGGAGAAGCTGGGTCTCGCGATCCAGAAGCTCGCCGAGGAGGACCCCACCTTCCGCACCGAGCTGAACCCCGAGACCGGCCAGACCGTCATCAAGGGCATGGGCGAGCTGCACCTCGACATCCTGGTCGACCGCATGAAGCGGGAGTTCAAGGTCGAGGCCAACGTCGGCAAGCCCCAGGTCGCGTACCGCGAGACGATCCGCAAGGCCGTCGAGCGTCACGACTACACGCACAAGAAGCAGACCGGCGGCTCGGGCCAGTTCGCGAAGATCCAGTTCGCGATCGAGCCCATCGAGGTCACGGCCGACAAGATCTACGAGTTCGAGAACAAGGTCACCGGTGGCCGCATCCCGCGCGAGTACATCGAGCCGACCAACCAGGGCTTCCAGGACGCGATGGCCGTCGGCGTGCTCGCCGGCTACCCGGTCGTCGGCGTGAAGGCGACCCTCATCGACGGCGCGTCGCACGACGTCGACTCGTCCGAGATGGCGTTCAAGATCGCCGGCTCCATGGGCTTCAAGGAGGCTCTCCGCAAGGCGGGCCCCGCGCTCCTCGAGCCGCTCATGGCGGTCGAGGTGCGCACGCCCGAGGAGTACATGGGCGACGTCATCGGCGACCTGAACTCGCGTCGCGGCCAGATCCAGTCGATGGAGGACGCCGCCGGCGTCAAGGTCGTGCGGGCGCTCGTGCCGCTGTCCGAGATGTTCGGCTACATCGGCGACCTGCGCTCGAAGACCTCGGGCCGCGCGGTCTACTCGATGGAGTTCGACAGCTACGCCGAGGTGCCGCGCAACGTGGCCGACGAGATCGTCCAGAAGGCCAAGGGCGAATAGCTCTCGGCATCCACTCAACTCAATACACCTAAACTGAAACCATCCCCGTAGAGAACCGGGCGCTCGTGTGCGCCCGCTCGCTACACGACCGTCCTGAGGAGGACCCAGTGGCTAAGGCCAAGTTCGAGCGGACCAAGCCGCACGTGAACATCGGAACGATCGGTCACGTCGACCACGGCAAGACCACGCTCACCGCCGCGATCTCGAAGGTGCTCGCTGACGCGTACCCGTCGGCCACCAACGTGAAGCGCGACTTCGCGTCGATCGACTCGGCTCCCGAGGAGCGTCAGCGCGGCATCACGATCAACATCTCGCACGTCGAGTACGAGACCCCGAAGCGTCACTACGCGCACGTCGACGCCCCGGGTCACGCCGACTACATCAAGAACATGATCACCGGTGCCGCCCAGATGGACGGCGCGATCCTCGTGGTCGCCGCGACCGACGGCCCGATGGCCCAGACCCGCGAGCACGTGCTGCTCGCCAAGCAGGTCGGCGTGCCGTACCTGCTGGTCGCCCTGAACAAGAGCGACATGGTCGACGACGAGGAGATCCTGGAGCTCGTCGAGCTCGAGGTCCGCGAGCTCCTCTCGAGCCAGGACTTCGACGGCGACAACGCTCCGGTCGTCCGCGTCTCGGGCCTCAAGGCTCTCGAGGGCGACGCCGAGTGGACGCAGTCGATCCTCGACCTGATGGCCGCCGTCGACGAGTCCATCCCGGACCCGGTGCGCGACAAGGACAAGCCGTTCCTCATGCCGATCGAGGACGTCTTCACCATCACCGGTCGTGGCACCGTCGTGACGGGCCGCGCCGAGCGTGGCACGCTGAAGATCAACTCCGAGGTCGAGATCGTGGGTCTGCGCCCGACGCAGAAGACGATCGTCACCGGCATCGAGATGTTCCACAAGCAGCTCGACGAGGCGTGGGCCGGCGAGAACTGCGGTCTCCTGCTCCGCGGCACCAAGCGCGACGAGGTCGAGCGCGGCCAGGTCGTCGTGAAGCCGGGCTCGGTCACCCCGCACACCAACTTCGAGGGCACGGCGTACATCCTGTCCAAGGAGGAGGGCGGCCGTCACAACCCGTTCTTCACGAACTACCGTCCGCAGTTCTACTTCCGCACCACCGACGTCACCGGCGTCATCACGCTGCCCGAGGGCACCGAGATGGTCATGCCCGGCGACACCACCGACATGACGGTCGAGCTCATCCAGCCGATCGCCATGGAGGAGGGCCTCGGCTTCGCGATCCGTGAGGGTGGCCGCACCGTCGGCGCCGGCACGGTGACCAAGATCCTCAAGTGAGCCGCGCGGCCTAGCCGCTGCTCAGCAGAGCCCCCGGGACCTCGGTTCCGGGGGCTCTGGCGTTCCCGGGCACGGGGTTCCCACGCACCCTGTCGACGCGATCGGGCCAGGGAGCATAATCGGTATCGCGGGGGCACCCCGCGGCATCCGATCGGGAGGGATCTGCAATGGGCATCGACGACATCGTCAACAAGGGCAAGGAGCTGTTCGAGGAGAACAAGGAGAAGGTCGAGGAGTTCCTCAAGAGCGACCAGGTCGAGGAGGTCAGCGACAAGATCCTCGACGGCGCCGCGGGCCTGGCCAAGAAGGTCGTCCCGGGCGATCACCACGGCACCGTCGACGACGTGCGCGACAACGTCGACAAGGCCGTCGGCAACGAGTAGTGCTCCCGAGGGGATGCCGGCGCCGCCGGCATCCCCTCCGTCGTCTGCGCGGCTCACCCACGGCGGGCGAGCCGCGCAGGGGGCGAGCATGCGGATGTCGCCGAAAGGGTTCCCTTCGCGCGGGGCGCCGGGCAGAATGCCAGGACTGGGGAAAGCGTGAGAACTGGGGAACCGTGACAGCCCGCGTCCCGTGAGGGGGCGCCGACCGAAAGCGCACCCGTGTCCTCCATCACCGCACCCGTACGCTCCTCGGCGTGGCGGCGTCTGCTCCTGGCGTGCCTCGCGATCCTCGCCGTCGTCCTGACCGGTGTGGTCGTGCCCACGGCGGCGTCGGCGGTCGAGTCGGCGCTGCGCATCGACAAGAAGGTCGACGGGCTCGAGCTGGCCGAGCTCGTGCCGGGCGACGAGTTCACCTATACGGTCGACCTCACGTGTCTCGACGAGGACTGTGTCGACGTCGAGCTCGTCGACACGCTGCCGGCGGAGCTGGCGGGCTTCCGGCTGGTCGGCGCGTCCTACGAGCCGGCGGATCTGCCGCTCGCCGTGGACTCGGAGGGCTGCGTCGAGGACGGCTCCGGCGCGGCCGTCGAGGTCACCGACGACTGCTCGTTCCGCGTCGACTTCCTGCAGGATCTCGGCGACGGGGCGGTCGGCCTGATCGCCGGCGGGACGCTGAAGCTGAGCCTCGTGCTGCAGGTGCCGGATGACCTGTCGCCGGACTGGCCGCACAACGGCGCGACCATCACCAACACCTCCGCCGCGTCGTGGAGCAACGGGCCGGGCGACCTCCCGGCGAGCCTCACGGACGGCGCCGACGTCGTGATCACCGTCGCCGAGGTGATCGACGTGGAGGCGAGCAAGGAGTGGAGCCCCGCCTCGCAGCAGTTCGAGCCCGGCGACGTGTCGACGATCACCCTCGGCGCGCAGAACCTGTCGAACCTCTCCGCCGAGGCGCTCGTGGTCCAGGACCCGGTGAGCGCCGTCGACGGAGCCGCCGAGCTGGGCGCCGACAACCCGTTCCGGATCGTCGACTTCCAAGGCTTCGGGGCCCTGGCGCTGCCGGCGGACGCGACGACGGTGACCGTCGACGCGTATGTGTACGACACCGACTCCGAGACGTGGGCATGGGTGCCCGGCGGCGCCGGCGCGCTGCCGGCCCTGCCGATCGGCGTCGAGCCCGCCGACGTCGGCGGCGTGCGCCTCACCTTCGCGGGTGGTCCGATCCAACCGGATGCCACGGCCTCGACCGCGTTCACGGTCGCGCAGCGCGCCGCCGACCGCGACAGCGGCGCGACGCTCTCCGGCGGGGCATCGCTCACGAACGCCGTGAGCGCGACGGTCGTCGTGCCCGGTCGCGACGGCGTGAGCGACGAGGCCACCGCGCCGTTCGAGGTCGGACCCCTCACCGTCGACGTGAGCGGCTCGAAGTCGATCGAGCCGGGCGAGCTCCCCGCCGGCGGCACGGCGACCGCGACGCTCGGCGTCGTCAACGAGTCGAACGGTCCCGTCGACGCGCTCACGATCTCGGACCTGGGCTTCTTCGACGCCGACATGGCGTTCGGCGGGTTCCCGGACGGCATCGGGTACCCGACCGGCGCGACGGAGGCGAGCATCGTCTGGTACGTCGACGGCGCACCGCTGCCCGCCGAGGCGTTCGCCGACGGCGCCTCGCCGCCGCCGCCCGCCGGCACCGTCACCGGCTTCGTCGTCGAGTTCCGCGGCGACATCCCGGCGGGGGAGGGCGCGAGCCTCGACGCGACGATCGAGCCCGCGCTCGGGCTCGTGACCGAGACGGAACGCGTGCACCGGCGCACCAACACGATCGACGTGACCGCGACGAACGCGGTCGGCACCGCCGCGGACGACGCCTCCGACGAGATCGTCGTCTACTACCCCGAGATCGACATCGCCCTCGACAAGGCCATCCGCCCCGGTGGAGCCGTCGAGCCGGGCAACAGCGTGGTCACGAGCCTCACGGCGACCACGGGCAGCGGCGTGGCACAGGTCGACCCCACGCACATCGCCGTCGAGGACTCGTGGCGCGAGGACCGGCCGGACGACTTCTGGAACGCGTTCGACATCGCCGGCATCGCCCCCACGCAGGTGCCGCCGCGCACCACGCTCACCGTGGAGTACCAGCGTCCGGACGGATCGTGGGCGACTGCCGCGGTCGTGCCGCCGCAGGACGGGGCGCAGATCGTCCAGCTGAGCCGCGCGGAGCTCGCCGCCGCGCTGACGGCGCCCGACACGCTCGCGGACGTCACCGGCATCCGCTTCTCGTTCGACAACCCCGAGGGATTCCCGCAGGGCTTCAGCGTCATCCCGAACGTCGTCTTCGACGCGCGCTCCGAGCTGCGCGACGGCTCCGGGCCGGTCGACCCGCGCGACGAGCCGGAGGACTCGCAGGCCGCGCAGGAGCCCACGATCTACGAGAACGAGGCGACGGCGCAGAGCCACGGCGAGGTCGAGGGTCTCCCCGGCGGCATCGACAGCGAGCTCGTCGACGCGCACGACACCGTGGGCGTGCAGACGCCCGCGACGGGCGTGGGGCCGGGTGCCGACGTGCGCAAGCGCTGGGTGGATGCCGTCGACCGCACCACCGACGTCGACGTGGTCGACGCGCAGTCCGGCGCCGTCGTCACGACGCGCAACGAGTGGCGCACGGGCACGCCCGGGCTGCAGACGCTGACCCTGAGCGATCCGGCCGCCGCGCCCGGCACCGACCCCGCGGAGCCCGCCGACACGGTGTTCCAGGCGTTCGACCTGCTGCGGATCGATCGCATCACGCTCGCGGACGACCCGCTCCTGGCGTGGGACGACGTCTCGGAGGTGTGGCTGTTCCTCGACGGGGCGTGGACGCAGCTCGCCCCGGACGGCGGGACGTGGATGGACCCGGACGGCAGCTTCCGCGGACATCAGCTCACGCCGGAGCAGTCGCTCGGCACGACGGGCGTGCGTCTCGTCTACGTCCCCGACGACGCGGCGCGCGCGGCGAGCTCCGACCCCACCCGCCCGGAGGCGGGCTCGGGCATCGCCCGTTCCGCCGTCGACCAGTACCGGCCGAGCCTCCTCACCTGGCAGCTGCGCAACGTGGTGCGCGATCCGGCGGGGCTGGCCGATCCGTGGGTGACCCAGGGGCAGTCGTTCAACGACCCCGACGAGGGCACGGTGTGGAACAGCCTGCGCGCCGACTGGACCTCGACCGCGGGCTCGGGCAGCGACGTCGACCGTGACGCCATCGCCCTGGTCGACCAGCCGCCGCTCGTCTCGGTCCAGAAGCGGGCGACGCCCTCGTCGGTCACGGTGCCCGAGGCCGCCGACGTCGACCCGGCCGACTATCCGACGATCGACTTCGCCCTGACGGCGACGAACGACAGCACCGCCCGCGCGTCGTACCTGCGCGTCACGGATCCGATCCCGTGCGCCGCCGGCCAGGCCGACGAATGCGTGAGCGCACCGGACGCGTGGGATGGCGACCCCTTCGCCGGGGCCGCGTACGACCCGGCGCGCAACCCGTATGAATGGCTCGCCGTGCGCTCGCTGAGCTTCACCTATCCTGCCGGCGAGGTCGACCCGGCGAGCTCGACGGTGACGCTGTGGGATCGCGCGCCCGACGGTGCCCTGAGCACCCGGACGCTGTCGGCGACCGCGGCGGAGGGCCTCGACGCCGCGGCGCTGGAGACCGTCGTCGGCGTGAGCGTCGTGTTCCAGGGCGCGGCGCCCGAGACGAGCGGGGGCACGATCGCGGCGTCCTCGCAGGTCGGCGTCGGCATCCGCACGCAGGTGCGTCAGTTCGAGCGGAGCGACCCCGGCGAGCTCGTGTCGGCGCGCCGCATCGACAACGACGCGATCGCGCAGTCGTACGATCCGGTGCTGTTCCCGAGCGGTGCGGCCTCGACGCCCGCCGACCAGGACGGCGCGTCGGTGCAGCTGCGCACCGGCGTCCTCGACGTCGAGCTCGCGAAGACCATCGCTCCCGACGCCCTGCTCGAGGCCGGGCTCGGCACGCCGGTGCGGGTGAGCCTCGACGCCGCAGACGGCGACTCCACGGTCGCGACGCAGCAGGTGACGATCGCCGACGCCGATCCCGGCTTCTGGAACGCGATCCGGCTCGCCGACGCGCCGAACCTCGCGGTCGTGCTGCCGGCGGGCGCCGACCAGGTCCGCGTCGACGCGCTCGTCGACGGTGCATGGGTCGAGGGCGTGTTCGCGGCATCCGCCGTCCTGCCGTCCGTCCCGGCGGCGGACGTGACGGGCCTGCGGGCGGTGTTCCGCGACGCCGCCGGCGAGGTCTTCTCGCGCACGTCGCCGCCGGCCGACTGGCAGGCCCGCCTCGCCTTCGACGTGCTCGTCCTCACCACGCAGCGCGACGGGGCCGAGCTCTCCCTGCCGGCCCGGTTCCACAACGTCGCGACGGCGAGCAGCGAGCGTCTCGACGGCCGCTACTCGCCCGCGGACGACGCGGCCGGCGCCGACCTCGCGGTCGATCCGGGCACGCGCCGCATCGACGTCGTCAAGTCGCATCCGGGGACGAGCCACATCGTGCCGATCGGCGGCGTGCTGCCCTGGACGCTCGCCTTCACGAACACCGGCACCGGCTATCTGACCGTCGAGGAGCTGGTCGACACGCTGCCGGCGCACCTGGAGTGGGACTTCGTCGATCCGGTGTTCGCGACGTCGGCGGGCGGCACCCTGTCGACCGACGTGGTCGTGACCGCAGACGGCACCGGCAAGGTGCTCGGCTTCCGCTGGCCGGAGGGCGGCCGGACGATGTCGCCGGGCGAGACGTTCACCATCGCGATCGGTCTGTCGCTGACCCCGGGCCTGCGGTTCGACGAGTGGGCGACGAACGCCTTCGTCGTCACGACCGCGGAGGAGCTCGACGCCTGCACGAACACCGGCAACGGCGAGGGGACGATCGCGGGGCTGCCGGCCGACCAGTGCGGCACGACGAACTACGTGCAGCCGGCGCCGGGCGGCTCGCTCTCGGCGACCAAGCACGTCCGGGGCGAGATCGACGGCGACCTGGTCGACGGCCAGGTGAACCTGAACAACCCGGATGCCGCGTGCCCGATCGACGACGAGGGCTACACGCGCACGCCGTGCGCCGCCTACACCGCCGTCGGCGCGACCGACGACTGGAAGCTGACGGTGCTCAACAGCGGCACCGTCGGGTTCCCGACCCTGTCGATCGTGGATCCGCTGCCGCGTCCGGGCGACCGCATGCTGGCCACCGGGGCCGCGCGCGGGAGCACCTTCGGTCCGGTGCTGCTCCCGCAGTCGCTCGGGACCAACTCGCTGCCCGAGGGCACCGTGGTGCGCCTGGACGTGACGACGTCGCCGTCGCCGTGCGTCGGCACCGACCCGACGCCGGCGTGGGAGGGCGACCTCCACTGCGACACGACGGCGTCGTGGGTTCCGGTGCTCGACTACGCCGGCGAATGGGTCGACGTGACGGGCATGCGCGTGACCTTCGACTTCACCGGCACGGCCGCGGGCGAGCTCGCGCCGGGGCAGTCGCTGGGGCTCCACTACCAGACCCGCAACGACCCGGCGACGGCCGCGCATCCCGAGCTCGCGCCGATCGCGGTGCCCGACCAGGGCGGGCTCGCCTGGAACCAGATCGGCGCCGTGGGCACCGACCGCGCGGGCCAGCGCTACGCGGTCGCCCCGGTGAAGGCGGGCGTCACGCTGCTGCACGGCGACCTGGGCGTCGCCAAGACGCTGGAGGGCGCGGTGGAGATCGCGCCGGAGGCCTTCGAGTTCCAGGCCGTGTGCACGGTCGCGGGCGCCCCGCTCGTGCTACCCGGCGACGGGATCGTGACCGTCACGCGCGACGGCGGTCTCGACGGGCGGGTCGACGGGCTCCCGCTGGGCTCGGTGTGCGACGTGACCGAGCGGGGTCCGGTCGGGCGATACGGCGAGGAGTCGCGCACCGGCGACGGGCAGCGCGTCATCATCACCACGCCGGCGTCCGACGGGGCGGAGATCCCGACGGTGCAGACCGCGGCGATCGCGAACGTCTACGTGACGCCGCCGGTGACGCCGCCGGTGTCTCCGCCCGGTGGCGGCATCGCGGTGACCGGCCTCGACGGCGAGCGCGTGGGCCTGCTCGCCCTGCTCGGCGCACTGCTCGTGCTCGTGGGCGGCGGGGCCGCGCTGCACCGCCGCCGCCGCGCCGCGGCATCCTGATCCGGGCGTGGCGCGTCGTCCCGTCCCTCTCCGGAGGCGACGGGGCGACACGCCCGAGTTTGCGACACGCCCGGGCGACACGTAGACTGAACAGGTTCCACATTCTGACCGCGCTTCGGCGTGCGTCGGATCACTGCCAGGGCAGTGCATAGGCCGATGAGCGCCTAGGCCGCGGGCAGCAGAACACCACAAATCCGACCCGCTCCCGGAAACGGGCTTCGTGCGCGTGCGTGCAGCGGTCGGTCTGACATCAGAACAGCGGTGCGCAAGTGCCCGGCACGGATTCCCGTGCCATGTGCGTCCAATGCCCCAGAGGTACGACGCGAGAAAGAGAGTGAGCAGACAATGGCGGGACAGAAGATCCGCATTCGCCTGAAGTCGTACGACCACGAGGTCATCGACACGTCGGCGCGCAAGATCGTCGACACCGTGACCCGTGCGGGCGCGACGGTCGTGGGCCCGGTGCCCCTTCCGACCGAGAAGAACGTCGTGTGCGTCATCCGGTCGCCCCACAAGTACAAGGACAGCCGCGAGCACTTCGAGATGCGCACCCACAAGCGCCTCATCGACATCATCGACCCGACGCCCAAGGCCGTCGACTCGCTGATGCGTCTCGACCTGCCGGCCGACGTCAACATCGAGATCAAGCTCTGAGGACGACGGACATGGCACACATCAACGAGAAGGTCTCCAAGGGCCTGCTGGGCACCAAGCTCGGCATGACCCAGGTCTGGAACGAGCAGGGCAAGCTCGTCCCCGTCACCGTCATCGAGGTCGCGCCGAACGTGGTCACCCAGGTTCGCACGCCCGAGCGCGACGGCTACAACGCGGTGCAGATCGCCGCCGGGCAGATCGACCCCCGCAAGGTGAACAAGCCCCTCACGGCGCACTTCGAGGCCGCCGGCGTCACGCCGCGCCGCCACGTCACCGAGATCCGCACGGCGGATGCCGCGGACTACTCGCTCGGCCAGGAGCTCACCGTCGACGGCGTGTTCGAGGCCGGCCAGCTGGTCGACGTCGTCGGCACCAGCAAGGGCAAGGGCACCGCGGGCGTCATGAAGCGCCACAACTTCCAGGGCGTCTCGGCATCGCACGGTGCGCACCGCAACCACCGCAAGCCCGGCTCGATCGGCGCGTCCTCGACGCCCAGCCGCGTCTTCAAGGGCATGCGCATGGCCGGCCGCATGGGCGGCGAGCGCGTGACCGTCCTGAACCTCACGGTGCACTCCGTCGACGCCGAGAAGGGTCTGCTGCTCGTCAAGGGCGCCGTCCCCGGCGCGCGCGGCCGCATCGTCTACGTCCGCAACGCAGTGAAGGGTGCCTGAACATGGCCGACTCGACTCTCGCGCTCGACGTCGTGAAGGCCGACGGCAAGAAGGCCGGCTCCGTGGAGCTGCCCGCCGCGCTCTTCGACGTCAAGACGAACATCCCGCTCATCCACCAGGTCGTCGTCGCGCAGCTCGCCGCGGCGCGCCAGGGCACCCACTCGACCAAGCGTCGCGGTGAGGTCTCCGGCGCCGGCCGCAAGCCCTTCAAGCAGAAGGGCACCGGCAACGCGCGTCAGGGCTCGATCCGTGCCCCGCACATGACCGGCGGCGGCATCGTCCACGGCCCGAAGCCGCGCGACTACGCGCAGCGCACCCCGAAGAAGATGGTCGCCGCCGCGCTCCTGGGCGCGCTCAGCGACCGCGCCCGCGGCTCGCGTCTGCACATCGTCGACTCGTTCGGCATCGAGGGCGCGCCCTCGACCAAGACCGCCGCGACCGTGCTGGCCGCGCTGGCGCCGACGAAGAACGTGCTCGTGGTGCTCACGCGCGACGACGAGGCGAGCGCCAAGAGCGTCCGCAACCTCGCGTACGTGCACGTGCTGCACTTCGACCAGCTCAACGCCTACGACGTGCTCGTCTCCGACGACATCGTCTTCACCAAGGCCGCCTACGACGCCTTCGTGTCGTCGAAGACCGGCGCCACCGAGGAGGTCTCCGCATGAGCGGCATCGTTGTTAGCGGAAACGGCCAGAGCGGCCCGTCGCTCCAGATCAATAAGGACCCGCGCGACATCATCCTGAAGCCGATCGTGTCCGAGAAGAGCTACGGGCTCATCGACGAGGGCAAGTACACCTTCCTCGTGGACCCGCGCGCGACCAAGACCGAGATCAAGCTCGCCATCGAGAAGATCTTCGGCGTCAAGGTCGCCTCGGTGAACACGCTCAACCGCGCGGGCAAGGCCCGTCGCACCCGCTTCGGCACCGGTCGCCGCAAGGACACCAAGCGCGCGATCGTCACGCTGAAGTCGGGCACCATCGACATCTTCACGGCAGTCGGCTGACGGTCGGGACAGAGGACCAGAGAACATGGCTATTCGCAAGTACAAGCCCACGACCCCGGGTCGCCGCGGCTCGTCGGTGGCCGACTTCGCCGAGATCACCCGATCGACGCCGGAGAAGTCGCTCCTCCGCCCGCTCGCCAAGACCGGTGGACGCAACAACCAGGGCCGCATCACGACCCGCCACATCGGTGGCGGCCACAAGCGCCAGTACCGCGTGATCGACTTCCGTCGTGCCGACAAGGACGGCATCGACGCGAAGGTCGCCCACATCGAGTACGACCCCAACCGCACCGCGCGCATCGCGCTGCTGCACTACGCCGACGGCGAGAAGCGCTACATCCTCGCACCGAACAAGCTGCAGCAGGGCGCCGTGGTCGAGTCCGGCGCGGGCGCCGACATCAAGCCCGGCAACAACCTCCCGCTGCGCAACATCCCGACCGGTACCGTCGTGCACGCCATCGAGCTCCGCCCCGGCGGCGGCGCGAAGATGGCCCGCTCGGCCGGCGCCGCGGTGCGCCTCGTCGCCAAGGACGGCCCCTACGCGCAGCTGCGTCTGCCCTCGGGCGAGATCCGCAACGTCGACGCGCGCTGCCGCGCCACCATCGGCGAGGTCGGCAACGCCGAGCAGTCCAACATCAACTGGGGCAAGGCCGGCCGCAAGCGCTGGAAGGGCGTGCGCCCGACCGTCCGCGGTGTCGCCATGAACCCGGTCGACCACCCGCACGGTGGTGGTGAGGGCAAGACCTCCGGCGGCCGTCACCCGGTCACGCCGTGGGGTCAGAAGGAGGGGCGCACCCGCCACCCCAACAAGGAGAGCGACAAGTACATCGTCCGTCGTCGCAACGCCGGCAAGAAGCGCAAGTAGGTAGGAACAGAAGATGCCACGCAGTCTCAAGAAGGGCCCCTTCGTCGACGAGCACCTGCTTCGCAAGGTCGTCGCACAGAACGAGGCGGGCACCAAGCACGTCATCAAGACCTGGTCACGTCGCTCGATGATCATCCCGGCCATGCTCGGCCACACGATCGCCGTGCACGACGGACGCAAGCACATCCCCGTGTTCGTGTCCGAGACCATGGTCGGCCACAAGCTGGGCGAGTTCGCGCCCACCCGCACCTTCCGCGGCCACGAGAAGGACGACAAGAAGGGGCGCCGCCGCTGACGCGGCGCGCTCCCGGAGAGGAAAGAGGAGGACAGCAATGGTGGATTCCATCGCACGCGTCAAGCACATCCGCGTGACCCCTCAGAAGGCTCGTCGTGTCGTCGCGCTCATCAAGGGCAAGCAGGCTCAGGAGGCCCTGGCCATCCTGAAGTTCGCGCCGCAGGGCGCCAGCGAGCCGATCTACAAGCTCGTCGCGTCCGCGATCGCCAACGCCCGCGTGAAGGCCGACAAGGACGGCGAGTACCTGGACGAGCAGGACCTGTACGTCGCGAACGCGTTCGTCGACGAGGGCACCACGCTCAAGCGCTTCCAGCCGCGCGCGCAGGGCCGTGCGTTCCAGATCAAGAAGCGCACGAGCCACATCACCGTCGTGCTCGCGACCCCCGAGGTCGCCGAGGCCGGCACCCAGAACAAGAAGGCGAGCAAGTAATGGGACAGAAAGTCAGCCCCTACGGCTTCCGCCTGGGCATCACCACGGACCACGTGTCCCGCTGGTTCTCCGACTCGACGAAGCCGGGCCAGCGCTACGCCGACTACGTGGCCGAGGACATCCGCATCCGCAAGCTGCTGCAGAAGCAGCTCGACCGCGCCGGTGTCAGCCGCATCGAGATCGAGCGCACGCGTGACCGCGTCCGCGTCGACATCCACACCGCCCGCCCGGGCATCGTGATCGGCCGCCGCGGCGCCGAGGCCGAGCGCATCCGCGCCGACCTCGAGAAGCTCACCGGCAAGCAGATCCAGCTCAACATCCTCGAGGTGAAGAACCCCGAGGCCGACGCCC
>NZ_JBDIAB010000048.1:0-16134 GCF_039812165.1 Microbacterium sp.
CATCACCAACAACGCCTCCCGCACCGACGCGAGCGTGGCCGGCCACCTGCGCGAGCTGGGCCTGCGCACCGAGACCGAGGACGTCGTCACGAGCCCGCAGGCGGCCATGCTGCTCCTGCGCGAGCGCGTGCCGGCCGGCTCACGCATCCTCGTGGTCGGCGGCGACGGCCTCGTCGTCGAGGTCGAGAAGGCCGGCTTCCAGGTCACCCGCAGCGCCGACGACGAGCCCGCGGCGGTCGTGCAGGGCTTCGCGCCCGAGGTCGGCTGGCGCGAGCTCGCCGAGGCGGCCTACGCGCTCGCCCTGCCCGAGGACGAGGGCGGCATCCCCTGGATCGCGACGAACACCGACTGGACGATCCCGCAGGCCCGCGGCATCGCGCCGGGAAACGGCACGCTGGTCTCCGCGGTCCACACGGCCGTCGGCCGGCTCGCGGTCGTCGCGGGAAAGCCCGAGCGCCCCATCTTCGACGTCGCCGTCGCGCGGTTCGACGCGCGGCATCCGCTCTTCATCGGCGACCGCCTCGACACCGACATCGCCGGCGCGCAGGCGGCCGGCATCCCGTCTGCGCTCGTCCTCACCGGCATCGACCGGCCGAAGCACGTGCTCGCAGCCCCCACGAGCTCGCGTCCCACCTACATCCTGAGCGACCTGCGCGAACTGCACGAGCCCTACCCCGAGACGGTGCACAAGGGCGAGGTCACGACGGTCGGCTCGGCCTCGGTGCGCATCGACGGACCCGACGTGCACATCGTGTCGGAGGGGAGCCGCCCCATCGACCTCGTGCGCGCCGGCGCCGCGGCGATCTGGGCGACCGGGCGCGCGATCTACGGCTTCCGCATCCCGGAGCGCCTCTACGCCGACCCGTTCCGCCGGCCCTGACACCGCGCTGAGACCCGGCCGCGACACGGCCGCGTATCGTGGAGGCATGTCGATGGATGCCGCGGACGCTCGCCGCGAGGACCTGCTGTCGGCGCTCGAGGTGATCGAGCAGCAGCCGCTGGCCGAGCGGGCCACCGCCTACGCGGCCCTGCACGACGAGTTGGCGCGCCGGCTCGAGTCGGCGCCGCCAGACCGGTCGGCGTGACGATGCGTCTCGACGCCGCCGTGGCCGCGCGCGGCCTGGCGCGCTCGCGCACGCACGCGGCGCAGCTCATCAACGCGGGCCTCGTGAGCGTCGACGGCGCCGCGGTCGTGAAGCCGTCCGCGCCGGTCGACGACGCCGTCGAGATCGCCGTCGCCGTCTCGGACCACTACGTCAGCCGCGCGGCGCACAAGCTCCTCGCGGGGCTCGACGCGTTCGCCGTGGACGTCTCCGGGCGATACGCGCTCGACATGGGCGCCTCGACGGGCGGGTTCACCCAGGTGCTGCGCGAACGCGGGGCGGCACCGGTGGTCGCGATCGACGTCGGCCACGGCCAGCTCGCCCCCGAGGTGGCCGCCGACGCGGACGTGATCGCGGTCGAGGGCTTCAACGTGCGCTACATGACGCCCGCCACGCTGGCGGAGGCCAGCGGCATGGACGAGCCGCCCTCGGTGATCACCGGCGACCTCTCGTTCATCTCGCTCACCCATGTGCTGCCGGCCGTCGCCGACGTGGCCGCTCCCGGCGGCGACGTCGTGCTGCTCGTCAAGCCCCAGTTCGAGGTCGGCCGCACCGGCGTGCGCGAGGGGCTCGTCACCGACCCCGGCCGGCGCGCCGACGCCGTCGCGACCGTGCTGTGGGCGGCGTGGGATGCCGGTCTCGGCACGTACGGCGTCATCGCGTCGCCCATCGTCGGAACGCACGGCAACGCCGAGTACGTCGCGCACCTGCGCCCGCGGGGCGCGGGGGCAGACCCCGCGGACGGCAATCCGACAGAATGGTTGAGCACCGTGAACCGACTGGCGGGAATCCGATGACGAACGCGACACGCCACATCCTCGTCGTCGCGCACGCCCACCGCACCGAGACGGTGGAGGCGGCGCGGCGCGTCCTCGACGCGCTGCTGGGGGCGGGAGCGCGTCCGGTGCTGGCCGCGGACGACCGCGAGGAGCTCGGCGCCGTGCTCGGCCACCTCGACGAGGTCGCGACCCTCGGCGCCGACGTCGGCGTCGACGAGCTCGAGCTCGCGATCGTGCTCGGCGGCGACGGCACCATCCTGCGCGCGGCGGAGCTCGTCCGCGACGGCGCGGCGCCGATCCTCGGCATCAACATGGGGCACATCGGCTTCCTCGCCGAGATCGAGCGCGACGACATGGACGACGCGGTGCGCCGCGTCATCGCGCGCGACTACACCGTCGAGGAGCGCATGACGCTCTCGGTGCAGGTCGAGGACGTCTCCGACGAGGTCGTCTTCGAGACGTGGGCGCTCAACGAGGCGACCGTCGAGAAGGCGTCGCGCGAGCGGATGCTGGAGGTCGTCGTCGAGGTCGACGAACGGCCGCTGTCGACGTTCGGCTGCGACGGCGTGGTCGTCGCGACCCCGACCGGCTCGACCGCGTACAACTTCTCCGCGGGCGGCCCGGTGGTCTGGCCGACCGTCGAGGCGATCGCCGTCGTGCCGCTGTCGGCGCACGCGCTGTTCGCCCGCGCGCTCGTGCTCGCACCCGAGTCGACGGTCGCGATCGAGGTGCTGACCCGCACGACGACCGCCGGCATCCTGTGGTGCGACGGGCGCCGCTCGCACGACCTGCCTCCGGGCGCCCGCGTGATCGTGCGGCGCTCGCCCGAGCCGGTGCGGCTCGCCCGGCTGCACCCGGCGGTGTTCACCGACCGGCTCGTGCGCAAGTTCCGCCTTCCCGTCGAGGGGTGGCGCGGTCCCGCCCACGGGGCGGGGATGGCGTGATCGAGCAGGTCCAGCTGCGCGGGCTCGGCGTGATCGCGCAGGCGACGCTGCCCATCGGGCCCGGGTTCACGGCGATCACCGGCGAGACCGGCGCGGGCAAGACGATGGTCGTCACGGGCCTCGGCCTGCTCCTCGGCCAGCGGGCCGACTCGGCGGCGGTGCGTGCCGGAGACCGGCAGGCGGTCGTGGAGGGCGTGTGGATCGTGCCCGGCGACGGACCGGTCGCCGACCGCGTGCGCGAGGCCGGGGGAGAGGTCGAGCCCATCGGCGACGGCCGCGCCGAGCTGTACCTGGCGCGCACCCTGTCGGCCGAGGGCCGCAGCCGCGCGACGGTCGGCGGCCGCACGGCCCCCGCCGCGGTGCTCGCGGAGCTCGCCGACCAGCTCGTCGTCGTGCACGGACAGTCCGATCAGTTGCGTCTGCGCTCCGCGGCCGCGCAGCGCGACGCGCTCGACCGCTTCGGCGGCGAGTCCGTGGCCGACGCGCTGGCCTCGTACCGCGACGCGTACGAGGCCTGGCGCGCCGTCGCGCGCGAGCTCGAGACCCTGGTCGCCGAGCGCGACGCCCGTGCCCGCGAGGCCGCCGAGCTGCGCCGCGACCTCGCCGAGATCGCGACGGTCGCCCCCGAGCCGGGCGAGGACGTCGAGCTGGCCCGGCGCGCCGAGCGTCTCGCGAACGCCGAGGAGCTGCGGGTCGCGGCATCCGTCGCTCACGCCGCCCTGTCCGGAGAAGGCGACGAGCCCGACGTCGCGGGGCTCCTCGCCGGGGCGCGTCGCACGCTCGAGCGGGCCGCGTCGAGCGATGCCGCCCTCGGCGCGTTCGCCGACGAGCTGGCCGAGGTCGGCTACCGGGCGGCGGACATCGCGGCGGGTCTCAGCGCCTACCTCGCCGACCTCGACGACGCGGGGCCGCACGAGCTGGCCGCCGCGGAGGCACGGCGTGCCGAGCTCGGCACGCTCGTGCGCATCCACGGGTCGCTCGACGCGGCGCTCGCGCTGCAGGAGACCGGCGCCGTGCGCCTCGCCGAGCTCGACGACGACGGTGAGCGCGTCGAGCGGCTGACCGTGCAGCAGGGCGAGGCGGCATCCGTCCTCGGCGGCGCGGCCGCGGCGCTCACCGCGGAACGCGAACGGGCCGCCGTGCTTCTCGGCGAGGCGGTCACCGCGGAGCTGCGCGAGCTCGCCCTGCCCGACGCGCGCGTGGTCGTCACGGTGGAGCCGGGTGCCGAGTCCGCCGCGGGGCGCGACGAGATCACGATCCTCCTCGCCCCGCACCCGGGAGCCGAGCCACGGCCGGTCGCGCGCGGCGCCTCCGGCGGCGAGCTCAGCCGCGTCATGCTCGCGATCGAGGTCGTCATCGCCGCGACCGACCCGGTGCCCACGTTCGTGTTCGACGAGGTCGACGCCGGCATCGGCGGCGCCGCCGCGATCGAGGTCGGCCGCCGGCTCGCGCGGCTGGCGGAGACGAGCCAGGTGATCGCGGTGACCCACCTCGCCCAGGTCGCTGCGTTCGCCGGCAACCACCTGAGCGTCGTCAAGGCGAGCGACGGGTCCGTCACGGCCTCCAGCGTCCGCACGCTCGCCGGCGCCGAGCGCGAGGCCGAGATGGCGCGCCTGCTGTCGGGGATGCCGGACTCCGACGCCGCCCTCACGCACGCCCGCGAGCTCCTCGGCCTCGCCCGCTCGAGCGCCTGAACCACCTCCGCGGACCGGCGCGAAATCGGCTCCCAACGAGCCTCCGGACTCCGCTAGATTCGCAGCATGCCCGAGGACTTCCGCGAGTACATCGACCGCATCTACCAGGAGGGCTTCACCATCGGTGAAGACCACGACGACGACCCCCAGCTGATCGACCGCACCGGTCGCGCCGTCGACACGTGGCGCGAGAACTACCCCTACGACGAGCGCATGTCGCGCGAGGAGTACGACCGGCAGAAGTACGAGCTCCAGGTCGAGCTCGTGAAGTTCCAGAACTGGCAGCAGCGCAGCGGCCAGCGGCACCTGCTGATCTTCGAGGGTCGGGACGCCGCGGGCAAGGGCAGCACGATCAAGCGGTTCATGGAGCACCTGAACCCCCGCTACGCGCGCGTCGTGGCGCTCGTCAAGCCCAGCGACCGCGAGCAGACGCAGTGGTACTTCCAGCGCTACGTGGCGCACCTCCCGGCCCAGGGCGAGACGGTGCTGTTCGACCGCAGCTGGTACAACCGCGCGGGCGTCGAGCGGGTGATGGGCTTCTGCGACGAGGAGGAGTACCAGGTCTTCATGGACGACGTGCCGCGCTTCGAGCGGATGCTGGTGGACTCCGGCATCCGGCTCACGAAGTTCTGGTTCTCGGTGACCCGGTCCGAGCAGCGGACCCGGTTCATCATCCGCCAGATCGACCCGGTCCGGCAGTGGAAGCTGTCGCCCATCGACATCCAGTCGCTCGACCGCTGGGACGACTACACCGCGGCGAAGGAGGAGATGTTCCGCCGCACCGACAAGAAGGGCGCCCCCTGGATCACGGTGAAGAGCAACGACAAGAAGCGCGCGCGGCTCAACACGATGCGCGCGTTCCTGTCGTCGGTCGACTACGACGGCAAGGATGCCGACGTCATCGGCGAGCCCGACCCGCTCATCGTGCAGCGCGGCCGGAGCGCGGTCGGCGACTGAGGTGCGGGCGTGGAGACTCGGCATCCGATCCGCGCTGTAGGATGAAAGCCCGTGACGGACACTTCGCGCACGGGCACCGATTCAGACGACACCACCAGGCACATCTTCGTGACGGGCGGTGTCGTCTCCTCGTTGGGGAAGGGCCTCACCGCCGCGAGCCTCGGCAACCTCCTCACGGCGCGAGGACTGCGCGTCGTGATGCAGAAGCTCGACCCGTACCTCAACGTCGACCCGGGGACGATGAACCCCTTCCAGCACGGCGAGGTCTTCGTGACCGACGACGGCGCCGAGACCGACCTCGACATCGGGCACTACGAGCGCTTCCTCGACATCGAGCTGAGTCAGGCCGCGAACGTCACGACCGGGCAGATCTACTCGCAGGTGATCGCGCGCGAGCGCCGCGGCGAGTACCTCGGCGACACCGTGCAGGTCATCCCGCACATCACCGACGAGATCAAGCGCCGCATGCGCCTGCAGGCCGACGAGACGCCGAAGCCCGACGTCATCATCACCGAGATCGGCGGCACGGTCGGCGACATCGAGTCGCAGCCGTTCATCGAGTCGGCGCGCCAGATCCGGCACGAGCTGGGCCGCAAGAACGTCTTCTTCGTGCACGTGTCGCTCGTGCCGTTCATGGGCGCGTCGGGGGAGCAGAAGACCAAGCCCACGCAGCACTCGGTCGCCACGCTCCGCTCGATCGGCATCCAGCCCGACGCGCTGGTGCTGCGCAGCGACCGGCCCGTCACCGACGCGAACAAGCGCAAGATCGCGCTCATGTGCGACGTCGACGAGGATGCCGTCGTGAACGCCGTCGACGTGCCGTCGATCTACGACATCCCCACGATGCTGCACGAGCAGCACCTCGACGAGTACATCGTGCGCACCCTCGGTCTCGCCAAGGCCGCCGACGTCGACTGGACGCGGTGGGGCAAGGTGCTCCAGGCCGTGCACAACCCCAAGCACGAGGTCACGATCGGCCTCGTCGGCAAGTACATCGACCTGCCCGACGCGTACCTGTCGGTCACCGAGGCGCTCAAGGCCGGCGGCTTCGCGCAGGAGACGAAGGTGCAGGTCCAGTGGATCCCCTCCGACCTGTGCGAGACGCCCGAGGGCGCCGCGCGGGCGCTCGGAAACGTCGACGGCATCGTCGTGCCCGGCGGCTTCGGCATCCGCGGCATCGAGGGCAAGCTCGGCGCGCTGAGGTTCGCACGCGAGCAGGGCATCCCCACCCTCGGGATCTGCCTGGGCCTGCAGTGCATGGTGATCGAGTACGCGCGCGACGTCGTCGGGCTGGAGGGCGCGTCGTCGAGCGAGTTCGACCCCGACACCGCGCACCCGGTGATCGCGACGATGGCCGAGCAGGTCGACATCCTCGAAAGCGGCGACCTGGGCGGCACCATGCGGCTCGGGCTCTACGAGGCCGAGCTCGCGGACGGGTCGCTCGCCGCCGAGCTGTACGGCTCGGCGCGCGCGTCGGAGCGGCACCGGCACCGCTACGAGGTCAACAACCGCTACCGCGACCAGATCGCCCTGGCGGGCCTCGTGTTCTCGGGCCTGTCGCCCGACCGCAACCTCGTCGAGTACGTCGAGCTGCCGCGCGACGTGCACCCGTTCTACATCGCGACGCAGGCCCACCCCGAGCTGCGGTCGCGCCCGACCGAGGCCAACCCGCTGTTCCGCGGCCTCATCGCGGCGGCCCTCGACCGGCACAGCGCGAGCGAGCTGTTCGACGTGGACAATGACTGAGCCGGCCGGGTCGGGCTCCGACGAACTGCTCGCCGACGACCCCGTCGGCGTCGAGGTGACGCGCAGCGACACCGTCTACGAGGGCCGGGTGTGGAACATCCGTCGCGACGAGTTCCGCTACAACGGCGACACGATCGTGCGCGAGTACATGGACCACTCCGGCGCCGTCGCGGTGCTCGCGCTCGACGACGACGATCGGATGCTGGTGATCAAGCAGTACCGGCATCCCGTCCAGGTGCGCGATTGGGAGATCCCCGCGGGCCTGCTCGACGTCGTCGACGAGGACGCGCTCGCCGCTGCCCAGCGCGAGCTCGCCGAAGAGGCCGACCTCGTCGCGGAGCGCTGGGACACCCTCGCGGAGTTCTACAACAGCGCCGGCGGCAGCGACGAGGCGATCCGCATCTACCTCGCCCGCGATCTCCGGCCCGCAGCCGAGACCTACGCGCGGATCGAGGAGGAGGCCGACATCGAGGTGCGCTGGGTGCCGCTCGACGAGGTCGTCGCCGCGGTCCTCGCCCGCCGGGTGCAGAACGCGGCGCTCGCCGTGGGGGCGCTCGCCGCCCATGTCTCGCGCGCCGGCGGCTGGACGAGCCTCGCGGCGGCCGATGCGCCGTGGCCGCGGCGCTCGCGACCGATCGGAGCGCCTCGACGGTGAACGTGGACCGCGCGATCGACGCCTACCTGAGGCACATCTCGATCGAGCGCGGACTCTCCGGCCACACCGTCGCCGCGTACCACCGCGACCTCGCCGGCTATGCGGCGTGGCTCGCGGACCGGGGGATCGACGACCCCGCGACGGTGACCGACGAGGTCGTCGGCGCGTTCGTCGCCGACCGCGCCGGCGCCGAGCCGCGCCCGGCGGCGACCTCGCTCGCGCGACTGCAGTCGTCGGTGCGGGGACTGCACCGCTTCCTCGCGCGCGAGGGCGTCGCGGCCGACGATCCCACGCGGCGCCTGCGCCCGCCCAAGACGCCGCAGCGGCTGCCGAAGGCCCTCACGATCGACCAGGTCGAGGCGCTCCTCGACGCCGCCGGTCCCGCGCCCGGCGCCGCCGTCGACACCGACCTGCTGCGGCTGCGCGACCGCGCGCTGCTGGAGCTCCTCTACGCGACCGGCGGGCGCGTGTCGGAGATCGTGGCGCTCGACGTCGACGACCTCGCGCACGGCGAGGTGCTGCGCGTGCGCGGCAAGGGCGACAAGGAGCGCATCGTGCCGGTCGGCTCGTACGCGCGCGCGGCCATCGACGCCTACCTGTCCCGCGCGCGACCCGAGCTGTCGCGACGCGGACACGCGACGCCGCGGCTCTTCCTCGGGGCGCGCGGCGCGCCGCTGTCGCGCCAGTCGGCGTGGCTCATCATCCAGCAGGCCGCCGAGCGCGCCGGCCTCACCGCGCACGTCTCGCCGCACACGCTGCGGCACTCGTTCGCGACGCACCTGCTGCAGGGCGGCGCCGACGTCCGCGTCGTGCAGGAGCTGCTCGGGCACGCCTCGGTCGCGACGACCCAGATCTACACGCACGTGTCGGTCGACACGCTCCGCGACGTGTACGCGAGCTCGCACCCCCGCGCCCGCTGATCCCCGGCATCCCGCGCTCCTCAGAGGGCGCAGGTGATCACTGCGGGGAGCGGAGGGCGACAGAATCGGCCACGTCGCTAGAATCGGGGGGACGAGACGGTGAAGGCAGGAGAGTCCGTGGCGGGCAGCAAGCGGGGTGCGGCGAAGACCCCCCAATCAGACACCCCGATCGGCCCCACCGGCCGGCCCTATCAGGGCTTCCCGACGCCGCCGAAGCTCGACGGGCACGGGCCCGCCCGCATCATCGCGCTGTGCAACCAGAAGGGCGGCGTCGGCAAGACCACGACGACGATCAACCTCGCCGCGGGCCTGGCCTCGTACGGCCGCCGCGTGCTGACGATCGACTTCGACCCGCAGGGCGCGCTGTCGGCCGGGCTGGGCGTCGCGTCGCACGACGTGACCACCATCTACGACCTGCTGCTCGACCCCAAGCGCGACGCGCACGAGGCGATCATCCACACGCGCGTGGAGGGCCTCGACATCATCCCGGCCAACATCGACCTGTCGGCCGCCGAGGTGCACCTGGTCAACGAGGTCGCCCGCGAGATGATCCTCGCGCGCGTGCTGCGGAAGGTCTCGCCCGACTACGACGTCATCCTCATCGACTGCCAGCCGTCGCTGGGCCTCCTGACCGTCAACGCGCTCACGGCCAGCCACGGCGTGCTCATCCCGCTGGAGTGCGAGTTCTTCGCCCTCCGCGGCGTGGCCCTCCTCATCGAGACGATCGACAAGGTGCGCGACCGGCTCAACCCCTCGATCACCCTCGACGGCGTGCTCGCCACGATGTACGACCCGCGCACGCTGCACTCGCGCGAGGTGCTCGAGCGGGTGGTCGACGCGTTCGGCGACGAGGTGCTCGAGACCGTCATCGGCCGCACGGTGAAGTTCCCGGATGCCTCGGTGTCGGGCATCCCGATCACCGAGTACGCGCCGGAGCACCCCGCCGCCCAGGCCTATCTGCGACTGGCGCGGGAGCTGGTCGCCCGTGGCGCCGTCGCCTGACGAGGCCGTGCCGGTGCTCGACGGGTCGTCGCCCGAGGAGCCGGAGGGGTTCCGCGTCTCGCTCGGGGTGTTCGACGGCCCGTTCGACCTGCTGCTGACCCTCATCTCGACGCACCGGCTCGACATCACGGAGATCTCGCTCAGCCGCGTCACCGACGAGTTCATCTCCTATCTGAAAGGCCTCTCGACCGACGAGGAGCTCGACGAGGCGTCCGAGTTCCTCGTCGTCGCGGCGACCCTGCTCGACATGAAGGTCGCCGGCCTCCTCCCGCAGGGCGAGCTGGTCGACGCCGAGTCGGTGGCGCTGCTCGAGGCCCGCGACCTGCTGTTCGCGCGGCTGCTGCAGTACCGCGCGTTCAAGGAGGTGTCGGGCTGGTTCGCCGAGCGGCTCGAGCGCGAGGGTCGCCGGCACGTGCGCGCCGTGCGCCTGGAGGACAAATACCGCCGCGCGGTGCCCGAGCTCGTCTGGACGCTCTCGCTCGACGACTTCGCGGCGCTCGCCGTGCTCGCCTTCACGCCGAAGGAGATCCCGCACGTCGGCCTCGGCCACCTGCATGCACCGCTCGTGTCGATCCGCGAACAGGCGGCGGTCGTGGTGACGCTCCTGCGGGATGCCGGTCAGCTCAACTTCCGCGACCTCATCGCCGGTGTCGACCAGCCCGGCGTCGTGGTCGCCCGCTTCCTCTCCGTCCTGGAGCTGTACCGCCACTCCGCGCTGTCGTTCGAGCAGCTCGAGCCGCTCGGCGAGCTGACGCTGCGGTGGACCGCGGAGCGGTGGTCCGACGAGAGCCTCGCCACCCTGGGAGCCGACTATGACCGATGACCCCGCCCTGCTCGACGGCCTCGACGACGTGCTGCTCGACGATGCGCCGCCCGCGGCGCCGATCGACGTGCCCCGCCGGCTGGAGGCGATCCTGCTGGTCGTCGACGAGCCGCAGAGCCTCGTCGCCCTCGCGGCCGCCGTGGGCGCGCCGGTGCCCGCGGTGCGCGAGGCTGTGCAGAGCCTCGTCGCCGACTACGACGGCGAGCTCGGCGGACCCCGCCGCGGCTTCGAGCTGCGCGAGGTGGGCGGCGGCTGGCGGCTGTACGTGCGCGCCGAGCACGACGACGTCGTCTCGGAGTTCGTGAACTCGCAGGCGCCGTCGCGGCTCTCGCAGGCGGCGCTCGAGACGCTCGCCGTCATCGCCTACAAGCAGCCGGTCACGCGCGGCCAGGTCGCCTCGGTGCGCGCCGTCAACGTCGACTCGGTGGTGCGGACGCTCCTGGCCCGCGGCCTCGTCACCGAGGTGGGCGCGGACGCCGAGACCGGCGCCATCCTGTACGGCACGACCGACGCGCTGCTCGTGCACCTCGGCATCAACTCCCTCGACGAGCTGCCGCGCATCTCGCCGCTCCTCGACGACGGGTCGGGCGGCTTCGACGCCGAGTAGGGGGCGACGGCATCCCGATAGGGTCGGGTCATGCTGACCGTCGAAGAGCTCTACCTGCTGCTCACGAGGTCGAACGGCGACCCGGAGGTGTTCGGGCTGCGGTTCGGTCCCGGCCTGAACGCAGCGCTCCTGACCGACCTGGTCGACGCCGCCCGCGTCACCGTGCTCGGCGACGCCCCGCCCCGCCTGCGCGTGCTCTCCACGACGCCGACGGGCGCGCTCGTGGCCGACTTCGGGCTCGAGCTGATCGCCGACCGGGACGGACACAAGGTCGAGAGCGTCGTCCGGTCGGGGCGCTTCAATCCCGAGGTCGCCGTGGTCGCGTCGCTCGTGCAGGCCGGGGTGCTGGAGTACGGCCCCAGGAAGCTCCTCGGCTTCGGCATGCGCCGGACGATCGAGCGCGATCCCGAGCCCAAGCGCCGCATCCGCGGGCGGCTGGCGGAGGTGTTCGCCGGGGATCGGGCGCCGACGGCGGGGGATGCCACGATCCTGGCGGCCCTGTACGCGATGGGCGTCGCCGCGCAGCTCCTGCACGACCTGTCCGACGCGGAGAGCGCGGACGAGTTCGAGAGCGCCCTCAAGGCGCTCGTGGCCCGTGCTCCGAGCCCGGGCGGCGAGGTCTCGCGCGCCGTGCTCGACCTGCAGCTGGCGCGCGGGGTCAAGGACCCGCGCGGCGACACTCCCGGCACGGGCGGGAGCGGGCCCGTCCTGTGACCGGTCGCCGCGGTGCGACACTGGACGGGTGACCCAGGAACGGCTGCAGAAGGTGCTCGCGAACGCGGGCGTGGCATCGCGCCGCGTGTGCGAGCAGTACATCGTGGCGGGCCGCGTGCGCGTCAACGGCGTCGTCGTGACCGAGCTGGGGAGCCGCGTCGACCCCGAGGTCGACCTCGTCGACGTCGACGGCACGGCCGTGCAGCTGGATGCCACGAAGCGCTACGTCATGCTCAACAAGCCCACCGGCGTCGTCAGCTCCATGAAGGACGAGCAGGGTCGCCCCGACCTGCGCCGGTTCACGCGGGAGTGGCCCGAGCGCCTGTACAACGTGGGGCGGCTCGACGCGCAGACGAGCGGCCTGCTCGTGCTCACCAACGACGGCGAGCTCGCCCACGTGCTCGCCCACCCGTCGTTCGGGGTCACCAAGGTGTACATCGCCAAGGTCTCCGGGCGCGTGACGCCGCAGACGATCGCCCGGCTGACCAAGGGGGTCGAGCTCGAGGACGGACCCATCGCCGCCGACCGCGCGCGTCTCCTCGACGCGCGCGGAGACTCCAGTCTCGTGGAGCTGACCCTGCACTCCGGCCGCAACCGGATCGTGCGTCGCATGATGGCCGAGGTGGGGCATCCGGTCGTCGAGCTGGTGCGGCGCAGCTTCGGCCCGCTGCACCTGGGAACCCTCCCGGCGGGCCGGGCGCGCGAGTTGACTACAGTGGAACGCGGCGCGCTGCTGACCCTCGCGCGCAGCAAGCAGTAAGGCGAACCAGTGAGCGACACCACGAGCGCCGTCGCGCGCGCGGCCCGCGTGCCCGGCACGGTGCGCATCGTGGGCGCGGGCCTGCTCGGTGCGAGCATCGGCCACGCGCTGCGCGACCTCGGCGTCGACGTCGTGCTCGCCGACGCATCGCCCTCGCAGCTGCGCCTCGCGATCGACTACGGAGCGGGGCGTGCCGCGCGCGCGGACGATCGCCCCGTGCTCATCGTCGTCGCCGTGCCGCCCGACGTCACCGCCGACGTCGTCGCCCGCGAGCTCGCCGACCACCCCGGCGTCGTCGTCACCGACGTCGCGAGCGTGAAGCTCGAGCCCCTGAACCAGCTGCGCGCGCGCGGCGTCGACCTCACCCACTACATCGGCTCGCACCCGCTCGCCGGTCGCGAGCGCGGCGGGGCCATCTCGGCACGCGCCGACATCTTCGTCGGTCGCCCCTGGGTCGTCTGCCGCGATCACGAGACCCCCGCGAGCGATCTCGCGATCGTCGAGGGACTCGCGCTCGACCTCGGCGCCATGCCGCTGGAGATGACCCCCGAGGAGCACGACGCCGCCGTGGCGCTCGTCTCGCACGTGCCGCAGCTGGTCGCGAGCCTCCTCGCGGGCCGCTTCGTCGACGCGCCGGACGGATCGCTCCGGCTCGCCGGTCAGGGCGTGCGCGACACGACGCGCATCGCCGCGTCGGCACCGGAGCTGTGGGTGCAGATCCTCGGAGCCAACGCCGCGCCCGTCGTCGACGTGCTCGACGCGCTCGCCGACGATCTCCGCTCGGTCGCCGCCGCCCTGCGCGCCCCCGACGTGCCCGGTGCCCGTCGCACCGTGGCCGACACGATCCGGCGCGGCAACGACGGCGTGGAGCGGCTCCCCGGCAAGCACGGGCAGAACCGGCTGTTCGAGAAGGTCGTCGTCATGGTCGACGACACCCCCGGCCAGCTCGGGCGCCTCTTCGGCGAGCTCGGCGTGCTCGACGTCAACGTCGAGGACTTCCGCCTCGAGCACTCGCCCGGCGCCCAGTTCGGCCTCGCCGAGATCAGCGTCGTCCCCGACGCCGTCCACCGGACCGTGACCGGGCTCGAGGCGCGGGGCTGGAAGATTGCGAGCATCCCCGATGACTGAACCGATCATCGTCGCCGTCGACGGCCCGGCCGGCAGCGGCAAGTCGAGCGTCTCGAAGGCCGTCGCCCGCCGGCTCGGCTTCGGCTATCTCGACACCGGCGCCGCGTACCGCGCGCTCGCGTGGCACGTGCTGAGCCAGGGTGGCGAGAGCGCCGACACGGCCGATGCGGCGGCGGTCGTGGCATCCGTCGCCGACTTCGACTACGCGATCTCGCTCGACCCCGACGACTACTGGGTGCGCGTCGGCGAGCACGACGTGACCGACGCCATCCGCGAGCCGCGCGTCTCGGCGGCCGTCAGCGGGGTCGCCCGCGTGCCCGAGGTGCGCGTGTCGGTGAACGACCTGTTCCGCGCGCTCGTGGCCGAGTCGGGCCGCCCCGGCGTCGTCGTCGAGGGCCGCGACATCACCACGGTGGTCGCGCCCGACGCGCCGGTGCGCATCCTGCTGACCGCGGCGCCCGAGGTGCGCGCCGCTCGTCGCAGCGCCGAGGTGACGACGCAGGATGCCGCGACCGTCGCGGCAGCTCTCCACCGCCGTGACGCGTCCGACGCGCAGGTCGTCGACTTCCTCACGGCCGCGCCCGGGGTGACCGTGGTGGACTCCACCGAGCTCGATTTCGCACAGACCGTGGAGGCCGTCCTCGACGTGGTCCACGCCGAGGAGGGAGCCCGCGATGGGCGTTGACGACGACGAGTACGAGGGCGGTCCCGACCACCTCGTCGAGAGGCTGGCCGAGGTCGACGAGGAGCTCGCCGAACAGCGGGCAGAGGCGCTGCGCGCGTCGCTCGCCGACTACGAGCTCGACGACGAGGACGCCGACCTGCTGGCGGGCCTCGCCGAGGGCGAGGACGGCATCCAGGTGCTGCCGGCGCTGCCGGTCGTCGCGATCGTGGGGCGCCCGAACGTCGGCAAGTCGGCGCTCGTGAACCGCATCCTCGGCCGCCGCGAGGCCGTCGTCGAGGACACGCCGGGAGTCACGCGCGACCGGGTCACCTACAAGGCCGAGTGGATGGACCGGAAGTTCACGCTCGTCGACACCGGCGGGTGGGAGCCGGATGCCCGGGGCATCGACCGCTCGGTCGCCGCCCAGGCCGAGGTCGCGATCGACCTCTCCGACGTGGTGCTGTTCGTCGTCGACGCGATGGTCGGGGCGACCTCGACCGACGAGCAGGTCGTGCGGCTGCTGCGCAAGAGCGGCAAGCCGGTGTTCCTCGTCGCCAACAAGATCGACGACGCGCGCCAGGAGCCCGAGGCCGCGGCCCTGTGGAGCCTGGGTCTCGGCGAGCCGCACGCGGTCTCGGCGATCCACGGGCGCGGCGTCGCCGACCTGCTGGACGAGATCATGAAGGTCCTGCCCGAGGTCTCCGCGGTCGCGAAGAACGAGATCGGCGGGCCGCGTCGCGTCGCGATCCTCGGTCGGCCGAACGTGGGCAAGTCGTCGCTCCTCAACAAGGCCGCCGGCGAGGAGCGCGTCGTCGTCGACGAGCTGGCCGGCACCACGCGCGACCCGGTGGACGAGATCGTCGAGCTGGGCGGCAGGCTGTGGCGGCTGGTCGACACCGCCGGCATCCGTCGTCGCGTGCATCTGCAGCAGGGCGCCGACTTCTACGCGTCGCTGCGCACCTCGGCGGCGCTCGAGAAGGCGGAGGTCGCGGTCGTCGTCCTCGATGTGTCGCAGCCGCTCAGCGAGCAGGACGTGCGCATCATCGACCTCGTGCTCGAGTCGGGGCGCGCGCTCGTGCTCGCGTTCAACAAGTGGGACCTCCTGAACACCCCCGAGCTCGAGAACGCCGACCGGCGCCGCTACCTGGAGCGCGAGATCGAACAGGACCTCGCGCACGTCTCGTGGGCGCCGCGCGTCAACATCTCCGCGCGCACCGGACGGCACCTCGACAAGCTCGTGCCGGCGCTCGAGACCGCGCTCACCTCGTGGGACCAGCGGATCTCGACCGGCAAGTTCAACGCGTTCCTCGCCGAGCTCGTCGCCGAGCACCCGCATCCGCTGCGCGGCGGCAAGCAGCCGCGCATCCTGTTCGGCACGCAGGCGTCGACGCGTCCGCCGACGTTCGTGCTGTTCACGACCGGGTTCCTCGACCCGGGCTACCGCCGGTTCATCCAGCGGCGCCTGCGCGAGGTCTTCGGCTTCGAGGGCACCCCGATCGTCACGAACATGCGCGTGCGGGAGCGCCGCCAGCGCTGACTCGTCGCGGAGCGCCCCGAGTTGCGGCGTATCTTCGGAGATCGGCGTATCGTCGGAGGCTTTGTCGAGCTTCCGTCCGACGTTGTGCAGATCTCCGAAGA
>NZ_JBDIAB010000049.1:0-16040 GCF_039812165.1 Microbacterium sp.
CTCAACGAGGTCGTGCAGGACGACGTGCGCGCCGACATCGTGGCGTGGCTCGACGCGCGCTTCCCCGCCCGCACGCCCTGACCCGACGGCATCCGCCCCCGCCCGTCGCACCCCCGCATCCGCGACTCCATCGGTGCGTCGAGACTGCGTGCCCAGCGTGCAGTCTCGACGCGTGGTCGGAGTCTCGCGGGGGCGCCGGGCGAGCGACGTCGGATGCCGGGGGTAGCGTGCGGGCATGACCGTCGAACCGCGCGTGCTCGAATGGCTGCTCGACTCCGACCCGGCCCTGCGATGGCAGGTGGAGCGCGACGTCGCGCACGCCCCGGCCGAGACCTGGGAGGCGACGCGCGCGCGTGTCGCGACCGAGGGCTTCGGGGCTGCGCTGCTCGCCCGGCAGGATGCCGACGGTCAATGGGCCGGCGGGTCGTTCTTCCCGGCCGGCTTCTTCGACGGCGAGGAGGCGAAAGCTCCCGGGCAGCCGTGGGTCGCGACGACGTGGTCGCTCAGGGATCTCCGCGAGTGGGGGCTCGACGCGGCCGTGCTCGCCGGCACGGCGGACAAGCTCGCGGTCAATAGCCGCTGGGACTACGACGACCTGCCGTACTGGGGCGGCGAGGTCGACGTGTGCATCAACTCCTACACGCTCGCCGCCGGCGCGTGGCTCGGGGCCGACGTCTCCGAGCTCGCCGCGTGGTTCCCGGCTCATCGCCTCGCCGACGGCGGGTGGAACTGCGAGGCGGAGGAGGGCGACTCGGTCCGCTCGTCGTTCCACTCGACGCTCAACGCCGTGCGCGGCATGCTCGCCTACGAGCGACTCACCGGCGACGCCGGCCTGCGCGAGGCGCGGCACGGCGGCGAGGAGTACCTGCTGCAGCGACGGCTCCTGTACCGGCTCACGTCGGGAGAGCTCGTCGGGGACTTCGTCACGCGCTTCGTCCACCCGAGCCGGTGGCGCTACAGCGCGCTGACGGCGCTCGACCACTTCCGCGACGCGGCGCTGTGGGAGGCGACCCCGCCCGATCCGCGCCTGGCCGACGCGATCGAGGTCGTGCGCGCGGCCAGGCAGCCGGACGGCACGTGGCTGCAGACGACGCCGCTCGCAGGCCGCACCTGGTTCGACGTCGACGTCCCCGAGGGGCAGCGGTCCAGATGGCTCACGCTCATCGGCACGCGCGTGCTCGACTGGTGGGACGCCGCGTAGGTCGTTCCACAGCGGCGTCCGCGCGCCCCGCCGCCGTAGGCTGGGGCCATGCATGGCGAGTACAAAGTCCCCGGGGGCAAGCTGGTCGTGGTCGACCTCGAGGAGCGCGACGGCCGCATCGCCGCGTTCCGGCTGGCGGGCGACTTCTTCCTCGAACCCGACGAGGCGCTCGCCGACATCGACGCCGCCGTGACGGGCCTGCCTGCCACGGCCGACGTCGCCACGATCGCCGCCGCCGTCCGCGCGGCCCTTCCCGAGGGGGCCCAGCTGCTCGGCTTCACGCCCGAGTCGGTGGGTGTCGCCGTGCGCCGCGCGCTCGTCACGGCGCCGGACTGGCGCGACCTGGAGTGGGAGATCGTGCACGAGCGCGCCGTGTCGCCGCGCATGAACCTCGCCCTCGACGAGGTGCTCACCGCGCGCGTGGGCGACGGCCGCCGCCGCCCGACCCTGCGCATCTGGGAGTGGAACGAGTCCGCCGTCGTGATCGGCTCGTTCCAGTCGTACCGCAACGAGGTCGACCCCGAGGGGGCCGCGCGGCACGGCTTCGACGTCGTCCGCCGCATCTCCGGCGGCGGGGCCATGCTCATGGCGGCGGATGCCATCGTGACCTACTCGCTGTACGTGCCGGCATCCCTCGTCGCCGGGCTCACGTTCGCCGACTCGTACGCGTTCCTCGACGACTGGGTGCTGCAGGCCCTGCGCTCCCTCGGCATCGAGGCCACGTACCAGCCGCTCAACGACATCGCCTCGCCGGAGGGGAAGATCGGCGGGGCCGCGCAGAAGCGCCTGGCGGGCGGCGGCGTGCTGCACCACGCGACGCTCAGCTACGACATGGATGGCCAGGTGATGACGGAGGTGCTCCGCATCGGGCGCGAGAAGCTCAGCGACAAGGGCACGGTCTCGGCCGCCAAGCGCGTCGACCCGCTCCGGCGCCAGACCGGCCTGCCGCGCGAGGCGATCCTGGAGCGTCTCAAGGACACGTTCACGCGACTATACGGCGCCGTTCCGGGCCGGATCACGGCCGACGAGTACGCCGAGGCCGAGGCGCTCGTGGCCTCGAAGTTCGCCACCGAAGAGTGGCTGCACCGGGTTCCCTGACCGACCCCGGCGGGGCCGCGGGCGAGGCGGAGCCGGCGAGGCGCACGGTTCCTCCGTTCCCTTGACCGGGATGGCATCGGTCGGGCACGCTGGGTGTGCGTCAGGGCTCGCTCGACGCGCTCGCGGACTTCGCGAGGCGGCTGCCCGCCGAGGCCGCCGGACCGCGCATCCGCGATCCGGCCGCCGCTCGGATCAGCCGGAGGCACGTGCGTCGAACGAGGAGGAACTCGCCATGCAGCTCGCGATGATCGGTCTGGGACGGATGGGGGCGAACATCGTGCGCCGCCTCATGCGCGGAGGGCACGACTGCGTCGTCTACGACGTGAGCCCCGCCTCGGTGGCGGCGCTCGTGGAGGAGGGCGCCACCGGCGCCGACAGCTACGCCGACCTCGTCTCGAAGCTCGACGGCCCCCGCGTGGTGTGGCTCATGGTCCCGGCGTCGCTCACCGGCGGCATCGTCGACGAGATCGCGGAGCTGCTCGAGCCCGGCGACATCCTGATCGACGGCGGCAACTCGAACTACCGCGACGACGTGCGCCGCGGCGCCGCCCTGCGCGAGCGCGGCATCAACTACCTCGACATCGGCACGTCCGGCGGCGTCTTCGGCCTCGAGCGCGGCTACTGCCTCATGATCGGCGGGCCGGCGGATGCCGTCTCGCACATCGACCCGATCCTGCGGACGATCGCGCCCGGCGCGGGCGAGATCGAGCGGACCCCCGGGCGCACGGGCGACCTCGCGCCCGAGGAGCAGGGCTATCTGCACTGCGGTCCGACCGGCGCCGGCCACTTCGTGAAGATGGTGCACAACGGCATCGAGTACGGGATCATGGCCGCCTTCGCGGAGGGCCTCAACATCCTCGACAACGCCGACGCCGGGGTGCGCGAGGCCGAGCACTCGGCCGAGGTGGCGCCGCTGGAGGAGCCCGAGTACTACCAGTTCCCGATCGACACCGCGAAGGTCACCGAGCTGTGGCGCCGCGGGTCCGTGGTCTCGTCGTGGCTGCTCGACCTCACCGCGGCAGCGCTCGAGGCGAACCCCACGCTCGACGGGCTCGCCGGCCGCGTCTCCGACTCGGGCGAGGGTCGCTGGACGGTCAAGGCCGCCGTCGACATCGGCGTGCCGGTGCCGGTGCTCGCGGCATCGCTCTTCGAGCGCTTCGCGTCGCGCGACGAGGACCGCTTCGCCAACCAGGTGCTCTCGGCGATGCGCCTGCAGTTCGGCGGCCACCAGGAGCGCGCCGCCGGCGACGTGCTCGAGGCGGGGAGCCGCAAGGCCGACCACGGCTGATCCTGCACGCATACCGACCCGAATCCGGCCGCCCTCGATCCCGAGGGCGGCCGGACTCGTTCGTGCGGGACCGCGCGGTGCACAACGCCGAAGCGGCCGGCCGTCTCCGGCCGACCGCTTCGGGTCCTGTCTGTGCGACGGGCTATTTCACCGTCTTGATCGGGAAGATCACGACCGCGCCGATGAGGCAGGCCGCACCGCAGATCGAGAACCACAACCCGTAGTTGTTTCCGGTCGGGTCGTTGATGTAGACCATGATCGCGCCGATCATCGGGGCGAAGGTCTGCGGCAGGGCGTTGGCGATGTTGAACACGCCGAGGTCCTTGCCCGAGTCGTCCGGGTTGGGCAGCACGTCGACCACGAGGGCCATGTCGACGCCGACGTACATGCCGTACGCGATGCCGAGGAGCAGCTCGAGGAGGAAGAAGGTCTGCACGTCCTCGACGAAGATCAGCGCGGTGGTGCCGATCGCGAACAGCGCGGTCGAGCTCCAGACGAAGACCTTGCGTCGGCCGAGCTTGTCGGACAGCCAGCCGGAGGCGTAGCTGACGATGACGAGCGCGATCGTGTAGATCAGCACGCTGGTCGAGATCACCGACGGAATCTGCTCCTCGGGGACCTCGATGTGGTTCAGGAGGTAGAAGTAGCGGAACGCGGTGAAGCCGAAGCTCGCGAACGTGATCAGGAAGCGCGACCACCAGGCCAGCGCGTAGTCGGGGTGCTTGACCGGGCTGACCCAGAAGGTCTCGATGACCTCGCGGAAGGTCTGACGCTCCGGCTTGACCGGCAGGACCTGGTCGGGCAGCACGAACGCGAAGATGATCATCACGACGATCGCGAGGATCGACGGAGCGACGAACATGATGAACAGCTGGTCGGCGAAGAACTCGGCGACGTACGTGCCGCCGAGGATGCCGACGTTCTGCGCGATGCCCAGGGCGGCGGTGATCTTGCCGCGCTGGAACTTCGGCACGTGGTCGGCGATCGTGGCGATGAACGGCGCGAGCGTCATGTTCGCACCGAGCTGGGCGAGCGCCCATCCGACGGTCGCCATCAGCAGGCTCGGGGCGAGCGCCATGATGACGAAGGCGATCGTCATGATGACGGTGCCGAGCACGATCCAGATGCGGCGACGACCCCAGCGCGAGGTGGTGCGGTCGGAGACCTTGCCGAAGATCACGTTGGCGATGGTGGCGAACAGGGCGCCGACGCCGCCGAGCACGCCGGCGGCGGCCGTCGCGCCGTTCTCGGCGATCGCGCCCGCGTGGACGAGGTCCTGGATCTTGATGCCGATACCGACGATGGCCGGGCCGAGCAGGGCGATGAAGAAGAACAGCTGCGCCAGGAGCAGCCATGTCACGTAGCTCTTCGGGGCCGGCTCGGTGGGTTCCTTGAACCAGTGATGCTCGTGTGAAGCGACCCGGCTCGCGGCTGTCATGCCCGAGGGGTTGCCCGCAGCGGATCCGCTGACTGAACTCATGTGCTCCTGCCTCCTTTGGCGGGGGTTATTCGTGTGCACTTGCGGTGTTCCCGGGACTCGACCCGATCAACGGGTTCCCGGGCTGCGCGCTCGTCGGCCTTAAACCTAGCTGGATGAGGTTTCCATGCGCAACAAACACTCAGGTTTCTGTGTTATCGCAAGCAAAGCGTGATTTCGGGTGCCACGCGCCCGACGATCGTAGCCGAGTTTCTTCTCAGATCCGAAGCTTGTCGGGCCAAACACCGACTCGATAGGGTTTTCGGAGCGCACTGGCGATCGTCCGCCGTGCGCGCCCGAACGCCGACGAAGTCGAGAAGGGACTTTCCATGACCACTGCTGCCGATCTCACCCTCGAGGAGAAGGCGTCGCTCACCAGCGGGCGTGACTTCTGGACCACCAAGCCCGTCGAACGGGTCGGCGTGCCGTCGATCCTGATGACCGACGGCCCGCACGGCCTGCGCAAGCAGGGCGGCGCGACCGACCACCTGGGACTCGCCAACAGCATCCCGGCCACGTGCTTCCCGCCGGCGGTCGGGCTCGCGGCGTCGTGGGATGCCGCTCTGGCCGAGCGGGTGGGCGAGGCGCTGGGCGTGGAGTCGGCGATCGAGGACGTCGCGGTCATCCTCGGCCCGGGCGTGAACATCAAGCGGTCGCCGCTGTGCGGTCGCAACTTCGAGTACATGTCGGAGGATCCGATCGTGTCCGGTGTGATGGGCGCGGGTCTGGTCCGCGGCATCCAGTCGAAGGGAGTCGGCGCGTCGCTGAAGCACTTCGCCGCCAACAACCAGGAGACCGACCGCCTGCGGTCGTCGAGCGACGTCGACGCGCGGCCGCTGCGGGAGATCTACCTGCGCGCGTTCCACCACATCGTGGCCGAGACGCAGCCGTGGACGGTCATGTGCTCGTACAACAAGATCAACGGCGTGTACGCCTCGGAGGACCCGTGGCTGCTCACGCAGGTGCTGCGCGACGAGTGGGGCTTCGAGGGCCTGGTCGTCTCGGACTGGGGCGCCGTCAACGACCGCGTCGTGGGGCTCCCGGCGGGCCTGGATCTGGAGATGCCGACCAGCAGCGGACGCACCGACGCCCAGCTGGTGGCCGCGGTGCAGGCCGGCGAGCTCGACGAGAGGTACCTCGACATCGCGGCCGACCGTGTGCTCGACCTGGTGCGGAAGGCCGGGGAGCGTCCGGACGTGGAGGGGCCGCTCGACGTCGACGCGCACCACGCGCTGGCCCGTGAGGCCGCCGGACGGTCGATCGTGCTGCTGCGCAACGAGGGCGGGCTGCTGCCGCTCGACCCGGCCGGCTCGGTCGCCGTGATCGGCGAGTTCGCCCGTACCCCGCGTTTCCAGGGCGCCGGGTCGTCGCAGATCAACCCGACCCGCGTCGACAATGCGCTCGACGCGATCCGTGAGCAGGCGTCGGGCGACGTCGCCTTCGCCGCCGGGTTCACGCTCGACGGCGAAGGCGACGCCGACGCGCTCCGCGACGAGGCCGTCGCCGCAGCGGCCGCGGCCGACACGGCGGTGCTGTTCCTCGGCGTGCCGGCGGCGGAGGAGTCTGAGGGCTTCGACCGCACGCACATCGACCTATCGGCCGCGCAGCTCGCGCTCGTCGACGCCGTGCTCGCGGTGAACCCGCGCACGGTGGTCGTCCTCTCCAACGGTGGCGTGGTCGCCGTTCCGTTCCGCGACACGGTGCCGGCGATCCTCGAAGGCTGGCTGCTCGGCCAGGCCGGCGGCTCGGCGACGGCGGACGTGCTGTTCGGCGCGGTCAACCCGTCCGCCAAGCTCACCGAGACCGTTCCGCTCCGCCTGGAGGACAACCCGTCGTACGAGAACTTCCCGGGCGAGCTCGGCCACACCCGCTACGGCGAGGGCGTCTTCGTGGGCTACCGCTGGTACGACAAGCGCGGCCTCGACGTCGGCTTCCCGTTCGGCCACGGACTGTCGTACACGACCTTCGCGTACGGTGACGCCGCGGCATCCGTCGGCGAGGACGGCGACATCGCCGTCACCGTGCCGGTGACCAACACCGGCGACGTCGCCGGCCGCGAGATCGTGCAGGTCTACACCTCGCTCGAGCAGTCCGTCGTGGCGCGCGCGCCGCGCGAGCTCAAGGCGTTCGCGCTGGTCGACCTGCAGCCGGGCGAGTCCGCCGATGTCGTGCTCACGATCCGCCGCTCCGACCTGGCCTATTGGGACGTCCGCGTCGACGGGTGGATCGTCGAGGGCGGCGAGTACGCCGTCGAGGCGGGTGCCTCCAGCCGGGACCTCCGCACCCGCACGTCGGTCGCCGTCGACGGGGACGCGGTGGAGCTCCCGCTGAGCATGGCCTCGTCGATCGAGGAGGCGCTCGAGCACCCCGTTGCGGGACCGGTGCTGCTCGAGAAGATCCAGGCCAAGTTCGGCGGGGACATGTCGCTGCTGCCCGTCATCGGCAACTTCCCCCTCGATCGCCTCGACGGCTTCCCGCTGCCGCGCGCCGAGATCGTCGAGCTCATCGAGAACGCGACCCGCTGACCGGGCTTCCGGCAGACCGAGACGCCCCGATCCTCCGCGGAGGGCCGGGGCGTCTCGTCGTCGTGTGCGACGGAGCGCGTCAGTCGCGCAGGAACGCGAGCAGCGCCTCGTTGACCTCGTCTCCGTGCGTCCACAGCAGGCCGTGCGGCGCTCCCTCGATCTCGACGTAGGTCGCCTCGGGGAGGAGCTCGCGGAACTTGCGGGCCGTCTTGTCGATCGGCAGCACGTTGTCGGCGGTGCCGTGCAGGATGAGCGCGGGCACCGTGATCGCCGGGATGTCGTCGCGGAAGTCGGTCGGCCACGTCAGCGGCGCGGCCGCGATCGCGGTGTTGCCGGCCCGGTTGCCCGTCGCGACGCTCGCCGCGAGCGCCTCGTCCGAGATGCGCGTGCCGAGGTTCTCGTCGAGGTTGTAGAAGTCTTGGAAGAACCCGGTCAGGAACGCGTACCGGTCCTTCAGGACGTCGGCGCGGATGCCGTCGAAGAACTCCTGCGGGCCGGCGCCGTCCGGATGCTCGTCGGTGATCAGCAGGTAGGGCTCGAGCGAGCCGAGGAACGCCGCCTTCGCGACGCGCTCCGCGCCGTAGCGGGAGAGATAGCGCGCGATCTCGCCGGTGCCCATCGAGAAGCCGACGAGCACCGCGTCGCGCAGGTCGAGCTCCTCCATGAGCGCGTGCAGGTCGGCGGCGAACGTGTCGTAGTCGTAGCCGGAGCCGGCCTTGGTCGAGTCGCCGAATCCGCGCCGGTCGTAGGCGACGACGCGGTGGCCGGCGTCGAGCAGCGCCGCCTGCTGCTTGCCCCACGACTCGCCGTCGAGTGGGAAGCCGTGGATCAGGACGACCGGCTGACCGGACCCCTGGTCGGTGTAGGACAGTTCGATGTCGACCGAGTTCTCGGTCGCGACCGTGATGTAGGCCATGGTTGCTCCTGACGGGCGGGGGACGGATGCCTCACCCATCGTCGACGCTACGGGAAGCCGTCGCCGCGATGCCAGGGGGTGGCATCCCGTCCCGCTCTCCGCTAGCCCGTCGCGCGTGCCCATCCGCAGCCGGGGCGCGGTCAGGCGTCGCGGCCGGCGCCTCGGGAGGCCGCGACCGGGAAGACGTGCGGCGCGGCGAAGCCGGCGTCGGCGAACGACGCCGTGACGGCGGAGGCCACCGCCTCGACGTGCTCGTCGGGCACGAGCGCGATCGCCGCGCCGCCGAAGCCGCCGCCGGTCATGCGCGCGCCGATCGCGCCGGTCGCCCGCGAGGTGTCGACCGCGAGGTCGAGCTCGGGCACCGAGATCTCGAAGTCGTCGCGCATCGACGCGTGCGAGGCATCCAGCAGGCCGCCGATCGCGCGCGGGCCGTGCGCGCGGAGCGTCTGCACCGTGTCGAGCACGCGCTGGTTCTCGGTCACGATGTGGCGCACGCGGCGGAACGTGACGTCGTCGAGCAGTTCCTGCGCACGCGGCAGGTCGTCGACGGAGAGGTCGCGCAGCGCCGGCACGCCCATGACCGCCGCGCCGCGCTCGCACGCGGCGCGGCGCTCGCCGTAGCCGCCGGTCGAGTGCGCGTGCTTCACGCCGGTGTCGATGACCAGCAGCGTCAGGCCCGCGGGGCCGAAGCCGAGCTCGACCACCTCGGTCTCGAGGCTCCGGCAGTCGAGGAAGATCGCGGCATCCGCCTCGCCGAGCATCGACGCGAGCTGGTCCATGACGCCGGTCGGGGCGCCCACGGCCTCGTTCTCGGCGCGCGTGCCGGCGGTCGCGAGCGCGACGCGGCCCATGCCCAGACCCCACACGTCGTTCAGGGCGGATGCCGTGGCCCCCTCGATCGCGGCCGACGACGAGAGCCCGGCGCCCACCGGCACGTCGGAGGCGAAGGCGAGGTCGACACCGCCGAGAGTCACGGCATCCGCGCCGGACGCCTGGATCAGCGCCCACGCCACCCCGAGCGGGTAGCGCGCCCACTCCGCGACGTCGTCGCGGCGCGCCGGGAACAGGCCGTCGAGGTCGGTCAGCGCCACCTCGACGGGGTCGGCGTCGAAGGTCGAGACGACGCGGATGCGGCCGTCGTCGCGGTGGCGCAGGGCGACGTGCGTGCGCTCGCCGATCGCGAAGGGGAAGACGAAGCCGTCGTTGTAGTCGGTGTGCTCGCCGATGAGGTTCGCCCGGCCGGGTGCCGACCACGTGCCGTCCGGCTCGGTGCCGGTGAGCTCGACGAGGAGCGCGCGCGCCGCGCCGACCGCGCTCACGCCGCCACCCCCTCGACCGCGTCGCGCAGGCGGGCGGCGGACGTCTCGGGCGGCACGTCGCCGATCCAGGCGCCCATGGCGGCCTCCGAGCCGGCGAGGAACTTGAGCTTGTCGGCCGCGCGGCGCGGCGAGGTGAGCTGCAGGTGCAGGCGCATCGTGTCGCGCGCGACGTGCACCGGCGCCTGATGCCAGGCCGCGATGTACGGCGTCGGCGTGTCGTACAGCGCGTCGACGCCGCGGAGGAGGCGCAGGTAGAGGGGAGCGAGCTCGTCGCGCTCGGCATCCGTCGTCTCGGCGAGATCGGCCACGTGCCGGTGCGGCATGACGTGCACCTCGAGGGGCCATCGGGCGGCGAACGGCACGAACGCGGTCCAGTGCTCGCCGCGCAGGATCACACGCTCCGACGCCTGCTCGAACTCGAGGATGCGTGCGAACAGGTCGGGTCCGGTGCGTTCGATCGCGTCGAGCGTGCGCGCGGTGCGGGGCGTGACGTACGGGTAGCCGTAGATCTGGCCGTGCGGGTGCGGGAGCGTCACACCGATGGCCTCGCCGCGGTTCTCGAACGGGAACACCTGCTCGATGCCGGGGAGGGCCGACAGCGCGGCGGTGCGGTCCGCCCACGCCTCGATCACGGTGCGGGCGCGCGTGACGGTCTGGGTGCCGAACGACCCCTCGTGCTCGGGGCTGAAGCACACGACCTCGCAGCGGCCGGCGCTCGTGCGCGTGCGGCCGAGGCCGAGCTCGGCGAGGTCGGCGAGCCCGTGCGGCGGGTCGGCGGCGGCAGGGGCGTCGCCGTGCGCCTCGGCGAGGGCGGGACCGAACGAGGGCGAGCGGTTCTCGAAGACCGCGACGTCGTAGCGCGACGGGATCTCGGACGGATTGGTCGCCGTCTGCGGCGCGAGCGGGTCGAGCTCGGCGGGCGGGAGGAACGCACGGTTCTGCCGAGCGGCGGCCACCGAGATCCAGTCGCCGGTGAGCACGTCCAGCCGCATCGTCGCGGTGCCGGGACGCGGGTCGAGCGCACGCGCGTCGACCGCGCGCTCGGGGCCGAGCGTGGAGCCCGGATCGTCGTAGTAGATGAGCTCGCGGCCGTCGGCGAGGCGCGTGGCGCGCTTGATCACACCGGCGCCGAGCGCCTCGGCCGGAGAATCCGGACCGTTCTGAGAAATGTTCACGTCAACACGGTAGCAGGAGGGCTATGTTAGCGTCAACAAGTCTGAGTTCAGGACGCATGACGAGGGAGCCGGTGTGGCACGTGACGTGAGGAGCGACCTCCTTCGCCTCGAGCACGAGGAGAAGCGGCGCCCGGAGACGCCGGCCGGCGGGGGACGGGTATCGATGGCGCACGTCGCCGCGCGCGCCGGAGTGTCGGGCCAGACCGTCAGCCGCGTCGTCAACGGCAGCCCGCACGTCGAGGAGAAGACGCGCGTGCGCGTCGAGCGGGCCATGGTCGAGCTCGGCTACCGCCCGCACCGCGCCGCGCGGGCGCTGCGGACCGGGCGCACCCGCACGATCGGCGTCGTCGTGGCCACGCTCGAGACGGTCGGCAACTCCCGCATGCTCGAGGCGCTCGCCGAGGCGGCGTCCGACCGCGGCTACGCCCTCGTCGTGGTGCTCGCGCGAGGTGCGGATGCCGTGGCCGACGCCTTCGACCGGCTCCGTGACCAGGGCGTCGACGGCGCGATCGTCCTCAACGAGGCCACGACCCTGGCTCGCGCGGTCTCGCTCCCCGCCGATCTGCGCCTGGTCGTGGTCGACTCGCCGCCCGACGCGCGGTTCTCCATCGTGCAGACCGATCACGCCGGGGGAGCGCGCGCCGCGACGGCGCACCTGATCGCGCTCGGGCGGCGTTCCGTCCACCACCTCGCCGGGCCGGTCGGGTCGTTCGCCGCGGCCGAGCGCGAGCGCGGCTGGCGCGAGGCGCTCGCCGAGGCGGCCTTCGACGCACCCTCGCCGACGCACGGCGACTGGTCCGCGGCATCCGGCTACGACCGGGCCGGCGCGCTCGTCGCCGCCGGCGCCGATGCGATCTTCGCCGCGAACGACCAGTTGGCGCTCGGCGCGCTCCGCGCCCTCGCCGAGGCGGGGCGCCGCGTGCCCGACGACGTCGCGGTGGTCGGCTTCGACGGCATCGCCGACGGCGCCGACTACCAGCCGCCACTGACGACGGTCCGCCAGGACTTCGCGCAGCTGGCCGCGCGCGCGGTCGCCCGGCTCGTGGCGGCCATCGAGCAGGACGCGCCCCCGGCCACCGACACCGTCGCCGCGGCGCTCGTCGTCCGAGCGAGCGCGTAGCCCCCGCTGACGCGGTCTCTCGGCGAGCGCAGGGCTGTGTGCAGCGTCGCCCGCTCGCGAGTCACTGCCCCAGCTCCCACTAACTGCGCTGGAGCGACGTGAGTCGACGGGAAGACAGTGACTCGGCGAGAAGGCAGGGGATGCGACTCAGAGCCGGGGCGTGCGGGGCGGCTCCGTACGACGCGCGCCGGGCGCTCCGATCGCCTCGAAGGCGCAGGCCAGACGCAGCAGCGCGCTGTCGTCGTAGGCGCGGCCGACGATGGTCAGGCCGATCGGCATCCCGATGTCGGCCATGAGGCCCATCGGCACGGTGACGCTCGGGATGCCGAGGTGGCGCATCGCGAGGTTGCCGTTCGCGATCCAGGTGCCGTTGCGCCACGCGAGGTCGGCGGAGGCCTCGTTCACGTCGGTGTCGGCGGGACCGACGTCGGCGACGGCGGGGAACACCACGGCGGCGAGACCGTGCTCGTCCATCCACGCCTCGAGGTCGAGGCGACGGGTCTCCTCGAGTCCGCGCAGGCCGTCGGCCAGTTCCGGCATGTCGGCGAGACCGGCACCGGGATGCGCACGGACCCATTCGGGGTACTCGGCGATGTCGTCGTCGAAGCCCGTGTAGCGGTCGGGGAGCGCGCCCTCGGGGTGCGGGAAGATCGCGGCGCCGTCGACGTCGGCGAGCGTGTGCAGCGCGGGGTCGCCGTTGGCGCGCAGGAAGTCCTCCCAGCCCCACGCCGACAGGTCGACGATCTCGCGCTTCAGGTACGCCGGCGACACGAGCCCGCGCGTGGCGATCGTCGGCGCACCCGGGCGGTCGCCCTCATAGTTCGACACGACGGGGAAGTCCACCTCGACCACGACGGCGCCCGCGCGCTCGAGGTCGGCGCGCGCGGCCTCCCAGCGGGCGACGACGCTGGGGCGGGTCTCGATGCGCTGCCCGGTGGGTCCGCCGATGCCCGGACTCTCGGCCGTGCCGGCCTCGGCATCGGCGCCTATGTACATGCGCGGGATGCCGATGCGTGCGCCCGCGAGCACCGCGGCGCCGGCGGCGGCATCGGCGACGTCGAGCGCCGGATACGACGCCGGGCGCACGGCGGACGCCGCGGGCAGCGCCACCCAGGGCTGGACGCGCCAGAAGTCGCCGCGGCTCTCGACGTCGTCGGCGACGACGACGTCGAGCACCTCGAGGAGGTCGGCCATCGAGCGCGTGTGCGGGACGACGACGTCCATGGTGGGGACGAGCGGCCAGTTGCCGCGCACCGAGATGACGCCCCGCGAGGGCGTGTACGCGCACAGGGCGTTGTTGGTCGCGGGTCCGCGTCCGCTCGACCAGGTCTCCTCGCCGAGCCCGAACGCCGCGAACGACGCGGCGGTCGCCGTGCCGGACCCATTGGACGACCCGGACGCGAACGGCGCGGTGAGGTACCCCGCGTCGTAGGGGCTCTCGGCCCGCCCGTAGACTCCGCGCTGCATGCCGCCGTTGGCCATCGGAGGCATGTTGGTCAGCCCCAGGCAGATCGCGCCGGCGGCGCGGAGCCGCTCGATCGTGAAGGCGTCGCGCTGGGCGACCAGTTCCGCGAACGCGGGCGAGCCCGAGGCGGCGGTGAGTCCGCGGACCAGGTAGCTGTCCTTGGCCGTGTACGGGATGCCGTCGAGCGGTCCCAGGACCGCACCGCGGGCGCGGCGATCGTCCGAGGCCGCCGCCTCGGCGCGCGCGTGCGGGTTGCGGACGACCACGGCGTTGAGCGCCGTCTCGGTGCCCGGCGCGTCGTAGGCGTCGATGCGCGCGAGGTAGGCGTCCACGAGCTCGGCGGCCGTGGTCTCGCCGCTCTCCAGGGCGGCGCGCAGTTCGGCGATCGAGCGCTCCACGACGTCGTAGGTCATGCGTCCACCTTAGGGAGGGCGGGCTGCTGCTGGGTGATGCAGTGGATGCCGCCGCCGCGGGCGAACAGCGGCCGCGCGTCCACGGTCACCACGCGGCGTCCGGGGTAGGCCTCGGCGAGGATCTCGCGAGCCCGCGTGTCGGCGTGCTCGTCGCCGAAGCCGCACGCGATCACGCCGTCGTTCGCGACGAGGTGGTTCACGTAGCTCCAGTCCACGAAGCCCTCCTCGTCGCGCAGCGTGGCGGGGGCGGGAAGGTCGACGACCTCGAACGTGCGGCCGGCGGCATCCGTCTGCCCGGAGAGGAACGCTCGCAGCTCCGCCGTCACGGCGTGGTCGGGATGCGCGGGGTCCGACTGGGCGTGCAGGAGGACCCGGCCCGGCGAGGGGAGGGTCGCGACGATGTCGACGTGGCCGTTCGTGCCGAACTGCTCGTAGTCGCGCGTGAGCCCGCGGGGGAGCCACACGGCCGTGGTCGCACCGATCGTGCGGGCGAGCTCCGCCTCCACGCGGGCCCGGTCCAGGTACGGATTGCGCCGCCGGTCGAGCTGCACGGTCTCGGTCAGGAGGACCGTGCCCTCGCCGTCGACGTGGATGCCGCCGCCCTCGTTCACGAGCGTCGAGCTGACGAGCTCGGCGCCGGTCGCCCGCGCGACGACGCGGGCGTGCTCGGCGGAGAGCCGCCACTGCGCCCAGGCGGGGGCGCCCCAGCCGTTGAACACCCAGTCCACCGCGCCGAGCACGCCGGGCCGCTCGTCGTCGACGACGAAGGTCGGACCGGTGTCGCGCATCCAGAACTCGTCGACCGGCGCCTCGAGGATCTCGACGTGGCCGCCGAGCATGCGCCGGGCGCGGGCCGTCTCGGCCGGGTCGACGACCATGGTGACCGGCTCGAACTCGGCCACCGCGTGCGCCACGGCGGTCCAGGTCGCGTAGCCCTCTTCGCGCTGGGCGTCGTCGTCGCCGAGCGTCACGCCCTCCTTCGGGAACGCCATCCAGGTGCGCTCGTGCGGGGCGGTCTCGGACGGCATGCGCCAGGCCATGGGTTCTCCTTCGTTTCGCGTGTCGGTGTCTGCGCGCGAGCGGCGCGCGCTCAGTCCTCGGCCTCGTACGCGAGTCTGCCCCCGACGACGGTGCGCAGCACGCGAGCCTCGAGCGACGGCGTCGGCGATCCATAATCAAATGGTGTTCGGTTTATTATGCCCGGTGGGTGCTCCGAGGGGAAGGGCCGATTCTGACGCAGACTGGTGCGGAGGGATCGGAGGCGACCGGATGCCGCGACCACGCACGCCGCTGCTGTCGACCGACCGCATCGGCGACGCCGCGATGGAGCTCGTCGACGCCGGGCGGCCGTTCGGCGTCAACGCGGTCGCTCGTCATCTGGGCGTCACGCCGTCGTCGCTGTACCACCACGTGTCGGGCCTGGACGAGATCGTCGAGCTCATGCGCGGCCGGTTCGCGGAGCGCTATGCGCCGCGCATGGCGGAGGGCGACTGGGACCACGCGGTCGCGGAGGCGTTGCGCGTGCAGCGCCGGATGTACGGCGAGCACCCCCTCCTCGTGCCGCTCCTCTCCGGCAAGACCGTCGTCGACCGGCGCTCGTTGCTCTGGTACGAGCAGATCGCCGCGGCGCTCGTCCGCGGCGGCTTCCGCGACGACGAGCTCGTGATCGCGCTGAGCGTGATCGACGCGTTCGCGTTCGGCTTCGGGCTCGACCTCGCCAGCCCGGCGGAGGCGTGGACCGCGACCGACGACGTGCCCGTGCTCAGCCGGGCCCTCGCGGCTCCGCTGCCGCCCCGGGGACGTCGCGACGAGGCGTTCGAATGGGGTCTGCGCATGCTGCTCGACGGACTGCGCGCCCGTCTCGCGGATCGCGCCGGCTGAGCCGCGCCGCACGGGAGGCGTGCGCGTCGCGCGGACCAGGAGTCAGGTCTGGGTGCTTTGGCGGGCGTGCCAGCCGGTGCGGACCATGTCGTCGACGGTGTATCGGTTGGCCCAGTCGAGGTCGCGGGCGGCGAGGTCGCCGGTGGCGACGATGCGGTCGGG
>NZ_JBDIAB010000050.1:0-15943 GCF_039812165.1 Microbacterium sp.
GCACTCCCGCGGCATCGCCGACGAGCGCGAGCGCCGCCCGCACCGCCTTCGTGGCCGCGGTGACCGCCTTGACCTCCGCCGGCTCGTGGCGGGGGAGCGCCGCGCCCGCGGCCTGGTCGCCGGCGACCTCCGGCCCGTCCTCGATCTCCGGGGGCGCCAGCTCGGCGAGCGGTCGTCCGCCGTCGGGCAGGAGCGGGTCGAGGTACGAGCCCCAGCCGTCGGCGGCCACCACGAGCACGTCGGTGAGGGGCAGACCGCAGGAGTCCGCGCTGACCGACAGCGCCTCGGCGAGCCGCCGGTGGGGCAACGTGTCGCCGACCGGGGCATCCGTGTAGACGACGGCGACCATCGCGTCGGCGTCGGCGATGCGGCAGACGAGCCCCACGACGCTCGACGCGAGCCGCTCGCTGGCGTCGGGATCGTCGTCGGGCGGCAGGTCGATGCGGAGCGCCCCGAGACTGCGACCGCGTCGGGTCGGCACCGCGACGAGGCTGCGGACCGGATGGAAGCCGAGCACGCTCGGCACGAGGGAGAGGAACTGGGCGGGGGTCGAGATCGTCAGGGTCGTCGTCATGAGCCGAGCGTCGCGCACGGCGCGACGGCGCGGGACGCCGGAGGGCGCATCCGTGGACAACCCGGCGAGATGACCGGCTGGGGAGGAGTCCGCGCATCCCCGTACGATGGAGGCATGGACGACTACTGGGGTGCCGTGATCTGGTCGCTGCTGCCGACCGTCGTGGTGCTCGGGCTCTTCCTGTTCATCCTGCGCGCCATCTTCCGCATGGACCGTCACGAGCGGTCCGTCTATGCGAGGATCGAGGCGGAGGAGCGCGCGAAACGCGGTCTCACGGCCGCCCCGGACGAGGATGCCGGCCATCCTCCCGCGAAGTCGCTGCGGTGAGCCGTACCGGGGGGAACGGATGATTACCATCACGGTCGACTGGACCTGGTGGGTCCTCCTGGTGATGGTCTTCGACATCACGATCCGCGTCGCGGCGATCATCATCATCCCCCGCAACCGCCGCCCGACCGCGGCGATGGCGTGGCTCCTGGCGATCTACTTCATCCCGCTGATCGGGGTGTTCCTGTTCCTGCTGATCGGCAATCCGCGGCTGCCCCGCAAGCGGCGGCTCAAGCAGCAGCGCATCAACGACTACATCCGCGAGACGAGCGCCCACCTCGACTTCGGCAGCCTGCGGCCGAACGCGCCGGAGTGGTTCACGTCGCTCGTGACGCTCAACCGCAACCTCGGCGCCCTGCCGCTGGCGGGCGACAACGGCGCGCAGCTGATCGCCGACTACGACACGAGCATCCAGGCCATGGCCGACGCCGTGCGCGAGGCGGAGCACTACGTGCACGTCGAGTTCTACATCCTGCAGGCCGACCAGACCACCGACGTGTTCTTCCGGGCCCTCGAGGAGGTCGTCGCGCGCGGCGTGACGGTCCGCGTGCTCATGGACCACTGGGCCAACCGCAGCAAGCCGTACTACAAGACGACCATCGCCCGTCTCGATGCGATGGGCGCCCACTGGCGCCTCATGCTGCCGGTGCAGCCGCTCAAGGGCAAGTACCAGCGGCCCGACCTGCGCAACCACCGCAAGCTCCTCGTGGTCGACGGCAAGGTCGCGTTCACCGGCTCGCAGAACCTCACCGACTCGACCTACAACCTGCCCAAGAACATCCGCCGCGGACTGCACTGGGTCGACCTCATGGCGCGCATCGAGGGGCCCGTCGTCGCGAGCATCAACGCCGTGTTCCTCTCCGACTGGTACAGCGAGACCGACGAGGTGCTCACCGACGAGATCGACCTCTTCCACGTCGAGTCCGGCCCCGGCGACCTCGACTGCCAGATCGTGCCGTCCGGGCCCGGGTTCGAGTTCGAGAACAACCTCAAGATGTTCATGGCGCTGCTGTTCGCGGCGCAGCGCCGCATCATCATCGTGAGCCCCTACTTCGTGCCCGACGAGGGACTGCTCCTGGCGATCACGACCGCGTGCCAGCGCGGGCTGCAGGTCGAGCTGTTCGTCTCGGAGGAGGGCGACCAGGCGATGGTGTACCACGCCCAGCGCAGCTACTACGAGGCGCTGCTGCGCGCGGGCGTGCGCATCTGGATGTACCGCAAGCCCTACATCCTGCACACGAAGAGCCTCACGATCGACGACGAGACGGCCATCATCGGCTCCAGCAACATGGACATGCGCTCGTTCGGTCTCAACCTCGAGATCACGATGCTCGTGCGCGGGTCGGAGTTCGTCGACCAGCTGCGCGAGGTCGAGGACCTCTACCGCTCGCTCAGTCGCGAGCTCACCCTCGAGGAGTGGAAGCAGCAGCCGCTGCGCTCCACCGTGCTCGACAACCTCGCGCGCCTCACCTCGGCGCTCCAGTAGTCCGCGGTCGTTATGGCTCTGTGACCGCTCTCGCGTGTGGCATCCAGGCTTCTCGGCCAGGATCGAACCATGACGAGGCGCATCACGACCGCATCCGCTCTTCTGCTCCTGGGCGCGCTGGCGCTCTCCGGCTGTGCGAGCACGCCGGGCGCCTCGTCGAGTCCGACGCCGACCGCGCCCGCGACGGGCGAGGAGATCGAGGTGGATGCCGCGTGGCTCGACGGCGGCAGCATGATCGGCCTCGTCACGCAGGGCAGCTCGACGTGCGTGCCGGCGGCCGGCGAGGTCACGCTCGAGGCCGACGGGACGCTGTCCGTCGTGCTCGAGGAGGTCGACCCCGGCCGACCCTGCACGCGCGACTACGTGTCGCGCGTGACGCTCGTCGGCCTGCCCGAGGGCGTCGATCCGACCAAGGAGCTGGAGATCCGGGTCACCGGCGCGGGCCTCCACGGCGACACCGACCTCGACGGCGTGCCGGCCCTCGCCCACGCGGAGGTGCCGGAGTACTCGCCGACCGCGGGCTGGGTGGACGACGACGAGATCGTCGTGCTGACCTGGGGCTCGTCCTCGTGCGCCCCGGTGGTGGCGGACGTCAAGGTGACCGACCCCGCGGGCGTGACCGTGACGTTCGTCGATCCTCCCGCCGACCAGATCTGCACCGCCGACATGGCTCCGCGCGCGGTGGTCGTCCACGCGCCGGGTCTCGACGACGACCTCGACGTGGCCCTGACCCTCGCCGGCGGCGGCGCCGAGTTCGCGACCCCCGTCACCATCCCGGTCTTCTGACCCGGCTCGCTGGGGGGCGCCGCGCTCTGCGGGTCGTCACGCTCCGGGCGTCGCGCGCTTCGGGTTGTCGCGCCGCGGACGTCGCCCTCCGTCCGGCCGTCCTCCGCGAGTCACTGCGTTCCGTGCGAGTCACTGTGGTGCAGCACAGTGAGTCGACGGCAGGGCAGTGAGTCGCCGGAAATGGCAGTGAGTCGGTGAGCAGGGCAGTGACTCGACGGGGAGGAGAGTGACACGGCGAGCAGGGCAGTGAGCCAGCGAGCAGGGCAGCGAGTCAGCGAGCAGGCAGTGAGTCAGCGGGGAGGGCAGTGAGAGCGGGTCAGGGCTCGGCCCGCACGAGGAGGTCGCCGACCTCGCAGTCGAGCACGCGGCAGATCGCCGCCAGCGTCGAGTAGCGGATCGCGCGCGCCCGGTCGTTCTTCAGGACCGACAGGTTCACGACCGAGACGCCGACCAGCTCCGAGAGCCGCGCGAGGGTCATCCCGCGCTCGGCGAGCAGCTCGTCGAGACGGCAGTGGATGCCGCTGGGCCCCTCTTCGAGGTCGGCGGGGCTCATACGAGACCCTCGGTGTCGCGCTGCAGCCGGTCGCCGATGACGAAGACGACGGATGCCGTCGCCGCCACGAAGCCGACGAGGAACAGCGACGACAGGTCGGCGGTCATGATCACGTTGCTGAACGTGCCGTCCGAGACCGCACGGAACGCGTCGTTGGCCGCCATGTTGCCGAAGAACGGCACGACGCCGATGCCGACCAGAGCGGCCGCTCCGGCGACGTTCACGAGCACGGTGTTCCGCCGGCTGAAGACGCGGCGGCGCATGGCGGCGACGCTCAGGGCGATGAGACAGCCGACGAGCGTCGCGATGCTCGCGACGGCGAGCACCTGCTCGATCACGATCGCGGACCGGCCGGCGACCGACATCCCGTCGGCGATCAGGAGCGCGCTGTCGAGCTCCACCGCCCGGGCGGCGCCGTCGGGACCGACGGGCGCCTCGGCCAGGGTGCCGGTGAACTCGGCGGGCACGCGGATCGTGGTGGCGGTGAAGGCGTCGACGATCCGGACGACGGCGAAGACCGTCGTCATGACGACGAGCGCGGCGCCGACGACGAGGAAGAACCACAGCGCGACGACGTCGTTCCGGGTCAGGCCGCGGTCAGGGGCGGTGGCGTTCATCTCTCAACCTCCATATCGATGATCGTTGTTATCGAAAAACGATATGCATATCGATTGTCGTTGTCAACCCTCGCCGTGCGCCGCCCGACGCTATGCCCATGGCGAACACGGGCATGACGGCATCCGCCGCTCGTTACCCTCGATGTAAGGCGCCACCAGTGCGCCCCGGAGGAGTCGGACGATGTTCGAGAGATTCACGGACCGTGCCCGTCGCGTGGTTGTGCTCGCCCAGGAAGAGGCGAAGATGCTCAACCACAACTACATCGGCACCGAGCACATCCTGCTCGGCCTCATCCACGAGGGTGAGGGCGTGGCCGCGAAGGCCCTGGAGAGCCTCGGCATCTCGCTCGACGCCGTGCGCGAGCAGGTGCAGGACATCATCGGCCAGGGCCAGCAGCAGCCGACCGGCCATATCCCGTTCACGCCGCGCGCCAAGAAGGTGCTCGAGCTGAGCCTGCGCGAGGCGCTGCAGCTCGGCCACAACTACATCGGCACCGAGCACATCCTGCTCGGCCTCATCCGCGAGGGCGAGGGCGTCGCCGCCCAGGTGCTCGTCAAGCTGGGCGCCGACCTCAACAAGGTGCGCCAGCAGGTCATCCAGCTGCTCAGCGGCTACCAGGGCAAGGAGCCGGCCGCCGTCTCGGGCGCCGCGCACGAGAGCCAGCAGCAGGCGCAGGGCGGCTCGGCCGTGCTCGACCAGTTCGGCCGCAACCTCACGCAGGCCGCGCGCGAGAACAAGCTCGACCCGGTGATCGGGCGCGAGAAGGAGATCGAGCGCGTCATGCAGATCCTGTCGCGCCGTTCGAAGAACAACCCCGTCCTCATCGGCGAGCCCGGCGTCGGCAAGACCGCCGTCGTCGAGGGCCTCGCGCAGGCGATCGTCAAGGGCGACGTGCCCGAGACGCTGAAGGACAAGCAGGTCTACTCGCTCGACCTCGGCTCGCTCATCGCCGGCTCCCGCTACCGCGGCGACTTCGAGGAGCGCCTGAAGAAGGTCACCAAGGAGATCCGCACGCGCGGCGACATCATCGTCTTCATCGACGAGATCCACACGCTCGTGGGCGCGGGCGCGGCCGAGGGCGCGATCGACGCGGCCTCGATCCTCAAGCCCCTGCTGGCCCGCGGCGAGCTGCAGACGATCGGCGCCACGACGCTCGACGAGTACCGCAAGCACTTCGAGAAGGATGCCGCGCTGGAGCGCCGCTTCCAGCCGATCCAGGTGGCCGAGCCGAGCCTGCCGCACGCGATCAACATCCTGAAGGGCCTGCGCGACCGCTACGAGGCGCACCACAAGGTGCAGATCACCGACGGCGCGATCGTCGCGGCGGCGAACCTCGCCGACCGCTACGTGAGCGACCGCTTCCTGCCCGACAAGGCCATCGACCTGATCGACGAGGCGGGAGCCCGCCTGCGCCTGTCGATCCTGTCGTCGCCGCCCGAGCTCCGCGAGTTCGACGAGCGCATCGCCAAGGTGCGCGAGGACAAGGAGCGCGCGAGCGAGGAGCAGGACTTCGAGAAGGCCGCCTCCCTCCGCGACGAGGAGAAGTCCCTGCTCGCCGAGCGTCTGCGCCTCGAGAAGCAGTGGCGCTCGGGCGACGTGGCGTCGCACGCCGTCGTCGACGAGGGGCTGATCGCCGAGGTGCTGGCGCAGGCCACCGGCATCCCGGTCTTCAAGCTCACCGAGGAGGAGACCAGCCGTCTCGTCTTCATGGAGAAGGCGCTGCACCAGCGCGTCATCGGGCAGGAGGAGGCCATCGCGGCGCTCTCCCGCACGATCCGCCGTCAGCGCGCCGGGCTGAAGGACCCCAAGCGGCCCTCGGGCTCGTTCATCTTCGCCGGCCCCACGGGTGTCGGCAAGACCGAGCTGGCCAAGGCGCTCGCCGAGTTCCTGTTCGACGACGAGGGCGCCCTCATCTCGCTCGACATGAGCGAGTTCGGCGAGAAGCACACCGTCTCGCGGCTGTTCGGAGCCCCTCCCGGGTTCGTCGGCTTCGAGGAGGGCGGCCAGCTCACCGAGAAGGTGCGCCGCAAGCCGTTCTCGGTCGTGCTGTTCGACGAGATCGAGAAGGCGCACCCCGACATCTTCAACTCGCTCCTGCAGATCCTGGAGGAGGGCCGCCTCACCGACGGCCAGGGCCGCGTGATCGACTTCAAGAACACCGTCATCATCATGACGACCAACCTCGGCTCGTCGGCGATCGCCGGCGGCCCGGTGGGCTTCCAGGTCGAGGGCAACGCCCAGACGAGCTACGAGCGCATGAAGGGCAAGGTCGACGAGGAGCTGAAGCGGCACTTCAAGCCCGAGTTCCTCAACCGCCTCGACGACATCATCGTGTTCCCGCAGCTGAACAAGGACGAGCTGCGCCAGATCGTGGGCCTGTTCACGAAGCGGCTCGCCGAGCGCCTGCTCGACCGCGACATGACGGTCGAGCTGTCGGATGCCGCGAAGGACAAGCTCATCGACATCGGGTTCGACCCGACGCTCGGCGCCCGGCCGCTGCGCCGCGCGATGCAGCGCGAGGTCGAGGACCGGCTGAGCGAGCGCATCCTGCACGGCGAGCTGAACGCCGGCGACCACGTCACGGTGGACGTCCAGGGCGGCGAGTTCGTGTTCGAGACCGCGCCGCGCGGCGAGAAGGTCGCGATCGGGGTCGGCGCCGCCGGCGAGATCGCCACGACGCCGGACCTGGCCGCCAGCGCCTGAGAGACCGTCTGAACGCGAAGAGCGGATGCCACCGGCATCCGCTCTTCGCGTTCGTGCGCCCGCGGGTCAGCGTGCGTCGACCGGGGCGACGTCGACGGAGACGTGCAGGGTCGACCGCTTCGCCTTGGTGAAGATGATGCCCCGTACGGGCGACACGTCGCCGTAGTCGCGCCCCCATGCCACCGTGACGTACCGGTCGTTCGCCCACTGGTCGTTCGTCGGGTCGATCGCGAGCCACTCCTGCGTGCCCGGGATCCACACCGCGAGCCACGCGTGCGACGCGTCGGCGCCGACGATGCGCTCCTTGCCGGGCGGTGGCTGCGTGGCGAGGTAGCCGGACACGTACCGTGCCGCCACCCCATGCCCGCGCAGGCATGCGAGGGCCACGTGTGCGAAGTCCTGGCACACGCCCGCGCGCTTGTGCATCGCGTCGGCCACGGTGCTCGTGACCGTGGTGGCGGTGCTGTCGTACGCGAAGTCGGCGTGGATCCGGTGCATCAGATCGGTGGCGGCCTCGACGAGCGGCCGGCCGGGGGTGAGGGATGCCGCGGCGTACGCGGTCGCCTCGGGCACGTGCTGCACGCGAGGCGACTCCAGTGCGTACTCCGTGGCGCGCCACGCGCCGGGGGTGCCGGGATGGACGAGTGGACGGGCGTCCTCCCACGGCCGGTTCATCGCCTCGTCGTACACCGGCACGGCGACGTCCACATCGCTGACCGCCTCGATGACGAGGCGCGAGTGCGGCTCGGTGAGGTGGAAGTACGTCGAGGAGTTGCCGAAGTAGTCGACGTCGGCGGCGACGTCGCCGGGCAGCGGGTCGACGACCACGTGCGCGGCGTGCACGCGCTGCCACGGCAGCGCACGCGGCACGAGGTGGAACTGGCCCACGCTGTCCTGCACCGGCTTGCTGTACGCGTACGTCGTGCGGTGCGTCACGCGGTAGTGCTTCACACCGGCACCTGCCTCTCCTCGACCAGCGACAGCGCCGACATCGGCACCGGCGGCGGACCGCTCTCGAAGTGCAGCTGCGCGATCGCGTCGCCGAGCTGCTCGAGGCCCGCCACCGTGCCGGCGAGGAACGACGACAGCAGCGGACGCTGGGCGCCCGCCGCGACCGCGAGCACCGCGGGATCGATCTGCGCGAGGTTCGTCTCCAGCTGCTCGACGAGCCGCTCCGGGCGGGTCGACCCGGTCGACGACGGCATCGCCGCGAGGTGGCTGCGCACGTGCGCGAGCGAGAACGCGACCGAGCGGGGGTTGTCGGGGTCGAGCAGCAGCAGGTCGAGCACGTCCGACGTGCGCATCGACCCGCGGTAGCGGCGGCGGTGCGTGACGACGCTCTCGGATGCCGTGAGGAGCGCCGCGAGGTCCTCCCGCCCGGTGCGGGAGCGCTCGGCGGCCGCGGCGGAGAGCAGGTGGCACACCTGGAGGGCGCGCTCGAGGAAGCGTCCGGCCTCGATCATGTGCCAGCCGGCATCCCGGATCATGTTCGAGGTCACGCCGTGCAGCGACAGGATCGCCGACAGCATGCGCCCGCCCGACTCGGCCGTGCGGTGCGAGCGGGTCGAGGAGCGCAGCGACCGCAGCGCCCGCTCGATGCTCGAGAACACGCGCCAGGTGTCGCCGGAGAGCTGGTCGCGCACCCCCTCCAGCGCCGCGCGCAGCTGCGCGATCGAGTGCGCCGCCGAGCCGGCGCGGCGGACGTCGAGCAGCAGCGAGCGGAAGTCCGCGTCGGGGTCGCCCAGCGGGGCACCGGCCAGATGCCGCAGCGCGCGCAGCAGCAGGCGCGCGCCCTCGGCGTCGTCGCGATGGCCGAACGGCTGGTCGAGCTGCTGCTGAGCGGTCAGCAGGATGCGGAGCAGATCCTCGGCGCGCTCCGCGTAGCGGCCCGCCCAGAACAGGTCGGCGAGGGCGCGCGGGGCGAGGGCGGGGATCGTGTGCGCCGTCGGCAGGGGCACGATGTCGGCGAGGCCCTGATCGGGGTCGGATGCCGCGGCCTTGAGCACCCACACGTCCTTCGTGGTGGGGGAGCCGTCGGCGCCCTCCCGCACCGTGGCGAGGCCGCCGACGAGCGGACGGTACGCGGAGCCGTAGCGCAGCGTGAACCCGCGCAGCACGACGGCGTGGGCCTGCGCGTCGCCGGAGGGCCGCCACACCGGCGCCTGCGACAGCGGCAGCATCTCCTGCCCGACGAATCGGTGCGGCGCCGCCGCGATGCGCGCGGCGAGCTCGGCGGGATCGAGACCCGCGAGCGTCTTGCGCGGCTGGTCGATCGGGCGCACCAGGAACGCGTCGTCGCCGGCGGCGACGCGGGCGAGCACGTGCTGGCGGCCGGCCGGATCGCCGCACCACCAGGTGGGCACCGACGGCAGCCGCAACTGCTCGCCGAGCAGGTGCTCGCACACCGCGGGCATGTACGGCATGAGCGCGGGGTTCTCGAGCACGCCCGCTCCGAGCCCGTTCACCAGGCGCACGCGTCCGCGACGCACGGCCTCGGCGAGCCCGGCGACGCCCAGGTGCGAGTCGGCGCGGAGCTCCAGCGGGTCGCACCACTCCGCGTCGACGCGGCGCACGATCACGTCGATCCGCTCGGCGGGCGCGGTGCGCGGCCAGCCCGCCGGCTTCAGCCACACCCAGCCGTCGCGCACGACGAGGTCGCTGCCCTGTACGAGCGGGAAGCCGAGGGCGCCTGCGAGGAACGCCTGGTCGAACGCGGTCTCCGAGAACGGGCCCGGCGACATCACGACGATGCGGGGCGAGGCGACCGTGTCGGGCGCCGCCGACAGCAGCGCGGCCCGCAGCGCCGAGAAGTAGGGCTCCACGCGGTGCAGGTCGCTCTCCTGGTAGAGGTCGGGCAGCACCTGCGAGATGACGCGGCGGTTCTCCATCGCGAAGCCGAGCCCGGACGGCGCCTGCACGCGGTCGGCCAGCACATGCCACTCGCCGTCGGCCGCGCGCCCGAGGTCGGTGCCCGACAGCAGGAGCGGGTGGGGGTCGCGGGCGCTGTGTCGTGCCATGGGCCGGGCGAAGCCGGCGTGGCCGAGCACCGCCGCGGCGGGGACGACGCCCTCCGCGAGCACCGACTGTGCGCCGTACAGGTCGACCAGGAGGGCGTTCAGCAACTCGGCCCGTTGGGCGAGGCCCACGTCGAGCCGCGCCCATCCGGCGGCGTCGATGACCAGCGGCACCGGGTCGAGCTGCCACGGCTGCGCGCCCGTGTCGGGCCGCAGGTACGAGACGCCGTCGTCGGCGAGGAAGCGCGTGATCTCGCCGTCGATGCGGTGCAGCTCGTCGGGCGTGAGGGAGAGCGCGATCTCGGCCAGGCCCTTCCAGGCGGGACGCAGCGCGCCGTCGGGGGCGACGACCTCGTCGTAGCGCGGATCGGCCGGCGAGTCGAGCGACAGCGTCGGCCGGGTCATCGCTGCGGCGTAGTCGCGAAGCACCGTCACGCAGTCACCCTACCGGTGCACGCAGCCCTCTCCCGCCGGGCTCGGGGAGCCGTGCACCGCTCTCGCAGCCTCGACGAGATCAGGAGATCTGACGAGGACAGGTCGATTCACGGCCGGGCATCCTGTACCGGCCAGATCTCCTGATCCGGATCATGGCGGCCGGCGCCGCGGGCGTAGGGTGGTGCGGTGAGCCAGTTCCACGTCCGCCCGGCGCGCACGAGCGATGTGCGCGGCATCCTCACCCTGCTCGACCCGTGGGTGCAGCGACGCGTGCTGCTCGGCAAGGAGCTCGTGGTCCTGTACGAGTCCGTGCAGCAGTTCGTGGTCGCCGAGGCCGACGGACGTCTCATCGGCTGCGGCGCCCTGCATGCCATGTGGGAGGACCTCGGCGAGATCCGCACGCTCATCGTGGACGACGACTGGCTGCACCATGGCGTGGGCGGCGCGCTCGTCTCGCGGCTCGAGGAGAACGCGCGCGGCCTCGGCCTGTCGCGCCTGTTCTGCCTCACCTTCGAGGTCGAGTTCTTCACGCGTCGCGGGTTCGCTCCCATCGGCGAACAGGTCGTCGAGGCCGACGTCTACTCGCAGCTGCTGCGCAGCCCCGACGAGGGCGTCGCCGAGTTCCTCGACCTCGCGCACGTCAAGCCGAACACCCTCGGCAACACCCGCATGCTGAAGCGGTTGTAGCCCTCGTCCGCCCCGGCTCCGGCCCGAGGGTCACTCGGTGCACGCGTACGGGTCTTAGGCGCGTCTGCAATGGCGAAGCGGATGCCTCGGCTTACCCTGGCAGGGTGAGCACACCATCCGGTCGTCGGCACTCCGCAGCCGTGTACCGGCGCCGCCGGCTCGCGGTGCTGATCGCCGTGCTCGCGGTCGCGGCGATCGTCGCGATCGTGATCTGGCAGCCCTGGCGCGGCGCACCCGCCGCGGCGCCGTCGCCGACGGCATCCGTCATGCCGTCGACACCCGCGCCGACGACGGCCGCTCCCACGACGCCGCCGCCCGCGACCGAGCCCGCATCGGACCCGTCGCCCTCGCCGACCGCGGATGCCGTGAAGGCGTGCACCACCGCGAACGTCGAGGTCGTGCCGGTCACCGACAAGGAGTCGTACGGCGGCGGGGAGTTCCCGCAGCTGTCGATGACGCTCACCAACGACGGCGACAAGCCGTGCCTCATCAACGTGGGGACGGCGACGCAGTCGTTCACCATCACGAGCGGCAGCGACACCTGGTGGCGTTCGACCGACTGCCAGACCGAGCCGAGCGACCAGGTCGTGCAGCTCGAGGCCCACCAGACCGTGTCGAGCGTCACGCCGATCTCGTGGGACCGCACGCGCTCCGCGGTGGACACGTGCGGCGGCCCGCGCCCGCTCGCCCCCTCCGGCTACTTCCACCTCTCGGTGTCGATCGGCGGCATCGACTCGAGCGACTCGGCCGTCTTCGTCCTGGGGTGAGCGGCACGGTCGGGGTCGGAGCGGCCGTACCCGATCCGCGCTGCGTCGACGTCGCGGGCCGAGCCCTCAGGCGTCGAGCGCGGCGATGAGGTCGTCGATCGTCGACTGCATCGGATGGGGCCCCGCGATGTCGAAGAAGATGCACGTGATCGTCTCGTTGTGCGTGCCGAGGAAGGCGCGCAGCCACGCGGGCGACTGCAGCGCCACTCCCGGGGGGAGCGAGGCGGGCTTGTGGACCGCGTCGCTGAACAGCAGCAGCGCGACCTTTCCGGTGTGCGGATCGCGATAGGTCCAGACGTCGCCGCCGTCGAGGGGGTCGTCGCGCCGGCCGGGGCGCATCATGGGGACCACGACGGGACCGTTGCGGAGGGCGAACGCCACGGCCGCCATGTCCTGCGTCTGCAGTGCGTCGGCGAGCTGCGTGTTGCGGAACTCCAGCGGAGGCTTCCTCTTCACTGGACGGCTCCCGGTCATAGTGCTCAGCATAGAGACAAGGATGGGGCCCCCTCGAACTCCCCATTGGGGACTGGGCAACTCGAAGGGGCCCATTGCTCGTACGGCAGGTCTACGGTCGAACCTCTGGGGATGGTGCGACATCCACTGCTGGGGACAGTGGGTTTTGGTGCCTTCTCGAGCTGTTACAAGAATACCGGCCGCGCGGAGTGCCCAGATGTAGGCATTTCGGTGGACACCAGGGGGTTTTTCCGCAAGTCTTGTCCACAGTTCGGGGGACATCCGGGGATTGAAGGGGCCCCTTCGAGCTTCTCATTGGGGACTGGGAAACTTGAAGGGGCCCATTGCTCACGAGGCAGGACTACGGCCACACCTCTGGGGATGGTGTGACAACCACTGCTGGGGACAGTGGATATCGCCTCTTATAGAGCTGATACCAGCGTACGCACCACGGCGCCGCGGCGCTGTAGGTATTTTGGGGGACATTTCCCCCTCCGCGCGTCCGGCGTGTCGGCCGTTCGGGGGACGCGACGCGTGGATGCCGTGTCGCCGGCGCTCAGAACGCCGCCGGCTCGTCGGACCTTCCGCGCTGGTGGAGGCTCGCCTCGCCGATCGCGCCGCCGAGCGTGCGCGCCGACGCGTCGATGACGGTGCGGTAGCCCATGCGGGCCGCCTCCGCACCGCGCTGGCCGGTCTGCGTCACCGGCCGGATCTCGCCGGCGAGGCTCAGCTCGCCGATCGCGGCGACGTGGCGCGACACGGCGCGCTCGTGCACGGCGCCGGCGATCGCGATCGCGATCGCGAGGTCGGCCGCCGGCTCCACGAGCCGAACGCCGCCCACGGTGGAGACGTAGACGTCCTTGTCGGAGGTCTTCGCGATGCGGCGCTTCTCGAGCACCGCGAGGATCATCGCGACGCGCGCGCTGTCGACGCCGCTCACGATGCGGCGGGGATTGGGTGCACCGGTCTCGAGGGTCAGGGCCTGCACCTCCACTGGGATCGCCCGGCGGCCCTCCAGCGCGATCGTCACGCACGTGCCGGGCACCGGGTCGCCGTGGCCGAGGAACAGCGCGCTGGGATCGGGGACCTCGACGATGCCGTCGCCGGCCATGTCGAAGCATCCGACCTCGTCGGTCGGGCCGAAGCGATTCTTGAGCGCCCGCACGAAGCGCAGCGACGTCTGCCGGTCGCCCTCGAACTGACAGACGACGTCGACGAGGTGCTCGAGGATGCGGGGGCCCGCGATCGAGCCGTCCTTCGTGACGTGACCCACGATCACGACCGGCAGGTCGCGGTCCTTGGCGATGCGGATGAGGGTGGACGCCACCTCGCGGACCTGGCTCGGATGGCCCGCGGCGCCGTCGCCGAGCGCCGACGAGACGGTCTGCACCGAGTCGACGATCAGCAGGTCGGGCCGCACCTGGTCGACGTGGCCGAGGATCGTCGCGAGGTCGGTCTCGCTGGCCAGCAGCAGCCGGTCGTGGAGCGTGCCGGTGCGCTCGGCGCGCAGGCGCACCTGGCCGAGCGACTCCTCGGCGCTGACGTACAGCACCCGCCGGCCGGCCCGCGCGGACTGCGCGGCGACCTCCAGCAGCAGCGTGGACTTGCCGACGCCGGGCTCGCCCGACAGCAGCACGGCGGCGCCGGGCACGAGACCCCCGCCCAGCACGCGGTCGAACTCGCCGACGCCGCTCGTGCGTCGCGGCGCCTCGGTCGTGTCGATCGAGGTGATGGGGCGCGCGGTCCGCTCCGGACTCACCGGTGCGACGTCCCGCGTGCTCGCCGACGGGGCGGATGCCTCGACGACGGTGCCCCACTGCTGGCACTCACCGCAGCGACCGACCCACTTGACGGTCGTCCAGCCGCACTCCGTGCAGCGGAACGATGTCGTCGAGGAGGGTCTGCGGGCGGCCACGCGTTCAGCGTAGCCGGGGCCCGCGACATCCCCTCCGAGCCGCGGGAGCCCCCGGCATCCCGAGTCAGTCGCGCAGCGAGTCGGCGACCTGGCGCAGCGCGTCGGCCGAGCGCCGGAGCAGCCCCAGCTCGCTCGCCGAGTACGGCGTGCCCGCGATCGGCACCGCGCCGGCGGAGCTCACGATGCACGGCACCGAGAGCGCGACGCCGTCGATGCCGTGGTACCCGTGCAGCACGGGCGACACCGGCATGACCGCGTGCTCGTCGTCGAGGATCGCCTCGGCGATGCGCGCCGACGTGAGGCCGATCGCGTAGTTCGTCGCGCCCTTGCCCTGGATGACCTTGTACGCGGCATCCCGGACGTCGACGGCGACCCGGTCGAGCTCGTCGACCGTCATCCGCCCGCCGGTCGCGGGCTCGAACTCGAGGATCGGCACGGTGCCGATCGACGCCGACGACCACAGCGGGAACTCGGTGTCGCCGTGCTCGCCGACGATCAGCGCGTGCACGCTCTGGGCCGAGACGCCGGCCCGCTGGCCGAGCAGCCAGCGCAGGCGCGACGTGTCGAGCACCGTGCCCGACGCGAAGATGCGCTCCGGCGGCAGCCCGGTGGTCTCCTGCGCGAGCACCGTCAGCACGTCGCACGGGTTGGTCACGATGACGTAGATGGCGTTCGGGGCCGCCTCCAGCAGCTGCGGCATCATCGACTTCATGATGCCGGCGTTGACGCCGGCCAGCTCGATGCGGGTCTGTCCGGGCTTCTGCTTGGCGCCGGCGGTGATGACGACGACGTGCGAGCCCTCGACGACGGACAGGTCGCTGCCGCCGACGATGTCGCTCGATCCGGTGAACTGGGTGCCGTGCGCGAGGTCGAGGACCTCGGCCTCGGCCTTCTCGGTGTTGATGTCGTAGAGGGCGACATGGCGGGCCGAGCCGCGGATGAGGGCGGCGTAGGCCACGCTCGATCCGACGCTTCCGGCGCCGACGACGGTGAGTTTGGAGTTCTCGATGACGCTCATGGGCCCAGTCTGTCAGGGGTGGATGCCGTCCGTCTCTGCCATCGCCGGGTTAATCGCCGCAGGCTCGGCGTCGGCATCCGCGGGTGCGGGCGCCCGCCGCGCGCGGGATGCGCTCCCGTGCCGGATCGCGGGAGAATGGGGGAATGGACACCGCGGACCAGGGACCGATCGACCGCCCCCTCTCGAACGACGTCGAGGGCCTGCGGCTCAACGAGTGCTGGGAGGTCCTGGCATCCCTGACCATCGGACGGCTCGCCGTGCTGGGCGCCGATGGAGCTCCGGACCTCTTCCCGGTGGACTACCTCACGCACGGCGAGCGGATCTACGTGCGCACGGCACCGGGGTCGAAGCTCATGGACGTCGCGCGCGACCCGCGCGTCGCCTTCGAGGTGGATGCCGTCGGCGACGGCCTCGCGTGGAGCGTCGTCGTGCGCGGCACCGCGGCACGGCTCGACGCCGACGACGAGATCGAGGAGTCGGGCGTGCTCGACCTGCAGAGCACGAACCCGACCGTGAAGAGCAACTTCGTGCGCATCACGCCGCGCGAGATCAACGGGCGCCGCTTCCGCACCGTGAGCCGCTGAGGCGGTGCGGCCCGCCTGACGGG
>NZ_JBDIAB010000051.1:0-15388 GCF_039812165.1 Microbacterium sp.
TGAGCACGACGAGCTCGTCGGGGGCGACGCCCGCGGCGACCAGGTGCGCGACACGCGCGACGACCGTGGCGGTCTTGCCCGTGCCCGCCGCGCCGACGACCGCGCCGGCCGCCTCGAGCGGCAGCTCGCGCACGGCGCGCTGCGCGGCGTCGAGGTCGGCGGCGTCGAGGTCGAGAGCCGCCTCGTCGAGGCGCGGATCGGATGGCATGTCCTCACGCTATCCGCCGCCGCCGACATCGCCCCGCGAGACCCGCGCCGGTCGCGATGACCCCCCGCCGAGTCACTGCGTCGTGCCCCGCTCACTGCGCTGTGACGCAGTGAGTCGGCGCGAAGGCAGTGACCCGCGTGACGGCTCGCCCCGGGCGCGCCCGCTCCCCACGGCCGTGTCGTAGAGTCGAAGGGCGCCCGGGCGGCCGGGCGGGAGAGGCAGTCATCCGTGGAGATCCGCATCGGCATCGCGAACACCGGCCGAGAGCTCAGCTTCGAGTCCGCCGACACGGCGGAGTCCGTCCGTTCGTCCGTGACCTCGGCGCTGGAGGCCGGTGCCGCCTCGGTCACGTTCACCGACGTCAAGGGCACGTCGTACGTGGTCCCGACCGCCGGGCTGGCCTTCGTCGAGATCGGGACCGAGGAGTCCCGCCGCATCGGCTTCGTCGCCTGACCCGCGCATGGAGATCCTGCTCGCGCTGATCGTCGGCGGATCGCTCGGGGCGGCGATGCACTTCGTCGTCGGCGGCCGCAGCACGCGCGGCGCGGCGCTCGCGCCGATCCTCGGCACGCTCCTGGGCGGCGCGACGTGGCTCGCACTGACGTGGGCGGGTCTGACGACCGACGGCCCCTGGATCTGGCTGGCCTCGTTCGCCGCTCCGCTGCTGACCGCGCCGGTGCTGCTGGCGCTGTGGCGCGTGCGCGCGGCGCACGACACGCGCGAGCGCGCACGCCTCCGCATCGCCTGACGCCCGGCCCGGCGCGCCTCAGGCGTCCAGGCCCATCGCGGCCATGCGACGCGAGTGCGCCGCCATGAGGTCGGTGAACACCGGCTCGACCTTCTTCGCGTCGGCGGTGTCGAGCGCGGGCGAGCGCAGCGCGCCGCGGGCGATGAGCAGCGTGTCGCCGACGAGGCGACGGCCCCACAGCGCCAGCAGCGCGCGCCACTCCAGATCGGCGCCGATCGCGTCGGTCAGGATGCCGACGAGAGCCTCGCGGTCGTCGTCGGCCTGCAGGATCTCGGCCACCGCGCGACCGGTGTCGCCGTAGCTCGCCGACAGCGACAGGTAGAAGTCGTCCAGCATGCCCGCGGTGATGTGCACGGACAGCATCGTCTCCAGCGGCCGCGCCCCGTGCGTCGCGCGGCGGAACGCGTCGAGCGGCTCGCGGAAGGGCAGCATGAGCTCCTGCGGATCCTCGCCGCGCGAGCGGATCAGTGCCACGAGCTCCCGGTGCTTGATGAGCGCCGTGCCCGCCGCCATCGACAGCGACTCCTTCTTCGACAGCTCGGGCGTGGGCGCGATCAGCTCGCTCAGCGTCTCGAAGTAGCCGAGCTGCAGGTAGGCCGCCTGGCCGAGGTAGGTGTCGACGTCGGGGGCGAGGGTCTCGAAGTCCACGCGTCGGACGTCGCCGACGTCCCCCCGCGAGCGCAGCGCCAACGGCCGCCCCGCGGGACGCCTGCGCTGCCAGAACCACGTCGCCACGCGTACAGCATAGGTGCGGCGGGGTGGCGCTGCAGGGCCTTCTCGGCGCCCTCGGGTAGGGTGTAGGGGTCCCGCCGCTGGAGCGGGACCACCGCGCCTGTGGCTGAACGAGGGCGTGGACCCTTCTCCTCGGCGGATCGCCCCGCCAGACAGGTACGGACAGTGACGACTTTCGTCGAACTCGGCGTCGATCAGGACATCGTCGACTCCTTGACCGCTCAGGGCATCGTGGACGCGTTCCCGATCCAGGAGCAGACCATCCCCCTCGGCATCCCGGGCCAGGACATCATCGGCCAGGCCAAGACCGGCACCGGCAAGACGTTCGGCTTCGGCATCCCGCTCGTGCAGCGGCTCGGCCCGAACCCCGAGCCGGGTGTGAAGGCGCTCGTCGTGGTGCCCACGCGCGAGCTCGCGGTGCAGGTCTTCGAGGACATGGACATGCTCACGCAGAACCGCTCGACGAGCGTCGTCGCGATCTACGGCGGCAAGGCGTACGAGGGGCAGATCGAGCAGCTCAAGGGCGGCGCGCAGATCGTCGTCGGCACGCCCGGGCGCCTCATCGACCTCTCGAACCAGCGCCTGCTCGACCTGTCGAACGCGACCGAGGTCGTGCTCGACGAGGCAGACAAGATGCTCGACCTCGGCTTCCTGCCCGACATCGAGAAGATCTTCACGAAGCTCCCCGCCGTCCGGCACACGCAGCTGTTCTCGGCGACCATGCCCGGCCCGATCGTCGCCCTTGCCCGCCGGTTCATGTCGAACCCGATCCACATCCGCGCGACCGATCCCGACGAGGGCATCGCGCAGGCGAACATCCGCCACCTCGTGTACCGCGCGCACGCGCTCGACAAGGACGAGGTCATCGCCCGCATCCTGCAGGCCGAGGGCCGCGGCAAGACGGTCATCTTCACGCGCACCAAGCGCGCCGCCCAGAAGCTCGTCGACGAGCTCGGCGACCGCGGCTTCAACGCGGGCGCCGTGCACGGCGACATGAGCCAGGAGTCGCGCGAGCGGTCGATGGCGGCGTTCAAGGCGGGCAAGAAGGACGTGCTCATCGCGACCGACGTCGCGGCGCGCGGCATCGACGTCGACGACGTCACGCACGTGATCAACCACACGATCCCCGACGACGAGAAGGCGTACCTGCACCGCGTGGGCCGCACCGGGCGCGCCGGCAAGACCGGCATCGCCGTGACGTTCGTCGACTGGGAGGACCTGCACAAGTGGGCCCTCATCAACCGGGCGCTGGAGTTCGGCCAGCCCGAGCCGGTCGAGACCTACTCGTCGAGCCCGCACCTGCACGACGACCTCGGCATCCCCGCCGGGACGAAGGGGCGCATCGCGACGGCGCCGAAGACGCAGCCGGCGCGCACGCAGCGGCCGACGCGCGCGGCTGCCGACGCAGCGGCCGAGGGCGACCCCGACGAGGGCGGCACCCGTCGCCGCCGTCGCCGCCGGTCCGGCTCGTCGCGCGTGGGCGACACCTTCGCCCCGGATGCCGGGACCGGAGCGGCCGCGGAGCCGGCCCCAGCCGTCGCCGTCGAGCGCGACGCCGACGGCACCGGGACCCACGACGGGCACGGCAAGGAGCACCACGACGGACGTCCCGCCCCGCGTCGCCGCCGTCGCCGGCGCGGCTCCGGCGCCGCCGCGGCGTCCTGAGACACCGGCATCCTCACCCGCGCACGGTGAGTCCCGGGATCGCACGGCACCCTCGCCGTTAGTCTGAGATCAGGCGGCACATCGCCGACGACTTCTGTGGAGGGGTAATCATGCGACTCATCGACGCGACCGTCGAATATCAGGGCTTCTGGGGCTCGTTCTGGGATCTGATCTGGTGGTTCCTGTGGGCGTTCATCTTCGTGGCCTACCTGATGACACTGTTCTCGATCATCGGCGACATCTTCCGCGACCGCTCGCTGAGCGGCTTCGCCAAGGCGGTCTGGTTCATCTTCCTGATCTTCGTGCCGATCCTCACGGCGCTCGTGTACCTGATCGCCCGCGGCGGCGGCATGGCCGAGCGCGACGCCGAGACGGTGCGGCGCTACAAGTCCGCGCAGGACGACTACATCAAGTCGGTCGCGGGCACGAGCCCGGCCGACCAGATCGCGCAGGCGAAGAGCCTGCTCGACTCCGGCGCGATCTCGCAGGCCGAGTACGACCAGCTGAAGGCCAAGGCCCTGGGCTGAGCCTCACGGCCCGAAGCGCCCTCGTCGTCTCACGGAGCGACGGGGGCGCTTCCCGTTCCACGGGCGACGATCCGCTCGACCATCTCGGCGCTCGTGGTGAACTCCCCTGGCACGTTGGGCTTGCCCGCCCCGTGGTAGTCGCTCGACCCGGTCGCGATGAGCCCGCGCTCCCGCGTGAGCTCGCGGAGCGTCCGCAGGGCCGGCTCGACGTTCTCGCGGTGTCCGAGCTCGAAGCCGGCGAGCCCGGCGTCCAGCATCCGCTCGACGAGGCGCGCCGGCAGCAGGCCCGCCCGGCCGGCCGGGTGCGCGATCACGGGCACGCCGCCGGCCGCGACGATCGTCGCGACCGCGGTGACCGGGTCGGGCGCGTACAGCTCGACGTAGTAGCCGCCGCGCGGGTGCAGGATGCCGGCGAACGCCTCGGCGCGGTCGCGCACGTGCCCCGTCGTCACGAGCGCGTCGGCGATGTGCGGGCGCCCCACCGTCGCGTCGTCGGCGGTGTGCGCGCGGACGTCGTCCCACGTCAGCGCGTAGTCGCGTCCGATGTTCTCGACGATGCGGCGCGCGCGCGTGAGGCGGGATTCGCGGATGCGGTCCGTGAGGGCGCGCAGGGCGCCATCGTCCGGATCGAGCAGATAGCCCAGCACGTGCACGCTCCGCCACTCGTGACGCGCGCTGAGCTCGATGCCGGGGAGGAACGTCATGCCGAGCGACGTGGCCGCCTCGGCGGCCTCCGCCCATCCGGTCGTGGTGTCGTGGTCGGTGAGGGCGACGACCTCGAGGCCGTGCCGGTGCGCGGCCGCCATGACGGCGGCCGGAGGCTCGGTGCCGTCGGAGCGGTCCGAGTGCAGATGGAGGTCGCCCGGGCCGTCGTGCAGAGGATCGTGCGCGCGAGCGTCGCGCCCACGATCGCCCACAGCCATCCTCCGAGCGTAGCGCGGCGTGCGTGCGCGGATCTCTCAGGGTCCTGACATAGAGTCGCGGACGTGTTGCGACTGCTGGGGATTCTCGTGACCGTCCTGTTCGCCATCGCCGCGGCGGTGGTGACCTGGCCGCAGTTCTTCCGGCTCGAACGCGCCTTCCCGTTCACCCAGCTGGTGTCGATGCGGGGCCTGCTGGTGCTCGCCTGCGCGGCGATCGTGCTCGTGGCGCTCCTCATGTGCATCGCGCGGCCGATCCGCGCCTTCGCGGGCGCGATCCTCACGATCGCCCTCGTGGCGGGGCTCGCGAACGCCGGGGTGATCTACGTGCGCGGCGCCGGCAGCGACCGCCTGCCCGAGTCGAGCGAGGCGGGCGTGCGCGTGATGACCTGGAACACCGCGGGCAGCGCCACCGACCCGACGACGATCGCCCAGACCGCGGTGGCCATGCAGGCCGACATCGTGGCGCTCCCCGAGACGACGATCGAGACCGGCGAGCAGGTCGCGATCGCGATGCGCGAGCTCGGCCGTCCGATGTGGGCGCATCACGACACGTACGAGGACCTCGCGGGCTACGAGGAGTGGGACGCCAACTCGACGACCCTCCTGATCTCCCCCGACCTCGGCGACTACGCGGTGATCGAGTCGACCGCCGACGGCACGACGAACACCTCGACCGTGCCGACGGTCGTCGCGATGCCGGTCGACGGCACCGGCCCCGTGGTCGTCGTCGCCCACGCGGTCGCCCCCCGCCAGGAGGACATGGCGAACTGGCGCGGCGACCTCCAGTGGCTCGCCGACCAGTGCGCGAGCGAGAACGTGATCATGGCCGGCGACTTCAACGCCACCGTCGACCACATGGCGCGCCTGGGCGTGGACGGCGGCACGCTCGGCCGCTGCCACGACGCGGCGGCGGCCACCGGCAACGGCGCGGTCGGCACGTGGTCGACCGCCTGGCCGGAGCTGCTCGGGACGCCCATCGATCACGTGATGGCGACGGATGCCTGGACGCCCACCGGCTCGCTCGTGCTGAGCTCGCTCGACGACGCGGGCGGCGACCACCGCCCGCTCGTCGTCCAGTACGAGCCCGCCGGCTGAGCTCTCCCCGCGGCCTTCCCCGAGCCGCGCGGCGCGCCGCGTGCCAGACTGGGAGGATGAGCACGAGCGGCGACCTCACGGTGGAGAAGACGGCGGACGACGACGCCCCGGCGACGAACCTCAATCGCAAGCAGCCCTTCCCGCGCGGCTTCCTCGACACGATCGCGACCGGCTGGGCAGACCGCCCCGACCAGCTGCCGCCGACGCGCCCGCAGGCCCCCTATGCGGCCGCCCGTCGCGCGGCCGTCTCCGCCGCCTTTCCGGGCCGGCGCCTCGTGATCCCGGCCGGCTCGCTCGCGCAGCGCTCGAACGACACCGACTACCCGTTCCGCGCCCACTCCGCGTTCGCACACCTCACCGGCTGGGCGAGCGACACGGTGCCCGACTCGGTGCTGGTCTTCGAGCCGACCGACGACGGGCACGAGGTGATCCTCTATCTCCGCGAGCGCGCCGACCGCACGACGGCCGAGTTCTACGCCGACGCGTCGATCGGCGAGTTCTGGATCGGGCCGCGTCCGTCTCTCGACGGCGTCGCCGCCGACCTGCAGATCGCGACGGCGCACCTCGACGGCTTCGCCCACGTCGACGGCGAGCTCGTCGTCGACCGCGACGCCGAGCTGACGCGGTTCGTCTCCGAGCTGCGCCTGTGCAAGGACGAGTACGAGATCGCGCAGCTGCGCCTGGCGGTCGAGGTCACCGCACGCGGGTTCGACGACATCGTCGCCGACCTCCCCCGCATCATCGCCACGCCGCGCGGCGAGCGCGCCGTCGAGGGGGTCTTCCACCTGCGCGCCCGCACGGACGGCAACGGCGAGGGCTACGACACGATCGCCGCCTCCGGCCCGCACGCGTGCTATCTGCACTGGACCCGCAACGACGGCCCGGTCGTGCCCGGCGACCTCATCCTCATCGACGCGGGCGTCGAGGTCGACAGCCTGTACACCGCCGACATCACGCGCACGCTCCCCGTCTCGGGCGCGTTCACGCCGATCCAGCGCCGCGTCTACGAGGCGGTGCGCGAGGCCGCCGACGCGGGGTTCGCCGCGGCGCGCCCCGGCGTGACCTTCCGCAGCGTCCACGAGGCCGCGATGGCGGTCATCGCCGCGCGCGTCGCGGAATGGGGTCTCCTGCCGGTGACCGCCGAGGAGGCGCTCGACGGCGACCGCGGCGGTCAGCACCGCCGCTACATGGTCCACGGCACGAGCCACCACCTGGGTCTCGACGTCCACGACTGCGCGCAGGCGCGTCGCGAGCTGTACTACGACGGCATCCTGCAGCCCGGCATGGTCTTCACGATCGAGCCCGGCCTGTACTTCCAGATCGACGATCTGACGGTCCCGGCGGAGTACCGCGGCATCGGCGTGCGCATCGAGGACGACGTCCTGATGACCGCGGACGGCCCGGTCAACCTGTCCGCGGGCATCCCCCGCACCGCCGACGAGGTCGAGGCATGGCTGGCCCGCGGGTGAGTCCGGTGCATTCCGACCCCCAGTTCTTCTAGGCTTTTGATCATGAAACGCCGAGGGCCGTACGCGAAGGGCACCGCGAAGCGCGCGGAGATCCTCGCGACCGCGCTCGACGTCATCGCGCTCAACGGATGCCGCAAGGCGTCGAACCGCGAGATCGCGGCGCGCGTGGGCCTCAGCCAGGCAGGGCTCATGCACTACTTCGAGTCGCGCGAGGAGCTGTACCAGGAGGTGCTGCGGGCGCGCGACGAGCGCGACCTCGAGCAGTACTACCGGCCGAACCCCACCTTCGCGGGCTTCCTCGCCGTCATCGACCACAACACGCAGGTGCCGGGGCTCGTGCGGCTCTACGTGGAGTTCTCGACCGAGGCGAGCCTTCCCGGCCACGCCGCGCACCAGTTCTTCGTGCAGCGCTACGCGTGGGTGCGCGGCCTCCTCACCGAGGCCATCGAGCGGGCGCAGGATGCCGGGGAGCTCGGACCGGCGATCGACCGGGACGAGGCCGCGAGGCTCATCATCGCCGCCGCCGACGGCCTGCAGGTGCAGTGGCTGCTCGATCCGTCGATCGACATGACCGCGCACCTGCGGCGGCTGTGGGAGCTCCTCGGCGTCTCGTCGATGATCACGGCGTCGGCGCCCGTCCACTGAACCGCGCGCCGCGTCCGCGAGACGTCGCGGGACGGCGCGGATTGCTCGCAACGAAAACTTGCCTCGTTACGGTATTCGGTGCATACTTCGAGCATCCCGCACCGTGGTCGAGGTCGGCTGCGGTTCGTTCGTGACTACCCATCGGAGTGTATTTCATGACAGACGCAGCAGCCGAGGGCGCCCGCAGCGGCCTCCCCTCCTGGGCCACGCCCGAGGTCGAGGAGCGCGTCCAGGGCTATCTCGACCAGATGACCCTCGACGAGAAGATCGCCTTCGTCACGGGAGAGGTGAACTGGAACTACGGCTTCTACGCCCGACCGCTCGAGCGCCTCGGCATCCCCGCCCTCCAGATGGCCGACGGCCCCGCCGGCGTCCGCATCAACAAGGGCGACGTCCACGAGGGCCGTGCCACGGCGCTCCCCGCCCCGCTCGCGCTCGCGGCGACGTGGGAGCCCGAGACGGCGCACGACTACGGCGCCGTCATCGGCGTCGAGTGCCGCGCCACCGACCACAACGTGTCGCTCGGCCCGGCCGTCGACATCGCCCGCGTGCCCGTCGGCGGCCGCACGTTCGAGTCCTACGGCGAGGATCCGGTGCTGACCTCGCGCATCGGCGTCGCGTTCGTCAACGGCGTGCAGGAGCAGGGCGTGCAGGCGTGCGCCAAGCACTACGCGATCAACAACCAGGAGGACCACCGCTCCTCGGTCAACGCCGTCATCGACGAGCGGACGATGCTGGAGCTCTACCTGCCGTCGTTCGAGGCGCTCATCCAGGAGGCGGGCGTCGCCTCGATGATGGCGTCGTTCAACCGGATCAACGGCGAGTTCGCGTGCGACAACACCACGCTGCTGCGCGACGTCCTGCGCGACCGGCTCGGCTTCCGCGGCTGGATCATGAGCGACTACGGCGCCAACCACTCCACGGCCGTCGCCGCCAACGCCGGCCTCGACCAGGAGCAGCCCGGCGAAGGCTTCTGGGGCGGGCAGCTGTGGCACGCGTGGAACGACGGCGAGGTCGGCGAGGCGGTCCTCGACGAGAAGGTCCGCAACATCCTCCGCCCGCTGGTCGGGCTCGGACAGATCGAGAACCCGACGAGCGTCGGCGAGTTCGACGTCGACGCCCACCACGACATCGCCCAGCGCATCGCCGAGCGGGCGATGGTGCTGCTGCGCAACGACGGCGTGCTGCCCCTGCAGGGCGTCCGGAAGGTCGCACTCATCGGCCCCGACATCGACGCGATCAGCGCGCAGGGCGGCGGCAGCTCGCAGGTGCGCGAGACGAAGGGCGTCTCGCCGCTGGAGGGCCTGCGCCGCGCTCTCGGCGACGACGTCGAGATCACGACCGCGTACGGCTCCGACCCGGTGACGCCGGGTGCGCTGCTGCCGGGTCCGGATGCCGTGCCGTCGAGCTTCTTCCGCACGCCGGACGGCGAGCGCGGGCTGCACGCCGACTTCTGGCTGAACACGGACTTCGAGGGCGAGCCGTTCCTCTCGCGCACCGAGGCGCCGATCGAGCTGAACATGGGCTTCCACAACTTCCCGGGCTTCAACGCGAGCTCCGCCCGCTACGACCGCCTGCCCGGCGAGCTCAACGCCCGCCTGTCGGTGCGCTACACGGGCACGATCACCGTCCCGGTGACCGGCGACTACGAGTTCGTGGTGACCCACCTCGGCAGCTACATGTTCTCGCTGGGCGGCGTCGTGCACCGCTCCGCCGAGCGCGACGACGAGGCGGCGACCACGACGATCGTGCCCCTCGCCGGCTCCGGCGCGGCGGCGGGCGTCGGCAACGGCTACGCCGGGAGCGGCTACGCGGGAAGCGGCGGCATCGACCAGGGCACCGGCGACGGCAACCCCGCGCTCGACGAGCTGACCCTCGAGCTCGAGGCGGGGAAGTCCTACGACGTCGTGTTCGAGTACGCGGCCGACGACCCGTCGCAGGGCTTCCTGCTCGGCTCGCGGATCCGGCTGGGCTGGCGTCCGCCGGCCGGCGTGTTCGCCCCCGAGGTCGAGGAGGCGGCCGAGCTCGCGCGCGACGCCGACGTCGCCGTCGTCATCGTGCGCACCTACGAGGCGGAGGCCGACGACCGCCCGCACATGGGCCTGCCGAGCGGCCAGGACGACATGATCAAGGCGGTCCTGGCCACCGGCACGCCCGTCGCGCTCGTGCTCATGACCGGCAGCCCGATCGACACCACGCGCTGGGGCGGTCAGCCCGCGGCGCTGCTGCAGGCCTGGTTCCCCGGCCAGGCGCAGGGCGACGCGCTCGCCCGCGTGCTGACCGGCGCGACGGAGCCCGGCGGGCGCCTTCCGCTCACGTTCCCGCTGTCCGCCGACGAGACCCCGGTCGCCTCCGCGCGCACCTACCCGGGCGTCGACGGCGACGTGCACTACGACGAGGGCGTGTTCGTGGGCTACCGCGCGGTCGGGCAGCCCGACGGCCCGAGCCCGGCGTACCACTTCGGCCACGGCCTGACCTACACGACGTTCGCGTACTCCGACCTCGAGGTGCGCGAGGGCGAGGGCGGCGACGTCGCGACCGTCGCGGTCACGGTGACCAACACCGGCGGCCGCGAGGGCTCCGAGGTCGTGCAGGTGTACGTGGGCGAGCTGCCCGCGCCGGTGCCGACGCCGGCCAAGCAGCTGGCCGGGTTCGCCAAGGTGTCCCTCGCACCGGGGGCGTCCGAGCGCGTCGAGGTCGCGATCCCGCGCCGCGCGGTGTCGTACTACGACGTCGACGTGCACGACTTCGTCGCGCCCGCCGGCGACGTCGACGTGCTCGTGGGCGCCTCCTCCGCCGACATCCGGCTCACCGGATCGGTGACGGTCGGCTGACGCGACAGGGCATCTGACGCGACAGGGCCTCGCTCAGCGGCCGGGGATCACTCCCCGGCCGCCGGGCGGGGCCCTTCGCGCATCCACGCGACGACCGTCGGCGCGAGCCCCGCGCCGATCTCGGCCGGCGGCCGCTTGCGGCCCTTGACCTCGAACGAGTGCCCGCCGCCGTCGACCCATGAGAGCACCGCGTCGCGGCACGACGCCACCGCCGCCTCGAGCTGTTCGACCGGCTGCACGAACGGGTCGGCCGTGCCGCTGAGGAACAGCTGCGGCTGCACGATCGCCGGCAGGTGGGCCGTGCGCGGCTTGTCGGGCCGCCCCGGCGGATGCAGCGGGTAGCCGAGGTAGACCAGTCCGGCGGGCGCGATCACGCCCTCGGCCGCGGACATCGACGCCATCCGCCCGCCGTACGACTTCCCCGCCGCCCACCAGGGCACGCCGAGGCCCGCGGCCCATTCCCCCGCAGAAGCCCAGGCGGCCACGGCGTGGGCGGCCGGTCCCGGCATCCGTCTGCCGGCGACCCGGTAGGGGAAGTCGAACCGCGCGACGGCGAGTCCCTGCGCGCACAGGGCGCCGGCCAGGCCCGCGAGGAACGGATGCTCGCGGCCCGAGCCCGCGCCGTGCGCGATCGCGACGACGCCCCACGGCGCGTCCTCGGGCGTCTCGACGATCACGGGCACGTCCACGCGGCCGGCGGGCAGCTCGACCGCGAACGTGTGCGCGGCCTCGGTCACTCCTCGTCGCCCGCGGGAGGACGCGGGTCGACGCGCTCCCCATAGCGGGGCGGACCTGCCGGGGGCGGCGGCGGAACGGCCGGGGCCGAGCGGCCGAGCACCTCGCGCGCACGGTGGATGCTGTGCGCGAGCACCGTCACCTCGTACCGGTCGGCGAGCACCTGGGTGATGGAGGTGTAGTCGCGGCGGCGGCGGATCAGCGTGTACGTGACGATGCTCATGAGCATGCCGAGCGCGATGCCGACGAGCATCACGCCGACGAACAGCTGGATCGCGGCGTTGGGCGTGCCGAGCACGAAGATCGCCGAGAAGAGCAGGCCCAGCAGGATGCCGTTGATCGCGCCGGTGCGCGCGGCGGCGGCGTAGCCGAGCCGTCCGGTCACCGTCTCGACCGAGCGCAGGCCCCGCCCGACGATCGCGATGTCCTTCGCCGGGATCTCCGCCGCGATGAGCCGCGAGACCGCCTTCTGCGCGCCTTCGTAGGTGCCGAAGCCGGCGACGGTCTCGCCGTGCTCCTTGGGCGTGCCACCGATCATGCTCACCGTCCCATCCTCTCACGCGGGCCGTCGGGGGCTCTTCGGGCCGGTCGTCGCGGACCCGAGGAATCACGCCGTCCGCGGACTACGCTGGTCGGGTGAGCACGCAGAGGGTTTTCGTCGCGCGCCTGACCGGCTGCGCGGTCTTCGACCCTGCCGGCGACCGCCTCGGCAAGGTCCGGGACGTCGTCGTCGTCTTCCGCCGCGACGATCCGCCGCGCGTGATCGGGCTGGTCGTGGAGATCCCCGGCCGCCGCCACGTGTTCGTCTCGATCGGCCGGGTCACCTCGATCGCGACCGGCCAGGTCATCACCACCGGGCTGATCAACGTGCGCCGCTTCCAGCAGCGCGGCGGCGAGGTGCGTGTCATGGTGGAGCTCATCGGCCGCAAGGTGTACCTCAAGGACGGCTCCGGTCACGCGATCATCGAGGACGTCGCGATCGAGCGCAACCGCCTGGGCCAGTGGTCGGTGGGCCAGCTGTTCCTCCGCCGTCCGCGCACGAACGCCTCCCCGTTCGCGAAGGGGCCGACGACGTTCGCGACGTGGTCGGAGGTCCGCGAGCAGCAGTCGCCGGGCGAGGCCCAGTCCGCCGAGCAGCTCGTCGCCACCTACTCCGAGCTCAAGCCGGCCGACCTCGCCAACACGCTCCTCGACCTGCCCGAGGACCGCCTGCTCGAGGTCGCCGAGGAGCTGCCCGACGACCGACTCGCCGACGCCCTGGAGGAGATGCCCGAGGGCGAGCAGGTGCAGATCCTCGAGCGGCTCGGCGACGAGCGCGCGGCCGACATCCTCGACGCGATGGAGCCCGACGACGCCGCGGACCTGCTCGGGCAGCTTCCCGAGCGCCGCGCCGAGCAGCTCCTGGGCCTCATGGAGCCGGAGGAGGCCGAGGACGTCCGCGCCCTGCTGGAGTACGGCCCCGACACCGCCGGCGGCCTCATGACACCGGAGCCGATCGTGCTGCCCGCCGACGCCACGGTCGCCGAGGCGCTCGCCACCATCCGCCGGCACGAGCTGCACCCCGCCCTCGCGGCGGCCGTGTTCGTGACGCTGCCGCCGTACGAGACCCCCACCGGGCGCCTCCTCGGCGTCGTGCACTTCCAGCGCATGCTGCGCTATCCCCCGCACGAGCGGCTCGGCACGATCATCGACGACACGCTCGACCCGGTGCTGTCGACGGCATCCGCCGCCGAGGTGGCGCGCCTGCTCGCGAGCTACAACCTGGTCTCGGTGCCCGTGGTCGACCAGGCCCATCGGCTCGTCGGCGCGGTGAGCGTCGACGACGTGCTCGACTACCTGCTGCCCGACGACTGGCGGTCGCACGACGGCGACGACGTGCCCGGCACCGTGCGCGCGGGGAGCGCCCGCTGATGGCCCGCACGTCGAGGGTGCGGCTCGACGCCCCGCGCGGGCGTCGCTCGGGCGTGCTCGCGCGCACGCCGCAGCCCTCGCGCGACCGGTTCGGCCGGTTCACCGAGTGGATCGCCCGCAACATGGGCACCCCCGCGTTCCTCCTCGGGCTCTCGGTCTTCTGCGTGGGATGGCTCGCGTGGAACACGTTCGCCCCCGAGCACCTGCGCTTCGACTCCCAGGTGTACGGCTTCACCGTGCTCACGCTCGTGCTGTCGCTGCAGGCGTCGTACGCGGCGCCCCTCATCCTGCTCGCGCAGAACCGTCAGGACGACCGCGACCGCGTGCAGATCGAGCAGGACCGTCAGCGCGCCGAGCGCAACCTCGCCGACACCGAGTACCTCGCGCGAGAGATCGTCGCGCTGCGCCTCTCGCTCGGCGACATGACGAGCGAGGTCGTCACTCGCGACATGCTCCGGCACGAGCTGAAGCTCCTGCTCGAGCAGCTGGACGAGCGGGCCGCGCCCCCCGACGAGCGCACCGCACCCTCGGACGAGCGATGACGGCATCGGCCGACGCCGTCCGCGCGGCCGTGGGGGCCGTCGTCGATCCGGAGCTGCGGCGTCCGATCGCCGAGCTCGGCATGGTGCGCGAGATCGCGGTCTCGCCCGAGGGACTCGCGGCGGTCGAGATCGCGCTGACGATCGTGGGATGCCCCGCCGCCGATCGCATCGCCGCCGACGTCCGCGCGGCCGCGGCAGGCGTCGCCGGGGTCACCGGCGTCGACCTGCACGTGGGCGTGATGTCGCCGGGCGAGCGCCGCGAGCTCACCGACCGGCTGCGCGCCGGCCGACCGGCGCGACGGATGCCGTTCGGGCCCGGCACGCTCACGCGGGTGATCGCGGTCACGAGCGGCAAGGGCGGCGTCGGCAAGTCGACGCTCACGGCCAACCTCGCGGTCGCCCTCGCCGCGCGCGGCCTCGCGGTCGGGCTCGTCGACGCGGACGTGCACGGCTTCTCGATCCCGGCCCTCCTGGGCCTGGCCGACGCCGACGGCACCGCCCCCGCGCCGACGCGCCTCGACGACCTCATGCTCCCCCCGGTGGCCTACGACGTGAAGACCGTGTCGATCGGCATGTTCCTCCGGCGCGAGGGCGACGCGCCGGTCGGCGCCGTCGCGTGGCGCGGGCCGATGCTGCACCGCACCGTGCAGCAGTTCCTCACCGACGTGTACTTCGGCGACCTCGACGTGCTGCTGCTCGACCTGCCGCCCGGCACCGGCGACGTGGCGATCTCGGTGGGCCAGCTGCTGCCCAACGCCGAGGTGATCGTCGTGACGACGCCGCAGCCGGCGGCCGCCGACGTCGCGATCCGGAGCGGCCTGGTCGCCCGCCAGACCGGTCAGCGCGTGGTCGGCGTCGTGGAGAACATGGCGGCGCTCGCCCTTCCCGACGGCACGACGCTCGAGCTGTTCGGCTCCGGCGGCGGCGCGGCGGTCGCCGAGGCGCTGTCGGCCGACGCCGAGGCGGTCCCGCTCCTGGGCAGCGTGCCGCTCAGCACCACCCTGCGGGCCGACGGCGACGCGGGGACGCCGGTCGTGGCATGCCATCCGGACGACCCTGCCGCGCGGGCGATCGCCGCCGTCGCCGACCGGCTCGCCCAGACGCCGCGCGGCCTCGCCGGGCGCGGTCTGCCCCTCACCCCGCGCTGAGCGCCGCCCTGCACCAGATCAGGAGATCTGGCGCATACAGGACGATCCACGCGACAACGTCCTGTCCCGGCCAGATCTCCTGATCTCGGCACGCTCCGCCGGTCGGCACGCTCCGCCGGTCAGGTCGCCTCGGAGTCGAACGGCACCGTCGCGGGCGGGTCGTCGGGGGATGCCGTCCGCTCGACGATCGGTCGGCGCGCGCCGCC
>NZ_JBDIAB010000052.1:0-15300 GCF_039812165.1 Microbacterium sp.
GCGGTCGAGGGCGACACCGACGTCGTCCGGACGACCCTCGCCGACCTGCGCACCGCGGTGCCCGGTCTTCCCGCCGCGGCCGTCCTCGGGCCGGTGCCGGTCGACGAGGGCGGCGTCCGCGCCCTCGTCCGCTTCGACTACGCGTCCGGCCGCGCCGTCGCCGAGTCGCTGCGCGCGGCGGTCGTGTCGGCCGCGCTGCACCGCCGCCGCGCCCGGAACGCGCGCACCGCCCGCACTACACTCAAGGTGCGGCTCGACGTGCCCGAGCTCGACCTGTGAGGAGCCCGATGCGCATCGTCTTCGCCGGGACGCCGGAGCCGGCACTGCCGTCGCTGCGTGCGGTCGCGGCATCCGCCCACGACCTGGTCGGCGTCGTCACGCGTACCGACGCGGCACTCGGACGCAAGCGCGTGCTCACGCCGTCGCCGGTCGCCGCCGCGGCCGCCGAGCTGGGCGTGCCCGTCGTCAAGACCGACCGGCTCGACGCCGAGGCCACCGACGCCGTCGCCGCCTGGCGGCCCGACCTCGGCGTGGTCGTCGCGTACGGCGGACTCGTGCGCGAGCCGCTGCTGTCGCTGCCGCGGCATGGCTGGATCAACCTGCACTTCTCGCTGCTGCCGCGCTGGCGCGGGGCCGCGCCCGTGCAGTGGGCGCTCATCGCCGGCGACCGGGTCACCGGTGCGAGCGTCTTCCGGCTCGTGCCCGCTCTCGACGCCGGCGACGTCTACGGCGAGCGCCGCTACGCCGTGCCGCGCGGCGCCACGGCCGGCGAGGTGCTCGCGGCGCTCGCCGACGACGGGGCCGAACTCCTCGCCGAGGTGGTCGACGCGATCGCCGACGGCACCGCCGTCGCGCGCCCGCAGGAGGGCGAGCCGACGCTCGCGCCGAAGCTCGCGATCGCCGACGGCCTGCTGGACTTCGCCGAGCCCGCCGAGCGCGTGCTCGACCGCTTCCGTGGCACGACGCCCGAGCCCGGCGCGCACACCACCGTCGACGGGCAGCGGCTGAAGGTGCTCGCGGCGCTCCGCGGACCGGAGACCGCCCTCGCCCCGGGCGCGCTCGGGCTGGTCGGTCGCGACGTGCTGGTCGGCACCGGCGAGGGCACGATCGTCCTGCGCACCGTGCAGCCCGCGGGCAAGGGACCGATGGCGGCCGCCGACTGGTGGCGGGGCCTGCGCGTGGCCGACCCGCGGGCGGGATCGTGAACCCGGCCCGCCGCGTCGCGTTCGACACGATCCGCGCCGTGCACGACACCGACGCGTACGCGAACCTGCTGCTGCCGCACGAGATCGGCCGCGCCGGGCTCTCGCCCGCCGACGCGGGCCTCGCGACCGAGCTGACCTACGGGACGCTCCGTCGGCAGGGCACGTACGACGCGATCGTCGCGGATGCCGCCGGCCGCGGCGTCGACGCGATCGACCCCCCGGTGCTCGACGCGCTGCGCCTGGGCGCGCACCAGCTGCTGTCCACGCGCGTCGCGCCGCACGCGGCCGTGCACGAGACGGTCGAGCTCGTCCGCCGTGCCGCGGGCGCGAAGGCGACCGGCTTCGCCAACGCCGTCCTCCGCCGCGTCTCCGAGCGCTCGTGGGACGAGTGGCTCGCCCGCGTCGAGCGGAGCGCGCGCTCCGACGACGAGCGGCTCGGACTGCGCCACGCCCACCCGGTGTGGGTCATCCGCGCCTTCCGCCGGGCGCTCGCCGCGGAGGGGCGCGCCGACGAGCTGGAGCAGCTCCTCGCCGCCGACAACGCGTCGCCGTCGGTCACGCTCGCGGCCCTTCCCGGCCTCGCCGAGCCGCCGGCGGATGCCGAGCGCACGCCGTTCTCGCCGATCGGCTTCCGGCTCGGCGGGGGAGCGCCCGACCGCGTCGTCGTGGCGTCGGAGGGGCGCGTGCGCGTGCAGGACGAGGGGTCGCAGCTGGCGGCACTGGCGCTCGCGCGCGCCGTGCCGGTGCGCCCGGGGGAGCGGTGGCTCGACCTGTGCGCGGCGCCGGGCGGCAAGACCGCGGTGCTCGCCGCCGAGGCGCTCGCCGGCGGCGCGCGGCTCGAGGCCAACGAGCTGTCGCCCGTGCGGGCGCGGCTCGTGCGCGACTCGGTCTCCGGCATCCCGCTCGACGTGCCCGTGTCGGAGGAGGACGGTCGCGCGCGCGCCGGTCGCGGACGCTACGACCGCATCCTCGTCGACGCCCCCTGCACGGGGCTCGGCGCGCTCCGGCGGCGGCCCGAGGCGCGGTGGCGCAAGACGCCCGCCGACGTCCCCGAGCTCACCGCGCTGCAGGTCGAGCTGCTCTCCGCCGCGGTCGACGCGCTCGCCCCGGGCGGGATCGTCGCCTACGTGACGTGCTCGCCGCACCTGGCCGAGACCGCGGCGGTCGTCGCCGAGGTCCGGCGCCGCTCGGGCGACCTGCTCGAGGAGCTGGACGCGCGCGAGGTCGTGGCATCCGTCGCCGCATCGGACATCGATCTGCCCGCTCAGGCCGACGGCTCCGGCCGTGCGCAGCTGTGGCCGCACCGCCACGGCACCGACGCGATGTCGATCTCGCTCCTGCGCCGCCGCTGACCTCTGGCGGCATGCCGCCGCGACATCGCCATAATGGGAAGCGTGCCCGTAGACGACGCAGACATCCGCATCAACCCCAGCATCCTCGCCGCCGACTTCGTGAACATGCAGGCCGAGCTCGCCCGCATCGCCGCGGCCGACTTCGTGCACGTCGACGTCATGGACAACCACTTCGTGCCGAACCTCACGTTCGGGCTGCAGATGGTGGAGCGCATCCAGGCGACGAGCCCGGTGCCGCTCGACGTGCACCTGATGATCACCGATCCCGACCGTTGGGCCCCCGCCTATGCCGAGCTCGGCGCCGCGTCGGTGACCTTCCACCTCGAGGCCGCGACCGAGCCGGTCGCCCTGGCCCGGCGCCTGCGCGCGATCGGCGCGCGTGCGGGTGTCGCCGTCAAGCCCGCGACGCCCGTGGAGGGGCTGTTCGACCTGCTCGACGACTTCGACCAGATCCTCGTCATGACCGTCGAGCCGGGGTTCGGCGGCCAGTCGTTCATGCCCGAGACGCTGCCCAAGCTCCGCCGGCTCGCCGACGAGGCCCGCCGGCGCGGCTCCGAGGTGTGGCTGCAGGTCGACGGCGGCATCGCGCCGGGCACGATCGAGCTGGCCGCCGAGGCCGGCGCCGACACGTTCGTGGCGGGCTCGGCCGTGTTCGGCGCGGGCGACCCGGATGCCGCGATCGTCGCCCTCCGGCACGCCGCGGCGACGCACAGCCACTGACGCGTGCCCGGCGCGGCGGCATCCGCCCCTCGGCTCTGTCCGCGCGTCCGTCCGGCCGCCCGCGATATCCGTCCGGCTATCCGCGACGTCCGTCCGGCCGCCCGCGGCACGCCGGGGTCGATGCCACCCACTACCCTGGAGGGGTGAAGACGTTCGACGGGCTCTTCGCGGAGCTGACCGCGATCGCCGCCGCGCGCCCGGAAGGCTCCGGGACCGTGGCCCAGCTCGACCGGGGCGTCCACGCGATCGGGAAGAAGATCGTGGAGGAGGCCGCCGAGGTGTGGATGGCGGCGGAGTACGAGTCCGACGAGGCCGCCGCCGAAGAGATCTCGCAGCTGCTCTACCACCTGCAGGTGCTCATGGTCGCCAAGGGCCTCACCCCGGAGGACGTCTACCGACATCTGTGAGCGTCGTCCCCTCCGACCGCTCCGACACCGAAAGACCCCCATGCTGCGTATCGCTGTGCCCAACAAGGGAACGCTCGCCGAGACCTCCGCAGACCTCCTCGCCGAAGCCGGCTACACCGGCCGCCGCGACCCGAAGGATCTGCACGTCATCGACCCCGTCAACGAGGTCGAGTTCTTCTACCTCCGGCCCAAGGACATCGCCACCTATGTCGGCTCCGGCGCGCTCGACGTCGGCGTCACCGGGCGCGACCTGCTGCTCGACGCCCGGATGCCGGGGGCCCGCGAGATCGCGGCGCTCGGGTTCGCGCGCTCGACCTTCCGCTTCGCCGCGCCCACCGGGCAGTTCGCCGACGTGACGGACCTCGAGGGCCGTCGCGTCGCGACGTCGTACCCCGGCCTCGTCGACGCGTTCCTCGACCGGCACGGCGTGGCCGTCGACCTGGTGCCGCTCGACGGCGCCGTGGAGTCGGCGGTGCGGCTCGGCGTCGCCGACGCGGTCGCCGACGTCGTGGAGACCGGCACGACCCTCCGCCAGGCGGGTCTGGAGGTGTTCGGCCCCCCGATCCTCGAGTCCGAGGCCGTCCTGATCGGCGCGCCGCTCGAGGCCGAGGGCACCGAGACGCTGCTGCGGCGACTGCGCGGGGTGCTCGTCGCGCGCCGGTACGTGCTCATCGACTACGACCTGCCGGCGCACCTCGTCGACGCGGCCGTCGCGATCGCGCCCGGCATCGAGTCGCCGACGGTGTCGCCGCTGCGCGACCCGGAGTGGGTGGCCGTGCGCGTGATGACGCCGCGCTCGAGTGTCAACCAGGTGATGGACGCCCTGTACGCGATCGGCGCGCGGGCGATCCTCGTCTCCGCGATCCACAACGCGAGGCTCTGACATGAGCCTCGCGTGCCGCGTCATCCCCTGCCTCGACGTCGCCGACGGGCGCGTCGTCAAGGGCGTGAACTTCGAGAACCTGCGCGAGATGGGCGACCCCGTCGAGCTCGCGCAGCGCTACTACGCGCAGGGCGCCGACGAGCTCACCTTCCTCGACGTCACCGCGACGGTCGACGACCGCGCCACCACCTACGACGTCGTGCGGCGCACCGCCGAGCAGGTGTTCATCCCGCTCACCGTCGGCGGGGGAGTGCGCACCGTCGACGACGTCGCGCGCCTGCTCTCGGTCGGCGCCGACAAGGTCGGCGTGAACTCCGCGGCGATCGCGCGGCCCGGCCTCGTCGACGAGATCGCCGACCGCTTCGGCGCCCAGGTGCTCGTCCTCTCGCTCGACGTCAAGCGCGCTCCCGGCACGCCGTCGGGCTTCGTGGTCACGACGCACGGCGGCCGCACCGCCACCGACCTCGACGCGCTCGAGTGGGCCCGCGAGGCGATCGAGCGCGGCGCGGGCGAGCTGCTGGTCAACTCGATCGACGCCGACGGCACGAAGGAGGGCTTCGACCTCGAGCTCGTCGGGCTCATGCGCGAGCTCTCCAGCGTGCCGGTGATCGCCTCCGGCGGCGCCGGCGAGGCCCGCGACTTCGCCCCGGCGATCCGGGCCGGCGCCGACGCGGTGCTCGCGGCATCCGTCTTCCACACCGGCCACCTCACGATCGGCGAGGTCAAGGACGCGCTGGCGGCGGACGGCATCGAGGTGCGCCGATGAGCGCCGCGGAGGGCGTCGACGAGCGCATCGCGCGCGTCGCGTTCAACGCCGACGGCCTGGTCGCGGCGATCGTGCAGCAGCACGACACGCTCGAGGTGCTCATGCTCGGGTGGATGGATGCCGAGGCGCTCCGGCGCACGCTCACGACCGGCCGCGTGACGTTCTGGTCGCGCTCCCGTCAGGAGTACTGGCGCAAGGGCGACACGTCCGGGCACATCCAGCTCGTGCGCGGCGCGCGCCTGGACTGCGACGGCGACGCCATCCTGCTGTCCGTGGAGCAGATCGGCCCCGCCTGCCACACCGGCACGCGCACGTGCTTCGACGCCGACGACCTCGATCCCGTGGTCGGTCCCGCGGCCGACGCGCTCCCGCCCGCCGAGCGCGCCTAGCGGGACGCGCCGAGTCGACGGGAGCCGCGTGCGCACCTCCATCGACCTGGCGTATCCGTTCACGGGCGACTGGCTCGTGCAGAACAGCCCCGCCGACCGCGTGCCCAGCCACGGCACGCGCCTGTTCGCCACGTCGTACGCCATCGACTTCGTGCCGGTCGACGACACCGGCCGCAGCGCGCGGATGACGCTCGGCGCGCTGGTGCGTCCGCAGGCGCCCGGAGCGTTCCCCGGGTTCGGGCGTGCCGTCCTGGCTCCGGTCGCCGGTGTCGTGCTGTCGGCGCACGACGGCGAGCCCGACCACGCCGCCCACCGCGGTCTGCCGTCGATCCGCTACGCCCTGACGCAGCGACAGCGGGTCGCCGCGGGCTGGGCGGCCCTCGCCGGCAACCACGTCCTGCTCTCGTGTGGTGACGTGGTCGCCGCGCTCTGTCACCTGCAGCAGGGCAGCATCCGGGTCGAAGCGGGTCAGGCGGTGCAGGTCGGCGATGTGCTCGGCCGTTGCGGCAACTCCGGCAACAGCACCGAGCCCCACGTGCACGTCCAGGCGATGGATGGCCCCGACCCCACCCGCGCGCGGCCCGTGGCCATCACGTTCCAGGGCTCGCTGCCCGCGAACGGTCAGGTCGTCCGCGCCACGCCTCGGTGACGTTCGCCCCTTTTGCCGTCGGTGATGGTTCGCCCCTCGCCATCGGCCGATGGCCGAGAGCTCGCGCGGCCCGACCGATCCCGCGCGGTCCTACGCGGCCGCGAATCGACGGGGCGATTTCGTGCTGAGCCGCGTCGGCTCGCCGGTCTCTCCAGTCAGCGGGTGCGCCGGCGGGTGGAGCCAGTACGTGTCGACGCCGGTCGCGGCGTCTCGCACGCGAACGATGCGCCAGCCCTGGTTGTGCAATCGCATATGGCAGTTCCGGCATAACGGCACGCCGTCGTCGACGTCGGTCTTGCCGTGATGCTCCCACCAGTGGTCGATGTGATGCACCTCGCACTCGGACGGGGGAGCGATGCACGACGGCCAGACGCAGCCGCCGTCGCGGATGCCGATCGCGATCCGTTGCTTGGCTGTGAACAGGCGTGCCTCCCGACCCAGGTCGAGCGGACGTCCATGCGTGTCATGGTGGATGGGGATCGAGCCGGCGTCGCAGAGGAACTTCTCGATCACCCCGCCCGGGAGGGCCTGTCCGGCGTCCTCCAGGTGCCCGATTCCGGTGACACGCATCCCACCCTTCTCTCTGGGCCGTGAGATCGCGGACTGCTCAACGACGATGCGGACGCCCGGCTGCCGGTCACCGAACGCCTGGGCGGGGTCGGCCGCGGCGCCGGTGCGGAGCACCGCGATGAGCGTGTCGTAGGCGAGCTGCTCGTTCGACCGGGGGTCGGCCTCCGCCTCGGCGGTCTTCTCCGCGGCGTCGGCGCCGACGAAGCGCGGTCCGCGGCGGGGCCGCAGCGCCGCCTGCAGGATGGAGTGCACCCACGCGGCGGCTTCGTCGTCGAAGTCGATGCGGCCGTGCTCCTGTCCGGTCTCGTCGGTCCACGTACGGAAGGCCCGCCTGGCGTAGCGTTCCTCGAAGCGAAGCCTCACCCCGACCGGGTCGAGCCGGTCGCGCGCGATGCGTGCCGCGGCCCGGAGCTCTTCCACCGGCGTCGTGCCCGCCTCACCCAGAAGCTGATCGACGGCAACCGCCCACGCACGAGGGAGGAACTCAGGGTCGAGGTCGGGATACCTGTCCGTCGGCGGCTCGCCGAGACCGGTGCGGATCGCATGGAACTGCGCCGACCCGACCCGGCCCGCCGCGAGAGCGTCCCGCAACAGCTGCAACCACGACGGCGTCGCCGCCGCCGGCCGCGACGCGTCCGTGGATACGGGAACGGTCGGGATGCCGAGCTCCTCGCCGGTCCTGACCGCGCGGGCGACATCGGCGCGCGACTCACCGGTGATGTTCTGCACCAGCGACATCGCGTTGCGATGCCCCTTCCGCTGGGCGAGTCCCGAGTATCCGAGCTCGCGCGCGGAGCGCCTGGCCACCTCTGCCGAGACCGGTCCCGCCACGAGATCCAACGCTCTCTGCGCTTCCGCCGTGCCAGCGAGCAGGTCGAGAAGCGCATCGTCGCCGAGGGCGGACAGCGCGACCGCCAGTTCGCGGTCGTCCACGACCTGCGCGATCCGCTCTGCCGCGGCCACGAGACGCGTGGCCGGGGGAGCAGTGGCGGTCGAGCTCTTCATAGAACAAAGCTACGATGGACCTCCGACATTCACGCCCCAGAATCCGCACCTCGATCCTGCTCCAAGATCGCGAACGCATGACGACCTCGATGCGGCGCTGTCGGACGACGCGATGCGGTCAGGGCACCAGGATGGGGCCCGTCGCGGTGGGGTCGGGGGCGGGTCGCTTCCGCCCGACGAACAGCAGGCAGGATGCTGCGGCGAGGATGACCGAGATCGTGGTGACGAGTCCCAGCGGAAGGATGCTGAGGGATCCGGCGATGCCGACGAGCGGTGCGGCGAGGCCGCCGAGGCCGAAGCGGACCGCGCCGAGGACCGACCCGGCCGTGCCGGCCATCTGCGGGTACTCCGCGAGAGCGAGTGTGGTCGCTGGTGGCGAGGTGAACAGCACTCCGGACGCGAGGAAGAACAGCGCGGCGATGACGACCCACACGGGGACGTGCACGAGCCCGGCGAGCAGGAGGCCGAGCGCCCCGATCCCGCCGAGGACGATGCCGATGGCGAGCGAGCCGGTCAGGCTCCATCGTTCGGCGAGGCGGGCGCCGAGCCAGCCGGCGATGACGCCGCCGACGTTGTTGAGCGCGAAGGATGCCGCGTACCACTGCGGGGAGAGCCCGTAGATGTCCTGCAGCACGTAGGTGGAGCCGGCGAGATACGCGAAGACGGCGGCGTACATGAACCCCTGGTTCAGGATCGCACCGACGAACACGCGGTCGCCGGCGAGGGTGCGGAAGTCGCGCATCGTCTGCCCGAGCCCGCCGCTGGTGCGCTGGTCGACGGGGAGGGTCTCGCGGAAGATCACGAGCACGGCGACGAGGATGACGAGGCCGAGGATCGCGAGGAAGACGAACAGGCCGCGCCAGTCGACGAAGGTGTTCAGGAACCCGCCGAGCATGGGGCCGACGATCGCGGCCATAGACCCGGTGACGGTGAGTCGGCCGTAGAAGCGGATCAGTTCCTTGCCGTCGAACACGTCCCGGCCGGCGGCCTGGGCGATGACGATGCCGACGCCGCCCGCGAGGCCCTGGACGAAGCGGACGGCGATGAGGATCTCGATGCTCGGGCTGATCGCGCACAGCACGGACGTGGCGATGTAGGCGATCACGCCGATGAGCAGGATGCGACGCCGGCCGAACTGGTCCGAGATCGGGCCCGAGACCAGCTGTCCCACGGCGAGGCCGATCAGGCATGCGGTCACGGTGAGCTGCGCGACCGAGGTGTGCGCACCGAGCTCGACGGTCAGCGCAGGTAGGGCGGGCAGGTAGAGGTCCATCGAGATGGGACCGAAGGTGGTCAGCAGGAGCAGCAGCCACGGTAGCAGCCGCACCGCGGCGCTCCGGCGAGGCGAGGAATCGAGGGTCATGAGTGGTGTCCGTCTCAGTTCGCGGTGAAGGTAATGGTTGCTCGTCTCGCGTGTGCGCTCGTTCAGACGTGCTCGGGGTCCCAGCCCAGGTAGCGGCCCGTGTTCAGGGCGTCGATGATCGCGAGATCCTCCGGGCCGAGCTCAAAGCCGGTCACGGCCAAGTTCTCGACGATGCGAGACGGTGTGACCGTCTTGGGGATCGCGATGCGCCCCTGTTGCACATGCCAGCGGAGGATCACCTGCGCCGCTGTCACGCCGTGCTTCCCGGCGATGCGCCCGATCGCGACGTCGCGGGGGCCGGAGCCCATGCCCAGCGGCGAGTATGCCTCCGTGGCGATCCCGTGCTGCATGGCGAAGGCTTGCAGCTCGCGCTGCTGGTAGCCGGGGTGGTACTCGATCTGGTTCACGACCGGAACCGTGCCGCTCAGGTCGAGAAGCTCTCGGAGGTACTTCTCGGTGAAGTTCGACACGCCGATCGACCGCACCAGACCTTCCGCGCGGGCCTGCACCATCGCCTTCCAGGCATCGAAACGCCGACGGTGACGAGGCACGGGCCAATGGATCAGGTACAGGTCGACGTAGTCCAGACCGAGCGCGTCGAGGCTTTCCTCGAGCGCCGCGCGGGTCCGGCCCATGTCGGACGTGTCGAGCTTCGTCGTGACGAACAGCTCGCCGCGCGGGATGCCGGATTCGCGGATCGCTCGCCCCACACCTCGCTCGTTGCCGTACGCGGCCGCCGTGTCGATGTGGCGGTAGCCGGCATCCAGCGCTGCGGCCACGACGGGGACGGTCTCGCCGCCGGTGACCTGCCAGACTCCGAGTCCCAGCTGCGGGATCCGGTTGCCGTCGCTGAGCTCCAGAACGGGAATGGGCAAGAGTCGACCTCCTCAGACGGTGGATGCCGCGGCACGCTCTGCGCCGCTGCATCCAGCATCCGTCGACCGGCCTGCAGGGTGAGAGGACCTGTCAGTCACCCCCGGTACGGGCGATCACCGGTCGGCGTCGGGACGCCCTGCGTCGTGGCTCGCGGCCCACGAGGCGAGCAGCACCAGCTTCTCGGCCGAGGCGCTGCCGGGCTCGGCGGTGTAGGCGAGGATATGCAGGCCGGGCTCTCCGGGGGCTTCGAGGTTGTCGAACTGCAGTGAGAGCTCGCCGACGGCGGGATGCCGGTAGCCCTTGGTGCCGGTGCGGTGCTCGTGGACGTCATTGTCGGCCCAGTCGCGGCGGAACTGCGGGCTGCGGGTGGAGAGCTCGCCGATGAGCGCCGTGAGCTCCTCGTTCAGCGGGTCGCGTCCGACCTCGAGGCGGAGGGTCGCGGCGGTCATGCTGCACACCAGCGGCCAGTCCTGGTAGAACTCCGGCGCCCGGGAGTCGAGGAACGTGAACCGGGCCATGTTCGGCCGTCCGGACTCGTGCAGCGGCGAGAACAGCGCCCGTCCGAGGGCGTTGGCCGCGACGATCTCCTGGGTGACGTCATAGATCACCGCGGGACCGGTGAACGAGTCCAGCATCCGCTGCAGCGTGGGACGCACGGTCTTCGCAGGCGCTTGCCGTTCCCGCGGCGAGACCGGTCGGGCGAGCGCGAACAGGTGCTCACGCTCGACGTCGGTCAGCAGCAGCGCGCGAGCGAGGGCGCTCAGCACGCTGTCGGAGGCGCCCTGGATGTTCCCGCGCTCCATTCGCGTGTAGTAGTCCACGGTCACGCCCGCGAGCTGCGCGACCTCCTCGCGACGCAGGCCGGGGACGCGACGCTCGTCGCCGAGATCCGGCAGCCCGACCTGTGCGAGGGTCACGTTCGCCCGGCGGGATGTGAGGAAGTCGCGGATCTCGTCCTTCGTTCTCATAGCGCCATTCTCCCCGCTCGCAGTCGTCAGGGACCGGGTCAGTCCTTGGCCCAGTAGACCGGGAACTCACTCGACTCGCCGTAGTCCGTGACCCGCTCCACGCCCTTGAGCGCGTCCATATCGGAGTCGGAGATGACGAAGTCGACCTCGGCGTTGGAGCGCATGTGATCGGGGTTCGCGGTCTTCGGCAGCGACACCGCCCCGAGCTGGAGGGTATAGCGGATGCAGAGCTGCGGCACCGTCATGCCGTACTTCTCGGCCATCGCGATCACCGCCGGATTGCGGAGGATCTCGCCGTGTCCCATCGGCGAGTACGCCTCGACGAGGATGTCGTGCTCGCGACAGTATTCGATGGTCTCGAACGGGGTGTTCCCGACGTGTGCGAGCACCTGGTCGACCACGGGCTTCACCGTGCCATTGTCCAGGAGGTTCTGCAGGTCCGCCGAGTCGAAGTTGGACACCCCGATCGACCGGATCAGCCCCGCCGCGTGCGCTTCCTCGAGTGCGCGCCAGGCCTCCAGGTTGCCCTCGAAGAAGCGGTCGTCGCTGTGGAACACGGCCCACGGCTGCGGGCTGTGGATGATCATCAGGTCGATGTACTCGATGTCCAACAAGTCGAATGACTGCTGAATCGCGGCCTTCGCCTCGTCATAGGTCTTGAAGTCGGCCTGCAGCTTCGTCGTGACGAACAGCTCCTCACGGGCCACGCCGGATGTGCGCACGCCCTCGCCCACGCCGCGCTCGTTGTGGTAACCCTCGGCTGTGTCGATGTGGCGGTATCCGATCGCCACGGCGTCGCGGATCGCCTGAGCGACGACGTCGTCCTCGATCATCCAGGTGCCGAGCCCGAGCTTCGGGATCGTGCGTCCATCGGACAGCGTGTAGGTCTCGTCGAGGATGCTCATGCTCTTCCTTTCGCTTACGAATCGCCACCGGAACGGCAGGACGCCGGTCGTACGGCCGTGGCCCCATTCCACTGCGACGGCGGCACGGATTGGGAGTGCCTGGCAGTTCCCCCCGGGTGATCGCCCAGCAGCCCATCGGGCCGACGGCGAAGAGATCGCCTTCAGGAGATCATCGAACGTCCATCGCTGCGGCGCCCCGGTCACGGCGCACCGCCCGACGCGATCATGCCGGCAGAGGGCGAGGAGTGGCCATCGTCGGCAGAGCCCTCGGCGGCGCGTTCGTCGGCGGGCGGCCGTCGCGATACATGATCGAGCTCGTGCCGGTTCCGGAGACGGCCGCACTCGTGCCGGTCCGCGGTGTGCGATCGTCTGGAGCAGAGCAGGATGAGCCCCCGTCGCCCATGACAGAGTCGCATGCCGGCCCGCCGCCGGAGCGGCGTACGCGCTCGCTCGCCGGCTGGCTCGTCGAGGTCGACGAGCAGCACGGGTGACCGACGCGTCGCCGGTGAGCGGCATCCCTGCCCGAACTTCGGAGAACCCGACGAACTTCGCAGGATTTCGGCGCGATCCTGCGAAGTTCGCGCGATCCTGCGAAGTTCGTCGGGCCGCCGTCGCGCGGATCGGCGGCGCCGGTGGTGCAGGCTACGCTCGTAGGGCCGTCTCCCCGCTCCGTTCTCCACCCGGACACGCCCATGACTCACCGCACCCGCACGCTCGCCGTCCTCGCGATCGTGCTCGGCGGCGCCATCGGGATCGTCTCGTCCACCCAGCCATGGCTGCAGGTGACGCTCGCCGGCGGCGGGCATCCGGTCCTGCCGGTGCCGGGCGCATCGGCCGTGGCGGTGCTCGCGCCGCTCAGCCTCGCCGCGCTCGCGCTGGGGCTCGCGCTCTCGATCGTGGGCGTGGCGCTCCGCTACGCGTTCGCCCTGCTCGCACTCGCGATCGGCGGTGCGCTGAGCATCGCCGCGGCGCGCATCGCCACGCAGCATCCGCTCGACGCCGTCGCCGCGACCGTGACCGAGGCGACCGGCCTGAGCGGCGCCGCCGCGATCGAGGACCTCGTCAGCACCGTCGCGGGCACGGCCTGGCCGTGGCTCGCGCTCGTCGGCGGGGCGCTCGTGGTGGCCGGGGGCGTCGTGACCCTCGTGACGGCGCGATCGTGGCGGACCGCCTCGGGCCGCTACCGGGCGACGCCGGCGGCCGAGTCGGCCGGTCCGGCGGGACCGCGCCCCCACGACGCCGTCACCCACGACGCGATCGAGTCGTGGGACGGGCTGTCGCGGGGCGACGACCCGACCGCGTGAATCGGATGCCGTGCCGAGGCGTCCGCCCCCGCTACACTGGAGCGGCGGCCCCGCGCCGCGACGCATGCGAAGGAGAACCATGAGCGATTCCATCGGCGACCCCGGTCACGGACACTCCCCGGCCGCCTGGACGGCGGTCATCATCATGCTCGTCGCGTTCGTGCTCGGGACTCTGTTCTACTGGCTCGACCTGCCGCACCTCGTGTGGGCGTCGGTCGGTCTCCTCGTCGTCGGCGCGATCGTCGGCTGGTCCATGGCCAAGGCCGGCTACGGCGTCAAGGGACCCAAGTACACGCCGAAAGCGCACTGACGTGCTCGCCGACCTCACGGCCGGCGCGGTGGAGGATGCCCAGGAGCGCGCGTTCGCGCGCCCGCTCGCGGCCGTGGAGCGGCTCGCCCTCGACCAGGCGCCCGCACGCGACGCCCTCGCGTTGCTCGCACCCGCCGCGCACGTCAAGATCATCGCCGAGGTGAAGCGCGCGAGCCCCTCGCGCGGCGACCTCGCCGCGATCCCCGACCCGGCCCGGCAGGCCCGCCTGTACGAGGAGGGCGGCGCGTCGGCGATCTCGGTCCTCACCGAGGGCCGCCGGTTCAAGGGCAGCCTCGCCGACCTCGAGGCGGTCAAGGCCGCCGTCGAGCTCCCCGTGCTGCGCAAGGACTTCATCGCCACGCCCTACCAGGTGCTCGAGGCGCGCGCCGCCGGCGCCGACCTCGTGCTGCTGATCGTCGCGGCGCTCGAGCAGGCCCGCCTCGCGGAGCTGCACGAGCTCGTCCTCGAGCTCGGCATGAGTCCTCTGGTCGAGACGCACTCGCTCGACGAGGTGCACCGCGCCGCCGACGTGGGCGCGCGCCTGATCGGCGTGAACGCGCGGAACCTCTCCACGTTCGAGCTCGACCGCGACCTCTTCGGCGAGCTGGCCGAGCACATCCCGTCCGACGCGGTGAAGATCGCGGAGTCGGCCGTCCTCCGGCCCGCCGACGTCGCGCACTACCGCGCCGCGGGCGCCGACGTCGTGCTGGTCGGCGAGGCGCTCGTCACCGGCGATCCGGTGGCCGCGCTGCAGGCGTTCCTCGCCGCCGGCGGGCACGAGGCGGGAGTGACGCGATGAGCAGCCTGCGCGAGGCGTCCGGCCCCTTCTTCGGCGAGTTCGGCGGGCGCTACATGCCCGAGTCGCTCATCGCCGCGATCGACGAGCTGACCGCCGAGTACGACGCCGCGAAGGCCGACCCGGCCTTCCAGGCCGAGTTCGTGCGTCTGCTGCACTCCTACGCGGGGCGCCCGTCGCCGCTCACCGAGGTGGCGCGGTTCGCCGAGCACGCCGGCGGTGCGCGCGTGTTCCTCAAGCGCGAGGACCTCAACCACACCGGGTCGCACAAGATCAACAACGTGCTCGGCCAGGCCCTGCTGACCCAGCGGCTCGGCAAGACGCGCGTGATCGCCGAGACCGGCGCGGGCCAGCACGGCGTCGCCACGGCGACGGCCGCGGCCCTCTTCGGCTTCGACTGCACGATCTACATGGGCGAGGTCGACACCGAGCGCCAGGCGCTCAACGTCGCCCGCATGCGGCTCCTGGGTGCCGAGGTGATCCCGGTCACCACCGGATCGCGCACGCTCAAGGACGCCATCAACGACGCGTACCGCGACTGGGTGGCATCCGTCGAGACGACGAACTACATCTTCGGCACCGCCGCCGGCCCGCACCCGTTCCCCGCGATGGTGCGCGACTTCCAGAAGGTCATCTCCGAGGAGGCGCGCGCGCAGCTGCTGGAGGAGACCGGGCGCCTGCCCGACGCGGTCGTCGCGTGCGTGGGCGGCGGATCGAACGCGATCGGCATGTTCGACGCGTTCCTCGACGACGAGGGCGTCGCCCTCTACGGCGTCGAGGCCGCCGGCGACGGCGTCGACACCGAGCGGCACGCCGCCTCGATCGAGCGCGG
>NZ_JBDIAB010000053.1:0-15047 GCF_039812165.1 Microbacterium sp.
TGCCCCGCGACGTCGACTGGAAGACGGGCGTCTGCCGCGCGCTCGGCTGGCCGGCGCAGACCCCCGCCGATCTCGCACGGGCGTGGCAGCGGATCCTCGGCTCGGTGCGCTCGTACCGCGATCTCGACCCGGCGCTCCTCGGCCGCGTCGAGGAGCTCATCGACTTCGTGACCGCCTGACCCTTCCGCCGCGGCGCGATCAGCCCCACACGGCCGGCAGGGGGCCGGCCGGCGCGGGGCCGAGGGCGCCGACGTAGCCGACGATCGCCTCCGCGCGATCCCGTCCGATCCGCGGCACCGTGAGCCGGCGGAACTTCTCCTGCACCTCCGCCGCGCTGAACGGCTGCTCCGCGCTGCCGCGAGCGGTCGCCCGTTCGATCACGTGCGTCACCGAGCCCGCCCGGACGGTGACGCGCACCGACGCCGGGTCGGGCAGGGCGTCCGTCTCCACGACCTCGACGCGCCGGAGCAGCCCGGCGACGTCCGCGTGGCCGAAGTCCTCGTAGGCGTCAGGGGAGAGCGGCCGGCCGAGCAGGAGCAGAGCGATCGAGATCGGCAGGCTCATGCGCGCCGCCTCGACGGTCCGCGGCGACTCCGGGCAGATCATCGCCCGCAGGAAAGGGCTCAGCTCGATCGACACCGCCTCCACGTCGCCCGCGGCGAGCACGCCTGCGCGCAGCGCGTCGACCATCCCGTCGAGAGCGGGGTGCGCGCTGCGGCAGGCCGCGTACATCTTGATCGCCGAGTGCGCGGCGTGCCAGCGGTCGCCGAGCCCGGCGACGAGCGCGCCGGGCCGCACGTGCTCGTTCCCATGCGTGTGGAAGTAGCCGCCCCAGACGTCGTCGAAGATCGCCCCGGGCCCGGTCGCACCCGCCTCGGCCAGGAGGGCCGCCAGCAGCCCGGCGCCCGCCGCGTTCGCGACGTGCAGCTGCTTGGTCATCGAGCCGTCCTCGGCGAAGGCCCACGTCCCGGCGCTGGAGCTCGCCGCGATCGCGAGCGCCGACGTGCACTGCGCCGCGCTCAGCCCGAGCGCCCGGGCCGCCGCGGCGGCCGCGGCGAAGACGCCGCACGTGGCGGTGGAGTGCCAGCCCGAGCGGTTGTGCGCGTCGTAGCCGCCGAGCGCGCTCTGCATGCGGCGCCCGACCTCATAGCCCGCGATCATCGAGACGAGCAGCTCGTGACCGGTGCGGCGCCCGGCATCCCGCTCCAGCAGCGCGAGGAGGGTCGGCACCACGACGGCGCCGGTGTGGTCGCACCCCTCGGTGTCGTCGATCTCGGCCGCGTGGGCCGCCACGGCGTTCACCCTCGCCGCGTCGACGAGATCGCGCGGGACGTCGTCGACGAGCAGGCGGACCGTGCCAGGAGCCCGGAACACCCGCGCGGCGACGCGCACGGGCTCACGTCCGTCGCCGGAGACCGCCGCGCCGATCGTGTCGAGCAGGTGGTCCTTCGCCTTCAACAGCAGCCCGGGCGGGACGTCCGCGAGGCGGAGACCGGCGATCCACTCGCCCAGCTCGCTCGCGAGAGCGCTCATGCCCGCTTCTCGACGAGGTCCAGGAAGAGCGCGTACGGATGCCGTCCGTCGTCGGCATGCCGCATCGTGACCGAGCACAGCTCGTCGCAGGTCGCGAACCAGGCGTCGCCCCGCGCCCGGACGCCGCTCAGGAACCGCCGCAGCATGCGAGCGCGTCCTGGGATGCCCATGACCTCCGCGTTCAGGCGGAGATGGACGAGCGTGCCGTAACGCGCCGCGCCGCGGACCTCGTGCCACCAGTTCTCCTCCACGGTCTCGAGCGGAGTGATGCGCGACTGGCCGGGCGGGAACGCGGGGTCGAGGTTGTAGGCGAGGTACTGCTTGTCCTCGAGCTCGTAGCGGAACGGGACCTCGACGAGCCCGGAGCGCGTGAGGGGGAACGGCAGCTCATCGGAGGGCAGCGACGACGACCAGCGGAAGCCGAGGGCGCCCATGGCCTCGGGAAAGCCCGCCGCCCACTCGCCCGCCGGCGTGCGGAACCCGGTCGCCGGCGCGCCCGTGATCCGTTCGATCGCGGCCCGGCCCGACGTCATCTCGGCGATCTGCTCCTCGAGCGTCAGCCGGTCGAAGTCGAGGTGCCGATGCCCGTGCACTCCGATGCCGTGTCCGGCGCGGTGGAGCGCGCGCACGACGTCGGGATGCTCGGCCGCGACGAGTCCCGGGAAGAACCAGTCGGCCTTGAGATCCAGATCGGCGAGGAGGGCGGAGAGTCGCGCGACCCCGTGATCGGGGCCGTAGCGACCCGCCGAGCGCGTCTTCTCGCGGTCGACCGCGGAGGGGTCGTCCGCGAGCAGGGGCAGGTCGCCGTCGACGTCGATCGAGAGCGCGAAGGCGTAGGCGGCGCCGTCCGGCCGGATCATGCGTGCCCCTCGCCCTCGTGGAACTCGGCGGCGACCGCGTCGGCGCGCAGCACGCGGACGTCGTCGCGCGCCATCAGGCATCCGATGAACTCGTCCATGAGCACCGCGCGGCCGGGTGTGCCGATGACCTTCGGATGCCAGATCGTGGACACCGTGAGTCCCTCCTCGGCCGCGGCGTCGATCTCCTCGCGCCAGCTGCGGAAGACCGGCGCATACGCGGCGATCCGGTCGAGACCGCGGGGGAAGTCGGGCGCGCGGTGGTAGGCGAACACCGAGTAGTCGTCGAAGAGCGACTTCGCCGGGATCTCGACGAGGGGGACCTCCCGATGCAGGTAGGGCCGGTCGGCGCCGCGCATCGAGCTGGAGTAGGTGTACCCGAACTCCGCGAGGAGCGGCAGGGTGTCGGGCGCGATGTCGCCCGACGGCGCGCGGAAGCCGAGTGCGCGCCGTCCCAGCACGTCGCGGAACGTGTCCTGGCTCCGCCGCAGGATCGCCGCCTGGTCGTCGCGGTCGCGCCCGTAGAACATCTCGTGCAGATCGCCGTGCCCTGCCATCTCGTGGCCCTCCTCGAGGACGCGTCGGCACAGCTCGGGCCAGGTCCTGACCACCCAGGCGGGGGTGAAGAACGTGGCGAGAACGCCATGGTCCCGGAGGATGTCGAGGATGCGCGGCACGGCGCGGTGGGCGCCGTACGCGCCGAGGGTGAAGTAGCCCGGGCGCTGCCAGATGCGTCCCGTGACCATGGCGTCGCCGGTGGGGCCGTCGAAGTCGAAGGCCAGGACGACCCGGGCGGATACGGCATCCGCCCGGGTCGTCCGTGAAGCGGATGTCACTCGGTGACTCCGTTGATCTCCGGCTCCCGGAGTCCCGCTTCGAGACCGTACGTGGCCAGGATGTCGGCCATGCTGCCGTCGTCGTGCATCTCCTGGAGGACGTCGCGGATCGCCTCGGCGAGCGCGGTGTTGCCCTTCCGGACGGCCGCGCCGAACGGCTGCTCGTTGAGCACGTCGAGCACGATGATGTACGTGTCCGGCGTCTGCTGGTTGAAGTAGGCGAGGTTCTCGGCGCCCTGCACGGCGAGCTGGGCGCGGCCCTGCTCCAGCTGGAGCCGCGCCGCGGCGCCCGAGTCCGTGCCGACGATCTCGATCGGGTCGTGCCCCTTCGCCTCGCACACGTCCGCGCTGAACTTCTGCAGGGCCGGGTAGTAGTCGGTCTTCGTGCTCACCGCGACCGAGGCGCCGCAGGCATCCTCCGCCTTCGTGAAGTCGCCGGCCAGCGCGGGGGTCGTGTAGAAGCGTCCGGTCGAGGAGTAGTAGTCGACGAAGTCGAGGGTCTTCTGGCGCTCGACGGTGTCGGACATGCCCGAGACGACCACGTCGACGCGGTCCGTCCGCACCGAGTTGATGAGCTGGTCGAACTTCTGGTGCTCGAAGGCGACGTCGAGCTCGAGGCGCTTGGCCACCTCGGTCATGATGTCGACGTCGGCGCCCACGAGCTTGTCGCCGTCCAGGTACTCCATGGGCGGGAAGTCGGGGGAGAGGCCGACGGTGAGCGTCCCGTCGACGATGGTCGTGAGGCCGGCGTCGCCGCCGTCGGCAGGCTTGTCGCCGTCGCCGCCGGCCGGGCTGCTGCAGCCGGCGAGGAGCGCGATCGCGGCGCCCGCGGCCGCGACCTTGAGAAGGGTCTTCTTGTTCATGGTGGTTCCTTGATCGTGGTGTGTGTGGATCGGGTCAGAGCACGCGGGAGAGGAAGGCCCGGGTGCGTTCGTGCTGGGGGTTGTCGATGACCGCCGAGGGCGGTCCCTGCTCGATGATCACGCCGCCGTCCATGAAGACGACCCGGTCGCCGACCTCCTTGGCGAAGCCGATCTCGTGCGTGACGACGATCATCGTCAGCCCCTCCTGGGCGAGCTCCTTCATGACCGCGAGCACGTCGTCGACGAGCTCGGGGTCGAGCGCCGAGGTGGGCTCGTCGAACAGCATCAGGTCGGGCGACATCGCGAGCGCGCGGGCGATCGCGACGCGCTGCTGCTGGCCGCCGGAGAGCTGGCGAGGGTACGAGTCCCCGCGGTCCCCGAGGCCCACCTGCGTGAGCAGCTTGAGCGCGATCGCCCTCGCCTCGGCGAGCTTGGTGCCCTTCACGATGCGCTGGGCGTGCGTGATGTTCTCCATCACCGTCATGTGCGGGAACAGGTTGAACCGCTGGAAGACCATCCCCATGGTCGCCCGCTGCGTGGCGATCTGATCCTCCTTCAGCTCGTGGAGGACGTCGGGGTCGCGCGCGTCGCGGCGGTAGCCGATGATCTGGTCGCCCACGTGGACGTACCCGGACGTCGGCCGCTCGATGAAGTTGATCGCGCGGAGGAGGGTGGACTTGCCCGACCCGGAGGGGCCGAGGATGCAGACGACCTCCCCCTTGCTGATGTCGAGGTCGATGCCCTTGAGCACCTCGCGGGGGCCGAACGACTTGTGGATGTCTCGCAGGCGGACGAGAGCGGGCGACGTGTTCACTTGGTCCTCCCGGGGGTGCCGAAGATCCTGGCGATCCGTTGGATCGGGGTGGGCGGGAGCGCCGCGGTGGTGCTGCCGCGCGCGAAGTAGCGCTCGATGTAGTACTGGATGGACGACATCACCGAGACCGCGATCAGGTACCAGATGGCGGTGACGATCAGCAGCTCCATGATCATGTTGTTGACCAGGTAGATGTGCTGCGCCTCGTTCAGGATCTCGGAGGCGCCGATGGCCGATGCCAGCGAGGTCGTCTTGAGCATGCCGATGACCTCGTTGCCGACCGGCGGGAGGATCACGCGCATCGCCTGCGGCAGCACGACCGTGCGCATCGTAGTGATGCCGTTGATGCCGAGGGCCTTGGAGGCCTCGGTCTGACCCTCGTCGACGGAGAGGATGCCGGCGCGGACGACCTCGGAGGTGTACGCGGCCTGGTTGAGGCCCAGGCCCAGGATCGCGGCGATCATCGGCGTGACGAGGTCGACCGTGCGCGCCTGGAGGAGTCCGGGGATCCCGACGAGCGGGAAGATGAGCGCGATGTTGAACCACAGCAGCAGCTGCAGGTAGACCGGCGTGCCGCGGAAGAACCAGACGTAGATCCAGGCGATGCCGGACACGACGGGGTTCTTCGAGAGGCGCATGACGGCGACCAGCACGCCGAGCAGGATGCCGATCACCATCGAGATGATCGTCAGGAAGATCGTGACCGCGAAGCCGGTCAGGATCGACGTGGCGGTGAAGTACTCGCCGACGACGCCCCAGTCGATCTGCGCGCGCGCGAACGCGATGACGATCGAGGCGAGGACCGCGATCGTGATCGCGCCCGCGAGATAGCGCCCCCAGTGTTTGAGCTTCACGACCCGATAGGTCGATTGGGCGATGGCATTCATTCGTTGTCCCTCCTTGGGTCGAATACAGCGAGACAGGTGGAGATCTCGTGCTGCAGGCGTGCGCGCTGCGCGTCCTGCCGCACCGGTGCGGTGCCGTTCGCCCCCGATCGGCGGGCGACCGCCGACTCGAGGGTCAACCTGTCGAGGACGTCGGGCGTGATCCGCGCGTCGATCTCGGTCAGGTCGGCGATGGTCAGGTCTTCGAGGCCGACGCCGCGCTGCTCGCAGACCACGACCGCGCGGCCGGTGATGTCGTGGGCCTCGCTGAAGGGGATGCCCTGCTCGGCGAGCCAGTCCGCGAGCTCGGTCGCGAGCGTGAAGCCCTGCGCGGCGTGCGCGGCCATGCGCTCCGGCACGAGCTGCATGCTCAGCACGAAGCCCGTCATGGCGGGGAGGACGACGTCGAGGACGTCCGAGGTGTCGAACGCGTAGTGCTTGTCGTCGGAGAAGTCGCGGTTGTACGAGAACGGGACGCCCTTCATCACGCCGAGCATGCCGACGAGGTTGGCCTGGAGCCGGCTCGCCTTGCCCCGCGTGATCTCGGGGATGTCGGGGTTCTTCTTCTGCGGCATGATCGACGACCCGGTCGAGAAGGCGTCGTGCAGGCGGATCCAGCCGAACTGCTGCGTGCCCCACAGGATCAGCTCGTCCGCCAGGCGCGACAGGTTGGTGCCGATGGAGGCGCCCGCGTAGAGGAAGTCGATCACGTGGTCGCGGCTGCTGACGGCGTCGATCGAGTTCGCCACCACGTCGCGGTAGCCGAGCTCCCTCGCCATGGCGACCTGGTCGCCGTGGAACGAGCTGCCCGCGAGGGCTGCGGCGCCGAGCGGCGAGAGCGCGCTCGACTCCCACGCCGCAACGAGGCGGCGGAGGTCGCGCGCGAGCGTCTGCGCATGGGCGAGGAGTTGATGCCCGAACAGCAGCGGCTGCGCCGGCTGCAGGTGGGTGAAGCCGGGGACGATCGCGTCGCCGGCGTCGACGGAGCGCGCGATGAGGGCTTGCACGAGCTCGTCGAGCAGCTCCGCGATCGCGGGGACGCGTCCGCGCAGCCAGAGCCGGAGGTCGTTGGAGGTCTGGTCGTTGCGCGAGCGACCGGCGCGGACCTTGCCGCCCACCGCGCCGACGCGCTCGATGAGGGTGCGCTCGAGGTAGCCGTGGACGTCCTCGTCCTTCTCGGACGGGGCGATGCGGCCGGCGACGTGGTCGTCGCCGATCTGCCGCAGAGCCGTCGCGAGGGTCGCGCGCTCGTCGGCGGTGAGGATGCCGCACCGCTCGAGCTCGCCGAGGTGCGCGATGGAGCCGCGCACGTCCTCCGGCGCCAGCTCGAAGGATCTCGCAGGGGAGCGGGAGATCCGCTCGAGCGCCGGATCGGGGCCGCCGGTGAAGCGGCCTCCCCACAGCTTGCCGTCGTCGTGGACGCCGCCCACGTTCTCACTGCTCATCACTGCCGAACTCCTCCTTTGGAACCGCAGGTTGTTGGACAATCACGAATGTCCAACAATCTTGGGACCCAAGTAGAGCGTATTTCGGCTAGCGTTTCAAGCGAATTTCAGGATTTGTTCGACAATATTTCGGGAGGGGCGATGCCGACGCACCCGCGCCAGACTCCGGAGCGCTTCGAATCGCGGGCTCTACGAGCGCGACGAAGGCAGGAGACGTTCACCGAGAGCGCTCCCGCACCCGCCTACATCGCGGAACAGGTGAAGCGGCTGATCCTCGGCGGTGAGCTCGAGTTGGGGGCGCCGGTGACCGAGAGATGGCTCACCGACCGCTTCGCGGCCTCCCGGACGACGGTCCGCGAGGCGCTGAGCCTGCTGGTCGCCGAGCACTACCTCGATCAGGAGCCCTATCGCAGCGCGCGCGTCCGCGCCTACTCGAGCGACGAGGTGCGCGACATCCTCCAGTCGCGCATGCTCATCGAGGGGTTCGCCGCCGACAACTGCGCCCAGGCGTCGGAGGATGATCGGGCCGGCCTCCAGCGCGCCTTCGCGGACTACGCGAGCAGCGTGACGGCGGGTCAGCACGACGCCGCGGCCATGGCCCACGTCCAGCTCCACGTCGCGATCGTCGGCCTGACCGGCAACAAGATGCTCGCGCGCCTCGAGCACGAGCTGATGATCGGCTCGCTGCTCCTCGTCGACATCATCAACTGGAACCTGCAGGACAGCGAGAAGATGTACCTCGAGCATCTGCGGCTCGTCAACGCGCTGCTCGAGCCCGACCCGGTGAAGGCGAGGGCGTTGAGCGACGCCCACGTGGGCATGGTGCTCCACGCCGCCAACGAGCGCATCGCCTAGGGGCGTCCTGCGCGCGTGGGCCGCGCGCGTCGGTAGCCTGGAGGGATGCCGGAGAGCGCGCCCATCGACCCGCCGCGGTTCCGCGACCGGCCGGTGTCGTTCGTCCGCCGCAGCGGCCGCATGAGCGACGGCCAGGAGCGCGCATGGGCCGAGCTCGCGCCGCGCTACCTGCTCGAGGTCGAGCGCGACGTCGCCGCCACGAGCGTGCGCCCCGGCGCCGCGATCGAGCCCGCCGAGGTGTACGGGCGGCGGGCGCCGCTCGTCGTGGAGATCGGCTCCGGCCAGGGCCACGCGATCGTGCACGCCGCGCAGTCCCGTCCCGACACCGACTTCCTGGCCGTCGAGGTGTTCCGCGCGGGCCTGGCCCGCACGATGCTCGACGCCGACCGTGCCGGCGTCGGCAACCTGCGCCTCGTCGAGGCGAACGCGCCCGAGGTGCTCGAGCACCTCCTCCCCGCGGCGAGCGCCGCCGAGCTCTGGGTCTTCTTCCCCGACCCGTGGCACAAGAAGAAGCACACCAAGCGCCGCCTCGTCGCGCCCGAGTTCCCGCCGATCGCCGCGCGCGTCCTCCGCGACGGGGGAGTGCTGCGCCTCGCGACGGACTGGGAGGACTACGCGCGGCAGATGCGCGACGTCATGGCGGATGCCGTGGACTTCGACCCCGCGTTCGACGGCGAGTGGGCGCCGCGGCACGAGGGCCGGGTCATGACCGCGTTCGAGCGCAAGGGCCTGCGCGTGGGGCGCGAGATCCGCGACCTGACGTACCGGCGCCGGGAGCGCACGTGAGCGAACAGGTCTCCGAGCCCGCCGCGCGGGACCGCTGGCGGGCCTTCCGGCCGCTCGGCCATCGCGACTTCCGCATCCTGTTCGGCGCGATCGTGCTGTCGATCTTCGCCGCGGGCATGTGGGCGGTCGTCATGGTCTACGCCGTCATCTCGATCGGCGGCGGCCCGCTGCAGCTGTCGCTCGTCGCCACGGCGAACGCGGTGGGGCTGCTGGCCTGCGCGATCCCCGGCGGCATCGTCGCCGACCGCGTCTCGCGCCGCCTGATCCTGCGCGCCGTCGAGGTCGTCAACGTCGTCGCCACCGGCTCGGTCGTCGTGGCGGGCTGGTTCGACGCGGTGACGATCCCGCAGCTGGTGGTCGTCTCGCTCCTCCTCGGCGCGAGCGCCGGGTTCTTCTTCCCCGCCTACAGCGCGTTCCTGCCGCGCATCCTGCCGCAGGAGCACCTGCTCGCCGCCAACGGGCTCGAGGGGGCCATCCGCCCGGCGCTCCAGCAGGCGGCGGGACCGGCGACCGCCGGCATGCTGCTCGCGGCGCTCATCCCGAGCCACGCCGCCGGCGCGGTCATGGCGGCGCACGTCCTCGCGCTGGTCCTGCTGCTGTTCCTGCGGCCCGAGCCCACGGCATCCGCCATCGGCGTGGAGGAGACGACGCCGCAAGGCATCGTGCACGACCTCAAGGAGGCGGTCTCGTTCACCGCGCGGACGCCGTGGCTCCTGTGGACGCTGCTGTACTCCACCGTCTGGGTGCTCGTCATGCTCGGCCCCGAAGAGGTGCTGCTGCCGTTCATCACGCGCGACCGATTCGGCGACGACCCGCGGCTGTTCGGCTTCCTCCTCGCGTTCTTCGGCGCCGGCGGCGTGATCGGGTCGATCTTCGTGTCGTCGATGAGGCTGCCGCGGCGCTACCTGACCGTCATGACGCTCGTGTGGGGCGTCAGCACGCTGCCCTACATCGTGATCGGACTGACCCACTGGTACTGGCTCATGGCGGTCAGCTGCTTCCTGAGCGGGTTCGGGTTCAGCTACGGCAACGTCATCTGGGGCACGCTCCTGCAGCGGCGGGTGCCGCGTCACATGCTCGGGCGCGTGTCGAGCCTCGACTTCTTCGTGTCGCTCGCCCTCATGCCGGTGTCGATGGCGCTCGCCGGTCCGGTCGCCCAGGTCGTGCCGATCCCGGTGATCTTCGTCGTCGCCGGCGTCGTCCCGTTCGTCCTGTGCTTCGCCGTCATCGCCCTCGCGCGCATGCCGCGCGACGAGCTCGCCCACCCCCTGGACCGCTGACATGACCGCCCACACGAGCCACGGCGAGCGACCGCTCGTGTCGATCGCGAGCGTGCCGGCGCTCCTCATGTGCCTCGCCGCGCCGGCGTTCTTCGTCGCGCGGATGCCGTGGGCCGGGGGTGCGCTCGTGGCCGCCGCCATGGCGGGCGCCGTGCTCGTGGAGCGCCCGTGGCGCCGCGGACGCGAGGCGACGGCATCCGCCCCCTCGCTCGTGCGCGACCTGTCGCTCATCGCGATGGGCCTCGTGATCGTCAACGCGATCGACCTGCGCGCCGAGCTCGACGACCTCGCCATGCTGCGGTTCACGCTCGCGCTCGGCGGCGCGGTCGCGGTGCCCTACGCGGTGTCGCGCTGGGTGTACCGCGACCGCGCGATCCGCTTCCCGTGGCGCGGCGGCGAGCGCTGGCGGCCGTGGCAGTGGGCGTGGCTGGGCGGCGTGCTCGTGCTCGGCTGGCTGATCCTGCCGTTCTACTTCATCACGTCGGGCGTGTACCAGAACTGGCCCGTGGTCGACACGCCCGACCTGGTCGCGCGGCTGTTCGTCGGCGTGGGCGCGGTGGGCATCTGGGACGAGCTGTTCTTCATCTGCACCGTGTTCGTGCTGCTGCGGCGCCATTTCGCGGATGCCGCGGCCGGCGTCCTGCAGGCGATCGTGTTCGTCTCGTTCCTGTGGGAGCTGGGCTACCAGGCGTGGGGACCGGTGCTCACGATCCCGTTCGCGCTGCTGCAGGCGGTCATCTTCGTGCGCACCCGCTCGCTCGCCTACGTCGTGGCGGTGCACCTGCTGTTCGATGCGGTGGTCTTCGCGGTGCTGGTCTACGCGCACAACCCGGGACTGTGGGACGGCCTGTTCCTGGTTCCGTCGCCCTGACCGGGCGGGCTGGAACTCTCACGTTCAGGTGGAGGTCGAAGCGAGTTCGCAGCGACCTCTTGACTGTACGCGGGCGAGGAGTAATTTGAGTGACGCGAAGGAAAACAGAGACGAAAGTTCCCGTCAGGGTTCCGGACACAGAGACCGAGACCGCATGATGATCGCCCCCGGGCGTGGCCTTCGGGCCCGTTTCCCGGGGGCGATCTTCGTGTGCCGACGACCTCTTGCGGGTCGGTGACGCGGGGGCGCCCCTACACTGGGCGGCGTGGAGCGCATCGAGACCGTCTTCCTCGGCGTCGCGGTCGGGTTCGAGATGATCGGCGCCGTCGCGATGGTCGTCGGAGCCGTCATCGCGGTGGTGCTCGGCATCCGCTCGCTGCAGCGCGGCGAGGGCGGCGCGACCGCGTTCCTGACGCTGCGCCGCACGCTCGGCGGCGGCATCCTCCTCGGCCTCGAGGTGCTCGTCGCGGCCGACCTCATCCGCACGATCACGTCGAAGCCGTCGATCGAGGACGCCGTCATCCTCGGCATCATCGTGCTCATCCGCACCGTGCTGTCGATGACGATCCAGATCGAGATCGACGGCGTGCTGCCGTGGCGCCGCGCGCTCCTCACGAGCGGAGCCGCCGTCGTCGCGGGCGAGATCGCGAGAGGCCGCGCGGTCGCGCCGCCGCCGGACGCGCGCGACCCGCGCTGACGCCGTGCTCAGACGAACACTCGGTAGCCGCTGCTCTCGTGGTACCCGTGGATCTCGCGGGTGTCGAGCGCGTCCATGTAGTCGAGGATGCCGAGCGTGAACACCTGCCCCGGCACCAGCACCGGGAACCCGGGCGGGTACGGCGTCACGAAGTTCGCCGACACGACCTCCTCGCCGCGCTCCAGCCGCTCGCGTACGCGCGCCGAGGGCACGAACTCGCACGCCGTCGGATCGTACGACGCGTAGTACGCCTCGCGCACGTCGCCCGCACCGCCGCCGCGCTGGAAGCGGTCGGCGAAGCGGCTGAAGTCGGGCAGCGGCGGCACCTCGTCGGGCTTGCGCGCGTTCGCGCGGTGGTCGAGGCCCAGCGAGCGCTCGTGCTCGAACTGGTTCGCGATCTTCACGAGCACCTCGATGAGGTACGCGACCGAGCTGCGGTACGTGCCGATGTTCGTCATCAGGAGCACGCTCGTGCGGCTCGTCTTGTTCACCTGGATGCGGTGGCCGTCCATCAGGTAGTCGTGCTTGAACGTGTCGCCGTCGACGCCCGTCGCGCTGATGTCGAGCGTGAGCCGGCTGGGATCGACGACGAACTCGTCGTCGCGCCACGAGGCATCCCACGCGGCCAGGCCGATGCGCGCCGGGTTCGCGCTGTCGCTCTTGCGGTACTCGCTCGGCACGAGCTCGCGCGTGCCGAGCACGCGGAAGTACTTCTTCAGGAGCGGATGCCGCGCCACCGCGTCGCGGATGCTGAGCGCGAGCTCGGTCTGCCGCTGCACGAGCGCGTAGCCCTCGAGCTCGACCTGGCGGCGGCCGATGTCCATCGACGCGATGATCTGATAGTTCGGCGACGTCGACGTGTGCGTCATGTACGCCTCGCTGAACGGCTCGATGCTGAGCGAGACGAAGTCCTGGTCGAACACGTGGATCATCGATCCCTGCCGCAGCGACGTGAGCGTCTTGTGCGTGGACTGCGTCGCGTAGACGCGCACGCGCGCCTTCGCCGGGTCGGGGATCAGCCGCGTGCGGATGAGGGCCTCCGCCCTGTCGTCGGGGCCGCCGGCATCCGTCAGCTCGTCGAGCGCCGCCTGCTGCTCCGCGTGCCGGCGCTTGTAGGCCCGGTCGGCGAACGCGGCGTGCAGGTCGTGCGCGGCCTGCATCGCCGTGCGCCGCCGGTAGATCGGGTGCGCGCACGCGAACGCGAACCAGGCCTCGTCCCACAGGAACACGAGGTCGGGCTTGATCGCGAGGCACTCCTCCATGACGCGGCGCGGGTCGTACACGATGCCGTCGAACGTGCAGTTGGTCAGCGCGATCATCTTGACCCGGTCGAGCATGCCCGCGTCGCGGAACTCGAGCAGGCGCCGCTTGAGCGCCTCGATCGGCACCGCGCCGTACATCGAGTGCTCGTCGAGCGGGTACGCCTCGAGGTAGCTGACGTACGCGCCGGCGAGCACGAGCGAGTAGTGGTGCGACTTGTGGCAGTTGCGGTCGACGAGCACGATGTCGCCGGGGGCGATCACGGCCTGGTGGACGATCTTGTTCGCCGTCGACGTGCCGTTGGTGACGAAGTAGGTGCGCTGGCTGTGGAACGCGCGCGCCGCGTTGACGTGCGCCGCGCGGATCGAGCTGCGCGGCTCGAGCAGCGAGTCGAGCCCGCCCGCGGTGGCGGAGGTCTCGGCCAGCAGCAGGTTGAGGCCGTAGAACTCCTCGAGGTCGTTGATCCACGGGGAGTCGTGCACCGAGCCGGCGCGCGAGATGGGCATGGCGTGGAAGACGCCGGCGGGATGCCGGCTGTACTCCTGCAGCGCGGTGAAGAAGGGCGTCTGGTAGCGCTGCCCGATGCCGCCCAGGATCGACGAGTGCAGGTCGATGAACTGGTTCCGTCCGAAGATGCGCTGGAACCGGCCGGTGAGCGTGCTCGCGAGGGACTCCAGCGCGACGCCGGCGAGGAGGTACACGTCCAGCTCGGGACGCAGCTCGCCGATCGTGGAGGCGAGGCCCAGGATGCGGTCGGCGGCGCGCGGCGACGACACGCGCGAGCCGAGTCGGGCCTTGACGAACCCGGCGAGCTGGCGGCTGAGGCGCCCGATCGTCTCGCGGCCGAACCGGGGGGTCAGGAGGCACGCCTGGATGTTGGGGTTGACGATGACGGCGGCCACGGCGTCCTCCGCCGTCGGCACGAAGTTCACCTCGTACGCGAAGTCGTCGGTCGGGCGCCGCTGGGCGAGCAGGGCCTGCCGGAACTTCTCGGTCTCTTCGAACGGGCGGTCGTCGACGACGAGCACCTCGACGATCGTCGACATCGCCGGGTCGAGCGCGGACGGCAGGCCGTCCTCGTCGGAGGCCGTCGGCTCGGCCTCGGGGCGGATGCCGTGCTTGAGGAAGATGTCGTTGACGCCCTCGACGAGCTCGCGCGCCTCGTGGTAGCCGCCGCGCTCGGCGAGGTCGCGGACGGCGTTCAGGACGCGCACGCCGGGGACCGCCCAGTAGGGCTCGAGCGAGGAGAGGAGCCCCATGAGCCGGGAGATCTCGGCGGCGCTCGGCGGGCGGCCCGCCGAGCCGCGCTCCTGGTGCCGCGCGCTCTCCGTGAGGGCGTACCCGAGATGCTCCCACGCGTCGCGCCGGATCCTCCAGGCGCTCGACGGGGTCCCGATGCCTCGGGCGTTGGCGGTCGGCGATGCCGGGGTCATGTGTCGTCACCCTTCGCTGTGCTCGCGGGCGTCGTGCGACCGAGGTCAGCGCGCTGCGGCGGGCGGGGCGACCGTCCGGGGTGCGCGCGTCGTCGGGCACAGGACTCCTGGTTCGAGCCTATGGCTCCCAGCATCCTTTCAGCGAACGCGGCGCGCGGCATGCCGTGGCGCGTCGACATCGCTCGTGGTCGAGACGCCCCGCGTCGGCGGCATGAACGCACCCGAGGACACCGCCATCAGCGAGGTCGAGTTCTGGGCGCGCTGACCGACGTGCGAGAGAGCTCGGCGGTGAAGAGAAGTGTGCCCCCGACAGGAGTCGAACCTGCGACCTACGGTACCGGAAACCGGCGCTCTATCCACTGAGCTACGGAGGCGTACCGATCGAGACTATCACCGCGCCGGGCACGATCCCGCCGTGCCCGGGCACCCGCCCGCGGTGGGCGGAGGAGGGCGGAGGGGGCCGGCATCCGGCCCCGCGTCCGCGCCCCCGCGCGGCGTGCGATCATATCCTCGTGCTGCGCTCCGTCACCGCCGACCTCGACCTGGAACTGGGGTCGTCGGTCGACCTCATCTTCCAGATCACGGCGGCCCAGCACGTCCCGCTCGTGCACGAGGAGCTCACGTTCACGCAGG
>NZ_JBDIAB010000054.1:0-14766 GCF_039812165.1 Microbacterium sp.
ATGGCTGAGTACATCTACCAGATGGTCCGCGCCCGCAAGGCGGTAGGCGACAAGCTGATCCTCGACGACGTCACGATGGCGTTCCTGCCCGGAGCCAAGATCGGCATGGTCGGGCCGAACGGCGCCGGAAAGTCGACGATCCTGAAGATCATGGCCGGTCTCGACCAGCCGTCCAACGGCGAGGCGAAGCTGTCGCCCGGCTTCACCGTCGGCATCCTCATGCAGGAGCCCGAGCTCGACGAGTCGAAGACGGTGCTCGAGAACGTGCAGGAGGGCGTCGGCGAGATCAAGGCGAAGGTCGACCGCTTCAACGAGATCTCGGGGCTCATGGCCGATCCCGACGCGGACTTCGACACGCTGCTCGCCGAGATGGGCACCCTCCAGGAGGACATCGACGCCGCCGACGCGTGGGATCTCGACTCCCAGCTCGAGCAGGCGATGGACGCCCTGCGCACCCCTCCGGGCGAGGCGTCGGTCGCGAACCTCTCCGGCGGCGAGAAGCGCCGCGTCGCGCTGACGAAGCTCCTCCTGCAGAAGCCCGACCTGCTGCTGCTCGACGAGCCGACCAACCACCTCGACGCCGAGAGCGTGCTGTGGCTGGAGCAGCACCTGCAGAAGTACCCCGGCGCCGTCATCGCGATCACCCACGACCGGTACTTCCTCGACAACGTCGCGGAGTGGATCGCCGAGGTCGACCGCGGTCGTCTCATCGGCTACGAGGGCAACTACTCGACCTATCTGGAGAAGAAGTCCGAGCGCCTCGCCGTCCAGGGCCGCAAGGACGCCAAGCTCGCCAAGCGCCTCGCCGAGGAGCTCGAGTGGGTCCGCTCGAACGCGAAGGGCCGTCAGGCGAAGTCCAAGGCCCGTCTCGCGCGCTACGAGGAGATGGCGGCCGAGGCCGAGCGCACGCGCAAGCTCGACTTCGAGGAGATCCAGATCCCACCGGGGCCGCGCCTGGGCAGCATCGTCATCGAGGCCAAGAAGCTCCAGAAGGGCTTCGACGGGCGCTCGCTCATCGACGGCCTGAGCTTCAGCCTGCCGCCGAACGGCATCGTGGGCGTCATCGGCCCGAACGGCGTCGGCAAGACCACGCTGTTCAAGACCATCGTCGGGCTCGAGCCGCTCGACGGCGGCGACCTCAAGATCGGCGAGACCGTCAAGATCAGCTACGTCGACCAGAGCCGCGCCAACATCGACCCGCAGAAGACGCTGTGGGAGGTCGTCTCGGACGGCCTCGACATCATCACGGTCGGCAAGACCGAGATCCCGTCGCGGGCCTACGTCTCGAAGTTCGGCTTCAAGGGACCCGACCAGCAGAAGAAGGCCGGCGTGCTCTCCGGCGGCGAGCGAAACCGCCTCAACCTCGCGCTCACGCTCAAGGAGGGCGGCAACCTGCTGCTCCTCGACGAGCCGACCAACGACCTCGACGTCGAGACCCTGCAGTCGCTCGAGAACGCGCTGCTGGAGTTCCCCGGCTGCGCCGTCGTCATCACCCACGACCGCTGGTTCCTCGACCGCATCGCGACGCACATCCTCGCCTACGAGGGCACCGACGAGCAGCCCGACCAGTGGCACTGGTTCGAGGGCAACTTCGAGGCGTACGAGGCGAACAAGATCGAGCGGCTGGGCCCGGATGCCGCGAAGCCGCACCGCTCGACCTACCGGAAGCTCACGCGTGACTGACGAGGGACCGGACGCGGAGGCCGCCCCCGGCGGCCTTCGCGTGCACGTCCCGATCCACCTGCGGTGGGGCGACCTCGACGCGTTCAACCACGTGAACAACGTGGCGATGCTGAAGATCCTCGAGGAGGCGCGCGTCCGTGCGCTCTGGAAGGACGAGGGCGTCGACGCGTTCCCGACCGCCGTCATCTCGGTCGAGGGCACCGGGGGCGTCGGCACCCTCATCGCGCGGCAGGAGATCGAGTACCTCCGCCCGGTGCCCTACCAGCGCGAGCCGCTGGACGTCCAGCTCTGGTTCGGGCGCATGGGCGGGGCGAGCGTCGAGGTCTGCTACGAGGTGCACGGCCCGCGCGGGCTGGAGCCGGCGGAGCTGTACGTGCGCGCCGACGCGGTCTTCGTGCTCGTGAACCTCACGACCGGGCGCCCGGTGCGGCTGCCCGACGAGGTGCGTGCCGCGTGGACGCCGTACCTCGGCGAGCCGGTCGACTTCACGCACCGCCGCTGACGACGGGGCCGCGCGTCACGGCACGCGCACCATGACCTCTTGCGCGACGCTCGCGAGCAGCCGCCCGTCACGGTCGAAGATGCGGCCCGTCGACAGCCCGCGTCCGCCGCCCGCGCTCGGCGACTCCTGCACGTACAGCATCCACTCGTCGGGCCGGCCGTCGCGATGCCACCACATCGCATGGTCGAGGCTCGCGACCTTCAGGCCCGGCGTCGCCCACGGCGTGCCGTGCGCGCGCAGGATCGGCTCCTGGATCGTCATGTCGCTGAGATAGGCGAGCACCGCGCGGTGCAGCAGAGGGTCGTCGGGCAGACGCGTGCGCGTGCGCATCCACACCGCCTGCGCGGGCCGCGGCTCGCCGTCGACGCTCAGGTACAGGGGCGAGGGGATGTGCCGCAGCTCGGCCGGGCGGTCGGTGAACAGCCGCCGGAACATCGGATGGCTCTCCGGGATGTCGGGCACGGACTCGACGACGTCCTCGGGCGCGGGCACGTCGTCGGGCATGGCCGCGGCGTGCTCGAGGCCCTCGTCGTCGTCCTGGTACGACGCGATCATCGAGAAGATCGGCACGCCGTCCTGGAAGGCCTGCGTGCGGCGCCGCGAGAACGAGCGGCCGTCGTGGATGCGGTCGACGGCGAACGTGATGCCCAGCGAGTCGTCGCCGGGCCGCAGGAAGTAGCCGTGCATCGAGTGCGGACGGCGCCCCTCGGGCACCGTGCGGGTCGCGGCGACGAGCGACTGCGCCAGCACCTGGCCGCCGTACACGCGGCGGAACGGCATCCGCTGCGATCGTCCGGTGAAGATGTCCTCGGTGGTGCGGGCGTCGGAGTCGTCGAGGTCGAGCACCGCCAGCATGTCGGCCACCGCGAGGGCTCCGGGCGTGGAGGCGGGCTCTCTGTGCGTCACGGTTGGTAGTTTAGGTCGGATGCCGGAGCGACTCCTCTTCCCCGATCCCCGTGCCGCGGCCGACGTGCTCACGTTCGCCGGACGCGCCGCCCGCACCGGCGACGGCGCGCTGCGCCTGCAGGCGCAGGACGGCGTGCTCGCCCTCAGCGCGAGCCCGCTGAGCCCGCACGGGCTGCTCGATGCGACCCCGACGATCCTGGGCATGCGCGTCGTGCGCATCGACCCCGAGCTCGTGTGCGACCTGGTCGTGGATGCCACGCGCCTCACAGCGGCCGGCGAGCCGGGCGTGCTCGACCTGCCGGAGTCGGCCGTGACCGCGGCCTGGGCCGGCATCTCGCCGCCGCGCGTCGGCTGGGCCGCCGGCGAGCCGCTGGCGTCGACGACGCTGCGCGAGGTGGCCGATCGCGGCGTCGAGGACGTCGCACGCGCGGTGCCGACCGACGCCGGTGAGGATGCCGTGCGCGCGGTCCGCGCCGCCGTGTGGGGCGCGCCGTCGGCCGAGCTCGGCGACCTGCCCGCGGGCGTCGCCTTCGCGGCGCTGAGCCTCGGCTTCCTCGCCGCGCCGGAGTCCGTGGCGGTCCTCCGCTCCGGCCCGTGGACGCGGCTGACGCTCGCACGCGGGCACGTGCTGCTGAAGGGCCCGGCGCGCTCGGGACTGACCCCGGTGCGGCCGACCGGGCGCGCCGCCTGAGGCCCCGGCATCCCCGCACGCCTCCTCGCCACGGCCGCGCGGTCGTGCGAGGATGACGCGGTGACGGTGATCGGGAACGCGGTGTACGTCGACGGGCACCGGGCGGCGACGCCGAAGAGCCTCGACGAGACCTTCGAGACGCTCCGCTCGGCTCCGGGCGGCTTCGCGTGGATCGGGCTGTACCGCCCCGACGCCACCGAGCTCGACGTCGTGGCACGGGAGTTCGACCTGCACGATCTCGCCGTCGAAGACGCGGTGCGCGGCCACCAGCGCGCGAAGATCGACCGGTACGGCGACCACCGCTTCCTCGTGCTCCGGCCGGCACGCTACCTCGACGCCGAGGAGCGGGTCGAGTTCGGCGAGATCCACCTGTTCGTCGGCGACGACTTCGTCATCGCCGTGCGCCACGCCGAGTCGCCCGACATCGCGCGCGTGCGAGCGCGCCTCGAGCGCGATCCCGCCCTGCTGGCCCGCGGTCCGCTCGGCGTCTGCTACGCGATCCTCGATCAGGTCGTCGACGAGTACGAGCCGGTGGTCGCGGGGCTCGAGAACGACATCGACGAGATCGAGGACCAGCTGTTCAGCGGCGACGACGCGGTCGCGCGACGCATCTACGACCTCTCCGGCGAGGTGATGGACTTCCAGCGGGCGGTGCGCCCGCTCGTGGGCATGATCTCGATCATGCGGGCGGGCCTCGCGGAGGCCGCCGGGATGGATGCCGACGCGCCCGGCGACCCGGTCGCGCTCGAGCTGCGCCGCTCGCTGCGCGACGTGCTCGATCACGTCATCCGCGTGAACGAGAAGGTCGACGAGTTCCGCCAGACGCTGCAGAACGCCCTCACGGTGCACACGACCCTGGTCGCCCAGGTGCAGAACGAGAAGATGCAGCGGCTCACCGAGACGAGCCTGGCGCAGACCGAGCAGGCGAAGAAGATCTCCAGCTGGGCGGCCATCATCTTCGCGCCCTCGCTCATCACCGGCATCTACGGCATGAACTTCTCGAGCATGCCCGAGCTCGACTCGCCCTGGGGCTACCCGATCGCGCTGGGGGCGATGGGCGTCTTCGCGTTCGTGCTCTACCGCGTCTTCAAGGCGAAGAACTGGCTCTGACGCTCAGCCCGCCGCGGCGGCGCGTCCGGCGATGCGGCCGGAGAAGAGGCATCCGCCCAGGAACGTGCCCTCCAGCGACCGGTAGCCGTGCATGCCGCCGCCGCCGAAGCCGGCGGCCTCGCCCGCGGCGTAGAGCCCGGGCACGACCTCGCCGCCCGCACGCAGCACGCGCGCCGACAGGTCGGTCTCGAGGCCTCCGAGCGACTTGCGCGTCAGCACGTGCAGCTTCACCGCGATGAGCGGGCCCGCCTTCGGATCGAGGATGCGGTGCGGTGCGGCCGTCCGCACGAGCCGGTCGCCGCGATACGCGCGCGCCGACCGGAGCATCGCGATCTGGGCGTCCTTCGTGAACTCGTTCGCGATCTCGCGGTCGCGCGCCTCGACCTCGAGGCGCACGAGCTCGCCGTCGAGGGCGTCGCCGCCGGGCAGCTCCCGCATGCCCTCGACGAGCTCGTCGAGCGTCATCCGCACCACGAAGTCGGCGCCGCGGTCGAGGAACGCCTGCACCGGGGGAGCGGCTCCGCGGCCGAACCGCGAGGCGAGCAGCAGCGGCAGGTTCTTCTCGGTGAGGTCGGGGTTCTGCTCGCTGCCCGAGAGCGTGAACTCCTTCTCGACGATCTGCCGCGACAGCACGAACCACGAGTGGTCGTGTCCGGTGCCGCGGAGGTGTTCGAGCGTGCCGAGCGTGTCGAACCCCGGGAACAGCGGCACCGGCAGCCGTCGGCCGGTGGCGTCGAGCCACAGCGACGACGGACCGGGGAGGATACGGATGCCGTGGGCCGGCCACACCGGATCCCAGTTCTGGATGCCCTCGACGTAGTGCCACATGCGGTCGCCGTTGACGAGGTGGGCCCCGGCCCGCGCCGAGACCTCCTGCATGGAGCCGTCGACGTAGGCGGGCACGCCGCTCAGGAGGTCGCGCGGCGGCGTGCCGAGCCGCTCGGGCCACTGCGCACGCACGAGGTCGGGGTTGCCGCCGATGCCGCCGGACGACACGATCGTCGCTCCCGCGACGATCTCGAACGCGCCGACCTTCTCACGGCCCGTGGCGACGCCGCGCGGAGCGGCGGTGGGCGCGAGCACGTCGCCGGCGGCGCCGGTCACCGTGCCGTCGTGCATGAGGAGCGCGACCACGCGGTGGCGGGGGAGCACGGTGACGAGCCCCTCCGCCTCGCCCTGCTCGATCGTCGCCTGGAACGGGGCCACGAGGCCCGGTCCGGTGCCCCACGTCACGTGGAAGCGCGGCACCGAGTTGCCGGGACCGCGCGCCGAGTACCCGCCGCGCTCCGCCCAGCCCACGACCGGGAAGAACCCGACGCCCTTCTCGCGCAGCCACGCGCGCTTCTCGGCCTGCGCGAAGTGCAGGTACGCCTCCGCCCACCGGCGTGGCCAGAAGTCCTCCGGTCGGTCGAAGCCCGCCGTGCCGAACCAGTCCTGGCGGGCGAGCTCGGCCGAGTCGGCGATTCCCATGCGGCGCTGCTCGGGCGAGTCGACGAAGAACAGGCCGCCGAACGACCAGAACGCCTGACCGCCGAGGTTCGTGCGGGGCTCCTGGTCGACGATCACGACCCGACGTCCGGCGGCGACCGCCTCGGCCGCGGCGACGAGCCCGGCCAGGCCCCACCCGACCACGAGCACGTCGGCCTGATGGCGCTGCACCGTCATCCGCGCTCCCGCTCCGTGATCGTGCGCAGGGGAAGGGATGCCCCGGGCACCGGTCGCGCCGGGCCGGCCCCGGCGGGCTCGAACGTGTTCACCATCGCGTAGGCGGCGCGCTGCAGGTAGTCCCACATCGTCGCCTCGTGCAGCGGCGGCAGGGCGATCTCGTCGAGCGCGGCCCGCATGTGCGCGAGCCACCGGTCGCGCGCGACGGGGTCGATGTGGAACGCGGCGTGCCGCATCCGCAGCCGGGGATGCCCGCGGCGCTCGCCGTAGGTCGACGGGCCGCCCCAGTACTGCTCCAGGAACATGCGCAGGCGCTCGGCCGCGGGACCGAGGTCCTCCTCCGGGTACATCGCGCGGAGGGTCTCGTCGCCCGCGACGCCGCGGTAGAACGCGTCGACCAGGCGGACGAACGTGTCGTGGCCGCCGACCTCGTCGTAGAAGGTCAGGGGCGCGGCATCCGCGTCGCTCACGAGTCCTCGTCCTCCGCACCGTCCACCGAGCTCTGCGCGGGACGCGCCGGCGGCGTGACCGGCGTGGACGGCGTCGATCGCGCGGGCCGTGCGGATGCCGCCGAGCCGGGCACCGACGGCGACGCGCCGCGGGCGGGGTCGACCGGGGGCGGCGGCGGGAGGTGCACGGCGCCCGTGTGCGGCGCGGCGGGGTGGGCCTTGCTCCGCTTGCGGCCGCGCTTCTTGGGCTTCCAGACGACCCGGTCGGCCCCCTCGGGAAGCGGCGTGGGGCGCGTCTTGGGCGGGTTGGCGCCCCGCACGCGCTGTGCGCCCTCGAGGCCGCTCAGCATGATCGAGTTCAGCTGCGGGAGTGTCAGGCCGAGCTCGTCGATCGCGTTCTTCAGCCGCATGCGCAGCTCGCGCGCCACGTCGTCCTTGGCGCCCGCGCGGGTCTTCATCACGAGCCGGATGACGAGGGCGTCGCCCGAGACCGACTCCAGGCCCCAGATCTCGGGCTGCTCGAGGATGCGGCTGCGCCACTTCGCCTCCTCGGGAAGGCTGCGGGCGGCGGCGAGCATGGCCTCCTCGACCTCCTCGACGGGGGCGTCGGCGGGCACGGCGAGGTCGATGATGACGCGCGACCAGCCCATCGACATGTTGCCGATGCGCAGGATCTCGCCGTTGCGCACGTACCAGAGCGTGCCGTTCACGTCGCGGACGTGCGTGATGCGCACGCTCACGTACTCCACGACGCCGGTGGCCAGGCCCAGGTCGACGACGTCGCCGATGCCGACCTGATCCTCGGCGACGATGAAGATGCCGTTGAGCACGTCGCGCACGATGTTCTGCGCGCCGAAGCCGAGTCCGGCGCCGAGCGCGGCCGTCAGCAGCGTGAACGACCCGATGACGTCGGCGTTGATCGTGTAGACGATGAGGATCACGGCGATCACGACGATCGTGACGTTCGCGATGTTCTGCAGGATCGAGCCGAGCGTGCGGGTGCGCTGCACGACGCGCACCTGTGCGAGCGGAGACTGCTCCATCGCGCGCGTGTCGGCGACCTCGGCACGGCTCTTGGCGCCGAGCACGATGCGCTGCACCACCCGGCGGATCAGCAGTCTCAGCACCCACGACAGCAGGAACGCGCCGACGACGATCGAGACGACGGCCACGGTCTTCCAGCCGACCTCGATCAGGACGTCGAGCACCTGCTCCCAGAAGGTGAGCGGAGCGTCGGATGCCGCGGCGAGGATGTTCATCGCTCCCGATCTTAGGTCTGCGACCCTACGCGCGAGCTGTGTTCAGTCGATGTCGTCGGGATCGACCACGCCGTGCCGATGGGCGAGGATCACCGCCTGCACGCGGTCGCGCGCGCCGAGCTTGGCGAGGACGCGCCCGACGTGGGTCTTGACGGTCGACTCGCTGAGGAACAGCTCGTGCGCGATCTCGGCGTTGTTGCGGCCGCGGGCCATCGCGACGAACACGTCGCGCTCGCGCTCGGTGAGCGACGCGGTGAGCTCGGATGCCGCGGCCCGGCCCGCCGGGGCGTGCCCCATCCGCCGGATGAGCTCGCGCGTCACGCGCGGCGCGAGCACCGCGTCGCCGCGCTCGACCGCACGGACGGCGGCGACCAGGTCGTCGCGGCGGGCGTCCTTCAGGAGGAACCCGGAGGCGCCGGCATCCAGCGCGCCGAACGCGTAGTCGTCGAGGTCGAAGGTCGTCAGCACGAGCACGCGGGTCTGCGGGAGGGCGCGCACGATGCGAGCGGTGGCCTCGATGCCGTCCAGGCGCGGCATCCGCACGTCCATGAGCACGACGTCGGGCGCCAGCCGCGTCGCCTCCTCGACAGCCGCGAGGCCGTCGCCTGCCTCGCCGACGACCTCGACGTCGGGCTCGGCCTCGAGCACGAGGCGGAAGCCGATGCGGATGAGCTCCTGGTCGTCGACGAGCAGCACGCGGATCACGCGGCCTCACCGCCCTCGGGCTCCGCCGCGAACGGCAGGCGGGCGCGCAGCGCCCACGAGCCGTGCCCGCGCGGCCCGACCTCGAGGGTGCCGCCCACGTGCGCGACGCGTTCGCGCAGTCCCCGGATGCCGTAGCCGCCGGCGCGCACGGGACCGGTGACGCCGTCGTTGCTGATCGCGACGTGCACGGCATCCGGCTCGTAGACGATCGCGACGTCGATGCCGGTCGCGTGCGGGGCGTGGCGCATGGCGTTGGTGAGTCCCTCCTGGACGGTGCGGGTGAGGGCGAGCCGGACCGCCGCGGGCAGGTCCGCACCGCCGGTCGTGGCCAGCGTGACCGGGAAGCCGGCCGCGCGCGCGGCCGTGACGGCCTGGGCGATCGAGTCCTCGCCGAGCGAGGCGAGCGGCGCGCGCGGGGCGGCATCGTCGTCGTCGCTGCGGAGCACTCCCAGCATGGCGCGCATCTGGGTCAGGGCGCCGCGGCCGGTCTCGGCGATCTGCCCCGTGGCCGCACGCGCCCGATCCGGGTCGGGCGTCGCGGTCGCGCCCTCGGCGAGGGCGACCATGACGGTGAGGTTGTGCGCGACGATGTCGTGCATCTCGCGGGCGATGCGCGCCCGCTCGGCCGCCGCGGCCAGCTGCGCCTGCTGGTCGCGCTCGACGAGGAGCTGCCGGGAGCGGTCGATCACGGCCTCCAGGTAGCGCTTGCGGTTGCCGACGTTGACGCCGATCAGCGCGCCCACGAGGCTCGTGACCCCGGTGTCGAGCGCCGCGTTCATCACGGCTGGGAAGAGCACGGCGCCGAGCATCGCGGCCAGGAGGGCCACCGCCGACACCGCGCCGACGGCCACCCCGTAGCCGATCCAGCACGAGCGGTTCGACCGGTAGACGGCGAGCGAGTACACCGCCACCGCGAGGGCCGGGCTGAACGAGGTCACCGGCATGAAGACGAGCGCCACCTGGCCCGCGGTCGCGAGCGCGAAGGGCAGGAGCGGCAGCCGGCGGCGGACCAGTAGCGCCGCGCACGTCGCGACGACGAGCACCGTGATCCCCGCCGTGGCCGGCGCGGACGGCTGGACCATCGTGATGCCGGCGCCCACGGGATCGCCGTAGCGCACCGAGGCGGCGAGCGTGCCGGACGACATCGCGAGGCACAGCAGCGCGATGAGCGCGTCGGCCCAGCGCGGATGCCGCGCCCAGAACTGCCGGATGACGCCGGGCGGACGCGGCAGCAGCAGCTCCGCGTCCGCCGAAGGCGGAGCGGAGCTGCTGCGGGGGGCTCGAGGCACGGCTCGACTCTACGGCTACGCGTCGCGCGTGCGCAGGACCGTCCAGCCGGCGCCGAGGCCCACGATCACCCAGGCCACGAGGGCCAGGAGCGCCGGCAGGACGTCGTCGCCGCCGCCCGGGGCGGTGACGGCCGCCGCCGCGTTCATCGGCAGATAGCGCCCGAGGTCGACGATCCACTGCCACGACTCGCCGAACGCCGAGAAGATGCTCACGACGATCGGCGCGACGAACAGCACGCCCACCGTCGCGGCGATCGCGCCGGCGCCGTTGCGGATCAGGAAGCCGAAGCTCAGGCCGATGAGGGCGAACACCATCATCGACAGCACGCCGTACGCGAGCGGGATCGTCGACATCGCGGCATCCGACCAGTCGATCTGCTGCGTCAGGATGGGAGCGGTGAGCACGATCGCGACGGCGTAGCCGACGATCGTGGTGACGGCCAGGACCGCGGCGACGACGAGCGCCTTCGCCGCGAGCACGACGCCGCGACGCGGCTCGGCGGCCAGGGTGGAGCGGATCATGCCGGTCGAGTACTCGCCCGTGACCGCGATCGCGCCGAGGATCCCGGCGACGAGCATCGTGAACTGCATCGGCATGACGATGGCGGACACGGCCGGGAACCCGGCGCCGAAGTCGGCGCTCGCCGCCGCCATGAGCAGCGAGATGCCCACCGACAGGGCGACGGCGATGCCGAGCGACCACCAGGTGGAGCGGAGCGTCGCGAGCTTGATCCACTCGCTGCGGAGCACGCGACCGAAGCTCAGGCGGGCGGCGGGCGGCGCGACCATGGTCGCGCGCGCGGGGGCGGGGGCGGTGAGGGTGCTCATGAGATCTCCTTGGTCCTGTACTCCACGGCCTCTCCGGTGAGGGCCATGTACGCCTCTTCGAGCGACCCGGTCGAGGGGGTCAGCTCGTGCAGGGGGATGCCGCGGGACGCGGCGATGTCGCCGATGACGGGCGCCGCGACGCCCTCGATCCGCATCGTGTCGGCGGCGGTGGTGACGATCGTGACGTCGGGCGCGGTGAGCGCCTGGGCGAGCTCGGTCGCGCGCGGCGTGCGCACGACGACGCGGCTCGTGGTCCACGCGCGCACGATATCGCCGAGCGGCGCGTCGGCGAGCACCTTTCCGCGGCCGAGGACGATGAGGTGGTCGGCGGTCTGGGCCATCTCGCTCATGAGGTGGCTCGACAGCAGCACCGTGCGACCCGACGCCGCCTGGTGGCGGACGAACTGGCGCACCCATCGCACGCCCTCGGGGTCGAGGCCGTTGACGGGCTCGTCGAGGATGAGCGTGTGCGGGTCGCCGAGCAGGGCAGAGGCGATGCCGAGCCGCTGGCCCATGCCGAGCGAGAACTTGCCCGCCCGCTTGCCGGCGACCGACTCGATGCCGGTCAGCTCGATCACCTCGTCGACGCGGCTGCGCGGGATGCCGTGGGTCGCGGCCATCGCCCGCAGGTGGTTGCGCGCGGTGCGGCCGGTGTGCACCGCCTTGGCGTCCAGCAGCACGCCGACCTCGCTGAGAGGCGCCCGCATCCTGGCGTACTCGGTGCCGCCGACGGTCGCCCGGCCCGCGGTGGGGCGGTCGAGGCCGACGATCAGCCGCATGGTGGTGGACTTGCCGGCGCCGTTCGGGCCCAGGAATCCGGTCACCATGCCGGGGCGGACCGTGAACGACACGTCCGACACCGCGTTCTTGTCTCCGTACCTCTTCGTGAGGTTCTCTGCAACGATCATGGCTCCGACGCTACGGAGCCGCGATGTCGTCGCGCGTCCTCCCGGAGTCTCGAAGCGGCGCCGCCGCGTGGTACCCAGGTACCGCGTCGGAGAGCGGGCTACTCGGCGTCGCGCTCCTGCACCGCGAGGGCGCGCTCGACGCCGGCGAGGTTCTCGTGCACGAGACGGCGCAGCGCCGGCGGGGCGTCGACGTTCGCGGCGAGCCACGCGCGCGTCGCATCGCGCAGCGCGACATCGGCGAGGGGAGCGGGGAACAGGCCCACGATCAGGTAGTTCGCGATCTGGTAGGTGCGGTCGTCCCACACCGGCAGCAGCATGTCGAAGTAGTCGTCGACGAACTCGCGCAGGAGGTCGCGCGTCGCCGGGTGCACGAACCCGAGGGCCGCCGAGCGCACCACGGTGTTCGGCAGCTCGGCACGGTCGACGAGCGACGACCACGCGGCGCGCTTGGCCTCGCGCGTGGGGATGGCCGCCTTCGCCTGCGCGGCGAACTCGCCCCCCTTCGCGGTGTTGTCGGCCGCGAGCGCCTCGTCGATCTGCTCGGCGGTCGCGAGGCCCCCCGCGGCGAGCGAGACGAGCAGCGACCACGACAGGTCGGTGTCGATCTCGAGGCCCGGGAGCGTCAGCTCGCCCCCGCGCAGCGCCTGGATGGTCTCCCACTGCGCGCGCGTCGCGGCGGCCGCGGCGAACATCGTCACGAACTGCAGCTGGCTGTCGCTGCCGGCCTCGGCACCCTGCGCGAGGCTCCACAGCGCGTCCGCGACCCGCTCGCGGGTCGCGTCGCGCCGCTCCGGCGCCACGTACGAGTTCGCCACGAGCAGCAGCTGGCCGAGCGTCGTCCGGAGCGTCGTCGACTCCGTCTCGGCGCCGATGTTGCCGAGGACGAGGTCGACGTAGTCGGATGCCGCGGCCTCGCCGTCGCGCGTCTGGTCCCAGGCCGCGCCCCACACGAGCGAGCGCGCGAGCGGGTCGCTGATCTTGCCGAGGTGCGCGATCGCGGTCTGCAGCGACGTCTCGTCGAGGCGGATCTTCGCGTAGGCGAGGTCCTCGTCGTTGAGGAGCACCAGGTCGGGCCGCTGCAGGCCCTTCAGCTGCGGCACCTCGGTGAGGTCGCCGTCGACGTCGAGCTCGACGTGGTGGACGCGCACGAGCGCGTCGCCCCGCAGCGAGTAGAAGCCGACGCCGAGGCGGTGCGGCCGGATCGTGGGGTAGTCCGCGGGCGCGGTCTGCACGATCGCGAACCGCGTGATGGTGCCGGCGGCATCCGACCCGATCTCGGGAGACAGCGTGTTGACGCCGGCGGTCTCGAGCCACTTCTTCGACCACGTCGTCAGCTGCCGCCCGCTCGTGGCCTCGAGCTCGACGAGGAGGTCGCGCAGCTCGGTGTTCGACCACGCGTGCTTCTGGAAGTACGCCGAGACGCCGGCGAAGAACGCGTCGATGCCCACCCACGCGGCGAGCTGCTTGAGCACCGAGCCGCCCTTGGCGTAGGTGATGCCGTCGAAGTTGACCTGCACGTCCTCGAGGTCGTCGATCTCGGCGACCACCGGATGGGTCGAGGGCAGCTGGTCCTGCCGGTACGCCCAGGTCTTCTCCATCGCGTTGAACGTCGTCCACGCCTCGGTCCACTCGGTGGCCTCGGCGGTGGCGATGGTCGACGCCCACTCGGCGAACGACTCGTTGAGCCACAGGTCGTTCCACCAGCGCATCGTGACGAGGTCGCCGAACCACATGTGCGCGAGCTCGTGCAGGATCGTGACGACGCGGCGCTCCTTGACGGCATCCGTCACCTTGCTGCGGAAGACGTACGTCTCGGTGAAGGTGACCGCGCCCGCGTTCTCCATCGCGCCGGCGTTGAACTCCGGCACGAACAGCTGGTCGTACTTCATGAACGGATAGGGCACGCCGAACTTCGCCTCGTAATAGGCGAAGCCCTGACGGGTCTTCTCGAAGACGTAGTCGGCGTCGAGGTGCTGCCACAGGCTCTTGCGGCCGTAGACGCCGAGGGGGATGACGCGGCCCGAGGCGCTCGTCAGCTCCGAGAACGTCGCCTCGTACGGGCCCGCGATGAGCGCCGTGATGTACGACGAGATCGGCGGGGTCTGCTCGAAGCGCCACGTCGCGGTGCCGTCGCCGTGCCGCTTCGGCTCGGGCGTGGGGGAGTTGGAGACGACCTTCCACGGCTCGGGCGCGGTGACCGTGAACTGGAACGTCGCCTTCAGGTCGGGCTGCTCGAACACCGCGAACACGCGCCGCGAGTCGGGCACCTCGAACTGCGAGTAGAGGTAGACCTCGCCGTCGACGGGGTCGACGAAGCGGTGCAGGCCCTCGCCGGTGTTCGTGTAGAGGCAGTCCGCCTCGACGACCAGCTCGTTGTGCGCCTCGAGGCCCTCCAGGAGGATGCGCGAGTCGGCGAAGACGGCGGCCGGGTCGAGCGCGCGGCTGTTGAGGACGACCTCGTGCACGTCGCGCGCGATCAGGTCGATGAAGGTCGAGGCCCCCGGGGTCGCGGTGAAGCGCAGCACCGTGCGGGAGCGGAACACCTCGGGACCGGTGGTGAGGTCGAGGGCGATCTCGTACGAGATGACGGGCCCCGACGCGGATGCCGGGGCGATGACGGCGCGGCGCTCCTGCGCCTCGCTGCGGGTGAGGTTCTGTCCTGGCACTGGTGGCACTCCCGGGGATCGCGATTCGGCCATGACGCCGCTGGCGCCGACGACAACCCCCTTAGCCTATGTGCTTCCCCGCTCGCGACGGACGTGGCTGCGCGC
>NZ_JBDIAB010000055.1:0-14472 GCF_039812165.1 Microbacterium sp.
GCTGTGGCCGTGGCATCCGTTCGCTTCGTCGCCATCGGCGACTCGTTCACCGAGGGCGTCGGCGACGAGCTGCCGGACGGCACCGTGCGCGGGTGGGCCGACCTCGTCGCGCAGGGCTGGGCGGCCTCGCGCGGCGAGAGCATCGAGTACGCGAACCTCGCGATCCGCGGCAGGCTCGTGTGGCCGATCGTCGAACAGCAGCTCGAGCCCGCGCTCGCGCTGAAGCCCACGCATCTCTCGTTCAACGGCGGCGGCAACGACATGCTCCGGCCTCGCGCGTCGATCCCGCACCTGGCCGCGGCGTTCTCGCACGTGCTGCGCCGCTGCGACCAGGAGGGCGTGCAGTTCGTGCTGCTGTCGGGGGCGAACCCGTCGGCGCAGCTGCCGCTCGGGGCCATGATCCAGCGCCGGGGCGACGAGCTGTCGGCCGCGGTGCTCGCGCGCACGATCGGGCGGCCCGACGTGATCCGCGCGCTCAACTGGCCCGACCGCGAGCTCTCGCACCCGTCGTACTGGTCGGCCGATCGGCTGCACATGAACGCCCGCGGTCACCATCGCGTGGCGGCGCGCGTCCTCGCCGCGCTGGGCGAGCGCGTGCCCGAGGGCTGGTGGTCGCTCGACGCGTCGCCCGAGACCGATCCGCTCGACCGCCGCGCCTACGTCCGCGAGCACCTCGGCCCGTGGGTGCGCCGGCGCCTCACGCGCACCTCGTCGGGCGACGGGCGTGCGCCGAAGCACGGCGACTGGCTGACCGTGGCGGCGCGGTCATGAGCGCGCCGCGGGACTGGAGACGACTGTTCCGGGCGACGGATGCCCCGTGGCACATCTCGTTCGCCCTGCACATCGCCACGGGCATGGTGGCCGGGACCGCCGTGTGCCTCCTGTTCACCGGGCCGATCGCCGCGGTCTTCGGAGGCCTGTGCGCCGGGCTCACCGCGGGCATCTCGGCGCGGGTGCCCGGCCGGGTGGCCGGCTTCGCGGCGACCCTCGCGGCCGCGGCGATCCTGATCGCGGCATCGCTCGGCGTCGTGACGAGCCCCGTGCCGTGGGCGGCGGCCCTCGCGCTGGGCGTCGTCATCTTCGTGGCGTCGCTCCTGGCCGGGACCGGACCTCTCGGCGGGGCGCTGGGCCTCGTGGCGTCGTTCGCGTTCGTGCTGACCGCGTCGATCCGGATCCTCCGGCACGACGAGGCGGGCAGAACGGGAGGACTCCTCCTCACGGTGCTGTGCGGAGTGCTGATCGGCCTCGTCCTGGCGCTGCTGTCGGGCCTCGTGCGCGCGAAGGGGCGGCAGTCGCTGCCGCCGAAGCAGCCCGAGTCGCTGGGAGCCCAGCTCGCCCGATCGGTCCGGACCCGCGACGAGTCGTTCCACGACGGCATCCGTCGCGCGGTGCCGCTGTCGCTCTCGGTGCTCATGTTCGGCGTGATCGGCGGACAGGACGCCTACTGGATCTTCTTCGCCACGTTCGCGATCCTGCTGCCCACCGGCAAGCCGCCGCTGGCGATCACGGTGACGCGCGTGGTGGGGACCGTCCTCGGCGTCGTCGCGACGGGCCTGCTCGCCCTGTTCCTGCCGTCGCTCGTGCTCGCCGCGCTCGCGGCGGCGGCGCTCCTGACCGGCGTCGCCTGCCAGGAGCGCCTTCCCGTCGTCGGCGCCGCGCTGAACGCGTTCGGCGCGATCATGATCATCGGGCTGCCCCATGGCGCGGTGACCGAGTGGGCCGCGCACCGCCTCGTCGACACGCTCATCGGTGCGGCGATCGCGGTCGCCGCCGTGCTCCTGCTGTGGCCGCGAGACGCCCCGACACCCGACCGGGCGATCAGCGGGCCGGATCAGACGACGTGACCGGCGTCACGTCCCGACCGTGTCGGCCTCGACCATGACGAGCTTCTGCGGGGCGCCCTCGAAGGCCGCCAGCAGGGGCTTCGAGAGGTAGTCGCCGGCGGCGCGGCCGATCACGAACGTGCTGGCCCCGACGCTCTGCGCGTGCCGGGCCAGGGCGGCGGCGGTCGCGCCGCGGTCGCCGAGGCTGTGCAGCAGCAGGCCCCGCACCGGCAGGCCCGTGCCCTCGAGGCGCTCGACCTGACGGCGGATCGCCTCGGCCGCGTCCTCCTCGGACTCCGGGGTGATCGCGAGGTCGGCGACCACGGTCGTCACGCGCACGTGCACGAGCTCCAGCGGCGCGCCCTCGCGACGGGCGATCTCGGCGGCCTCGTCCACGACCGCGAACGCCGACGCGCGGGAGCCCACCGCGACCACGACGGGCGGCGTCGTGGAGGCGCCGATCGGGCGGATGACCTCGACGGCGGACGTGGAGACGGTCTCACCGGCATCCTGCTCGGCCGCCTTCTCGGCCGCGGCGATGAACCGATGACCGGATGCCAGGACCGGGATGGCGATGAGGAACGCGATCGCGCCCACGAGGAACGACATGCTCTCGCCGGTCGCCTCGGCGATCTTGCCCGCGACGAACGGCGCCAGGCCGCCGCCGAGGAAGCGCACGAAGCCGTACGCGGAGGACGCCACCGATCGCTCGACGGGCGAGACCATCATGACCGCCTGCGTGGTCAGCGTGTTGTTGATGCCGATGAAGGCGCCGCTCGCGATGACCGCGACGACGACCACCGTCGGGTGGTCGATGTTCATCGCGATGACGACCATGATCACGCCGAGGCCCAGGAGGTTGGCGTACAGCACGGCGGCGGTGCCGAAGCGGCGCTGCAGCATCGGTGCGAGGAGCACGGCGAAGATCGCGACCAGCAGCCCCCAGCCGGTGAAGACCAGGCCGAGCTGCATCGCCTCGAGGTGCATCGGGTACGGCGCGTAGCCGAGCATCGTGAAGAAGCCCCAGTTGTAGAGCAGCGCGACGATGCCCATCGTGAGCAGGCCCCGGTGCTTGAGCGCGACGAGCGGCGCGCGCAGCGGCAGCTTCTGCGCGGGCTTGGGCAGCTTCGGCACGAACAGCAGCGTCGCGACGAGCGCGAGCGCCATCAGCACGGCGACGCCGAAGAACGGGCCCCGCCAGCTGATCGAGCCGAGGAGGCCGCCGAGGAGGGGCCCCGCGGCGATGCCGAGTCCGAGCGCGGCCTCGTACAGCACGATCGCGCCGGAGAACCCGCCGCGGGCGGATGCCACGATCACGGCGAGGCTCGTCGCGATGAACAGGGCGTTCCCCAGGCCCCACCCGCCGCGGAAGCCGATGACGCCGGCGACGGTGTCGGAGGCGCCCGCGAGCGCCGCGAACACCACGATCAGGGCGAGGCCGACGACGAGCGACGACTTCGAGCCGATGCGGCTCGAGACCCATCCGACGCCGAGCATCGCGATCGCCGTGACCAGCAGATAGCTCGTGAACAGCAGGGAGACCTGGGCGGGCGAGGCCTCCAGCCCCTCGGCGAGGGCCGGCAGGATCGGGTCGACGAGGCCGATCCCCATGAAGGAGATCACGCACGCGAACGCGACGGCCCAGACCGCGCGGGGTTGTCTCAGCAGGCTCGAACCGGAGCCGTGTGTCGCGTCCACTCGGAACGCTCCTCTCTTGTCGTGCAGAGCTGTGGGGAAGGGGAGGTGCGAGGCGTCACGTGCGGTCGGCGGCCACGTCGACCAGCCGCTCGAGCGCGGGGAGCGCCGCGGCGAGCGCCGCGCGGTCGTCCTCGCCGAGCTCGGCCATGACCGCCTCGAGCCGGGCGACGCGGTCGACGTGGCGCTGCTCGAGCGCCGCCAGTCCGCTCGCGGTGACGTCGATGAGCACGGCGCGCCGATCGTCGGCCGACGGTGCGCGCACGGCATGGCCCTCGGTCACGAGCCGGTCGGCGAGCTGGGTCATCGCCGGCTGCGACACGCCCTCGCTGCGCGCGAGGTCGGTGACGCGCTGCGGCCCCGAGTCGCGCAGTCGCGCCAGCACGGACGCGGCCGCCGACGACATGCCCGCCGTCGCGGTGACCGCGCGCAGGTGGCGGACGATGCGCTCGACGACGAGGGTGAAGCGGATGACGGTGTCGTCGGCGGTCTCGGCGGTCGTGGCATCCATGTCCATAAGGCGATTATACATAATCTGCTTATGCAAATCGCGACCGACGTCGATCGAGGCGTCGGCGCGGGCCACTGGGGCCGCGGGATCAGTGGCGGCCGCGACGCGGCTCGTCGATGCCCACGTGGACGCGCGTGCGCTTGCGCTCCACGACGATGAAGATCGAGCCGATCAGCCACAGCGGCACGAGCGTCAGGAAGGCCACGCGGAACGCGTCGAGCCGGTAGGTGTCGGGCGTGCCGGCGCCCTGCAGGTCGAGCGCCAGGCCGATCAGGAAGATCGCGATGAGCGCGGCGAAGAAGCCGCCGGCGTTCGTCACCCCGGTGGCCGTGCTGAGGCGATGGCTCGGATTGTGCGTGCGGGCGTGGTCGAACGCGATCATGGATGCGGGACCGCCCGTGGCGAGCGCCACCGCGAGCACGTACAGCAGCCACAGCGGCGCCGGCTCAGGCCAGGCCACCACGACGAGCCACACCACCGCCTGCAGCGCGACGGACGGGAGGACGAGCGCGCGCGAACGGCGGTTCGGGATGCGGCGCGAGAGGTCTCCCATGACCGGTCCCAGGGCCATTCCGGCGATGACGTACGTCGCGGTGATCGCGGCGGCCTCGGCGGAGGAGCGTCCTTCGCCGGCGGTGAGGAAGGGCATGCCCCACAGCAGGATGAAGGCGGTGCCGGCGAACGGCGTCGTGAAGTGGGACCAGAACGCGAGCCGTGTGCCCGGGTGCGCCCAGGCGGCGCGGATGCCGCCGGGCTCGACCTGGATCGCCGAGGTCACCACCTCGATGGAGCCGGTGTCGGTGTTGATCGTCACGTCGCGGCCCACCGACGGCGGATGGTTGCGGATGAGCGCGAAGACCAGCACCGCGAACAGCACCCCGAGGCCCGCGACGCTGCCGAACGCGATCGACCAGGTCGTGGCGTGCAGGAGCGCCGCCAGCGGGATGAGCGCCACCAGCTGACCCGCCTGACCGATGATGCCGGTGAGCTGGACCATCATGGGTCCGCGCTGCGCGGGGAACCAGGTCGCGATGAGGCGCAGCACGCTGGGGAAGACCGCCGCGTCGCCGGCGCCGAGCAGCACGCGCGCGATGAGCGCGACGCCGACGCTCGGCGACAGCGCCATCGTGAGCTGGCCGGCCGCCATCAGCACCATGCCGATCGTCATGATCGGTCGGGAGCCGTAGCGGTCGAGCAGCACGCCCACCGGGATCTGCATGCCGCCGTACATCGCGAGCTGCACGACCGCGAACATCGAGAGCGTCGCGGCATCCGCCTCGAACCGGGTCGCGGCCTCCACACCCGCCGCGGCGAGCGAGGTGCGGTTGGTGATCGCCAGCACGTAGGCGGCGACTCCGACGGTCCAGATCAGCCAGGCGCGGGCGCCCGGGCCGGCCGAGGCGGGGGATTCGACGCGAGACACGGATGCCACCGTACCCACCGTCGCGCGAGAGACGAAACCAGCTCGCGGCCGATGTCGATTTCTCCGCTCCCCGTTCGACGTGAGTGTGAGAGGGTGCAGAGGGCACCCCCGACGAGGAGAAGAACAGATGAAGCACATGCTGATCATGCGGGCCACCCAGGAGGCCGCGGACGCCTTCGCCGAGATGGACTTCGAGGCGGTCATCAACGCGATGGGCGCCTACAACGAGCAGCTCATCAAGGCCGGCGTCATGGTCGCGGGCGACGGTCTGGCCCCCGAGCCGGGCTACGTCGTCGACTTCTCGGGCGAGACCCCGATCGTCTCGGACGGCCCCTACGGGGAGATCCACGAGCTGTTCAACGGGTTCTGGATCCTGCAGACCGCGACCGCCGAAGAGGCCCTGGAGTGGGCCAAGCGCTGCCCGCTGGGCCCCGGGTCGAAGCTCGAGGTGCGGCGCGTGACCGACGAGAGCGACTTCGCCGACTTCGCCGACAACGAGTACATCAAGAAGGAGGCCGGCTGGCGCGAGGAGCTCGGGACGAACTGATGGCCCTCGACGTCCACCGCGCGGTCGAGGCCGTCTGGCGCATCGAGGGGGCGCGCATCGTCGCGGCGCTCGCCAAGACGACCGGCGACTTCGGCCTCGCGGAGGACGTCGCCCAGGAGGCGCTCGCCGAGGCCCTCCAGACCTGGCCCGAACAGGGCGTCCCGTCGAACGCCGGCGCGTGGCTCACCGCCGTCGCCAAGCGACGCGCGATCGACGCGTGGCGGCGGCGGGCGCGCCTGGACGAGCGGCATCGCGAGATCGCGCACGGGCTCGCCGAGGCATCCGACCTCGACTGGCAGCCGATCGACGACGACCTGCTGCGGCTCGTGTTCACCGCCTGCCACCCGGCGCTGTCGCGCGAGTCGCAGGTCGCGCTCACGCTCCGCGTCGTCGGCGGGCTCTCGACGACCGAGATCGCGCGCATGCTGCTCGTGCCGGTCGCCACGGTGCAGGCGCGCATCACCCGGGCGAAGAAGACGCTCGCCGCCGCGGAGGTGCCGTTCGAGACGCCCGACCCGCCGGAGTGGCGGGCGCGCCTGGCCGGCGTGCTCGGCGTCGTGTACCTGATCTTCACCGAGGGGTACGCCGCCACCGCGGGCGCACGGTGGACGCGGCCCGACCTCGCCGACGAGGCGCTGCGGCTCGGGCGCGTGCTCGCGGGCCTCATGCCGCGCGAGCCGGAGGTGCACGGGCTGGTCGCGCTCATGGAGCTGCAGCGGTCGCGGTTCGCCGCGCGCGAGACCGCCGCGGGCGAGCCGGTGCTGCTCGCCGACCAGGACCGATCCCGATGGGACCGCGGGCAGATCGCGCGCGGCCGTGCGGCCCTGCAGAGGGCGGATGCCGAGGCCCGCGCTCGCCGCGTCGGACGCGGGCCCTACGCGCTGCAGGCCGGCATCGCGGAGTGCCATGCGGTCGCCGCGAGCGTCGAGGCGACCGACTGGGAGCGGATCGTCCTGCTGTACGAGGCGCTCGGCCGACTCGCCCCGAACCCGATCGTCGACCTCAACCGCGCCGTCGCGGTCTCGATGGCGACCGGGCCGGCGACCGCTCTGCGCATCGTCGACGAGATCGCCGCGGGCGGCGCGCTGCGCGGCTCGCACCTGCTGCCGAGCGTCCGCGGCGAGCTGCTGGCGCAGCTCGGGCGCGTCGCGGAGGCGCGCACGGAGTTCGAGGCCGCGGCATCCCTCACCCCGAACGAGGCGCAGCAGGCGGTGCTGCGCGGCAAGGCCGCCGCTCTTCCCCCTGCACTCTGACGCGAGTCACTGCCCGAGCTCCCGGTCACTGCGCTGGTGCACGGTGACTCGACCGGGAGGCAGTGAGCCGGCGCCGGGCGACAGGTCGCTACGCTCGTGATGTGACGGACATCGAGCTCGCGGACATCGGCGCGGGCACCGTCACCCTCCACGACGCCCGCCGGCGCACGCACCGCACGGTCGCGCTCGAGCCGTTCCGGATCGGCGTCTTCGCGCTGACCCAGGGGCAGCTGGCGGAGCTGCTCGGCGAGACGGCGTCCCACCCGCGCCGGCCCGCGACCGACGTGAGCTGGCTCCGTGCGATCCGCGTCTGCAACGCCGCGTCGGAGTGGGAGGGGCTCGATCCGGTCTACACGTTCGAGGGCGAGGACGTCACGTGGCACGTCGACGCCGACGGCTATCGCCTCCCCACCGAGGCGGAGTGGGAGTTCGCCTGCCGCGCCGGCTCGACCGGTCCGCACTACGGTCCGCTCGCCGAGGTGGCCTGGACCGCCGCCGACGGGGTGACGACGCCGCAGGACGTCGGCGGCCGGCATCCGAACCTCAACGGCCTGTTCGACACGCTCGGCAACGTGTGGGAGTGGTGCTGGGACCTCCTCGATCCCGCCCGCTACGGCGACTACCGCGTGTTCCGCGGCGGCGGGTTCGCGGACGACGCGTGGAGCGTGCGCGCGGGCGTGCGCCGCGGCGGGGCGCCGCGCATGCACCACGACGACCTCGGCCTCCGTCTCGCGCGGGGCGCGTTCGACGGGAAGGATGCCGCGCAGGGCTGGTCCGCCGCATCCGATCGCGAGCGCGCCCTGATCGACGGCCCGCTGCCGCCGGGCTGGACGCCGCGCCGCTGAGTCCGCAGCCGGGCGATCCGCGGCAGGCGATAGGGTCGCGGGATGGACCTGGAGGACGTCTGGCCGTTGTTCGGCCTCGAGATCGAGACGCCGCGGCTGCTGCTGCGGCCCGTGCGCGACGCCGATCTGCCCGGGCTCGTGCAGGCCGCGCTCGACGGCATCCACGATCGTGACCGCACCCCGTTCGGCGCGCCGTGGACGGACGCCGAGCCGGACGAGCTCGCCCGCAACCTCGCCGCCTACCAGTGGGGGCTGCGCACGCGCGTCGCTCCGGAGAGCTGGACGGTCGCGTTCGCCGTGCTGCTCGACGGCGTCGTCGTCGGTGCGCAGGATCTGTCCGCCACCGACCTCGCCAACCGCCGGACGGTCGGCACGGGCTCCTGGCTCACGCGGCGGGCGCAGGGGAGCGGAATCGGCACCGAGATGCGCGCGGCCCTGCTCCAGTTCGCGTTCGACCACCTCGGCGCGCTGTGGGCAGAGTCGAGCGCCGCCTCGTGGAACGAGGCCTCGCTCGGGGTCTCGCGCAAGCTGGGCTACCGACTCAACGGCGTCTCGCGCGTGGCGCCGCGGCCCGGCGAGCCGGTCGACGAGCAGCGCCTGCGGCTCGCCGCGGACGAGTTCGTGCGGCCGGACTGGACCATCGCCGTGCGCGGCGCGGACGCGGCGCTCGCCCAGCTCGGCATCGCGGCGCGCGGCTGAGCACGATCTGCCGTGGAACGGTGACGGGGTCGGACGATGCCGTCCGACCCGCGCCGTCCGTCGGCTCAGGCGGTGCCGAACGGGTTGTCGATCGCGTACCGCCAGCCGCCGGCCTCGTCGTGCACGGCGACGTCGGCGGTCTGCCCGGCCAGCGAGACGGGGGAGCCGTCGGGCGCGACGCCCTCGATGGTCCAGTCGGCGACGACGAGCCCGACCGTTCCCGACTCGAACGCGTGGCGCGGAGTCATCGCGATCGGCAGCTGCAGCGAGAGGAACTGCTCGAGCGCGCCGCGCACGTCGTCGCCAGAGACGGGCACGCCCGGCTGCGGGACGAACAGCGCGCCGGGCGCGTTGAGCGCCAGGAGACCCTCGACGTCGCGCGCGTTGAAGCGCTCGGCGAACGCGAGGGGCAGCTGGCTCAGCTCGGAAACGGTCATGTGTTCTCCTTCGGAGGGATCGGCGCGATCGGAGGGATCGGCGGGCTCCTCTATTAGTGCACATAGTGCACTGGTTACGTCAAGTGCACTAACGTGATAGGTTCCGCACATGACGACGACCGACGCGCCCTTGCCCGACTGCGGGGTCACGCGCTTCCTGATGCTGCTGGACGGCCCGTGGGCGGCGCTCATCATCCGCGAGCTCCTCGACGGGCCGCGCCGGTTCACCGAGCTGCGCAACGGACTGCCCGGCATCAGCGCGCACACCCTCACCAACCGCCTGCGCCGCTTCGAGGCGCACGGCATCGTCACCCGCACCGCGTACGCGGAGATCCCGCCCCGCGTGGAGTACGAGCTGACCGACCTCGGCGCGGGGCTGCGCACGGTGCTCGACTCCATGGGGGCGTGGGCCCTCAGCGTGCCCGAGGCGAACTTCGCCGCCTGAGCCGGCGCCCGGTGGCATCCCCCTCGCTGCGGCAGAATGGTCGGATGGGCACCGTCGAGTATCGCAGCGCCGAACCGGCCGAGGTTCCCGCCCTGCTCGAGTTCTGGGCCGAGGCGGGGGAGAACGACAGTCGCCCCGCCGACAGCGAGGACGCGGTCGAGGCGCTCCTTCTCCGCGACCCGGACGCGCTGATCGTCGCGGTCGCCGACGGCCGCATCGTCGGCACGGTCATCGCCGGGTTCGACGGCTGGCGCTATCACCTGTACCGGCTCGCGGTCGACCCGGACAGCCGGCGTCGCGGCATCGGCTCTGCCCTGCTCGACCGTGCCGAATCACGATTGCGCGACCTGGGCGCGACGCGCATCGACGCGATGGTGCTCGACGCGAACGCGCGCGGGCAGGCGATCTGGCGGTCGCGCGGCTACGGGCCGCAGCCGGAGTGGAGCCGCTGGGTGCGACACCTCTAGCGCCGATCGCCCACCCGGACGAGGCGCGACGGCGGGGCGCCGGTCGAGACGCGGATCAGCGCTCCTCCGGGCGACCGCTCCGCGGGGACGCGGCGACCGGGACGCCGGGCGACTCGTCGACGGGCGGCATCGCGGCCGCCGAGGCGGGCGTTCGATCGCCGTGCACGAACGCGATGCCGACCAGGATCAGCGCGCCGCCGACCAGCTGCCAGACGGTGAGGCTCTCGCCCAGGAGGATCGCGGCGTAGCCGGCGGCGGCGACGACTTCGAGGAGGCCCGCGAACGACGCGAGCCGCGAGCCCAGTCGCGCGGTCGCCACGATGCTCGTGACGTACGCGAAGCCGGTGCCGACCATCGAGACGACGAGGAGCGGCACCCACCACGGCGCCGGCGACCCGAGCAGCTCGACCTCCGTCGTGGGCGCGGCGAACGGGACCAGCCCGACGAGGCCGATGAGCGCCGACACGATGCCGCCGAGCAGCAGTCCCGCGGCCGCGAGGGCGACCGGCGGCAGGCCGTCGCTCGGGCGGGCGGCGATCACGTAGTAGGCCGCGCATCCGACGCAGGCGATGCCCGCGAACAGCAGGCCCAGCGCGTCGAGCCCGCCGCCGCCCTCGGGTGCGACGACGAGAACGAGGCCGCCGAGCGCGATCGCCGACCCGATGACGACGACCGCTCGCGGCGCCCGCCGCGTCACCGCCCACGACACCGCGACGAGCAGCACCGGGGCGAGGTACTCGATCAGGATCGCCGTGCTCACCGGGATCCGCTCCACGGCGGCGAAATAGGCGAGCTGCGTGCCGGCGACGCCGACGAGCCCCATCCCGAGCACGCGCAGCCGCGCGTGCCACAGCGCCGACCAGCGCCCGCGCAGGACGATCAGCGCGATCGGCATGATCAGGATGCCGCCGATGAGCCCGCGCGCCGCGACACCGGCGGCCGGCGTCCATCCCGCCTCGAACAGCGGTTTGACGAACGCTCCGGAGGTGCCGAACGCGAGGGCGGCGAGCACCATGAGGAACAGACCGGAGGCGGTCTTCGAGCGGTGCATCGGCGGAATCCTCGGTATCGTGCGGAGGGAGGGCTGTCAGGGGTCGATCACTTCACGATCCTGACGACTCGATCACGCTATAAGCTTCTCCATAAGGAGTCAACTTGCATTTTGCCCCTGACACGGCAGCGTCGCTCGAGTTCGCCGTCGAGTTCGCGAACACCGACGTCTCGGCATCCGCATCGGGCGGCGACGAGCTGGCGTCCGTGGGCGATCTCCTCGGTCTGCTGGACCGTTGGGAGTTCTCCGGCAGCCGCGACGAGACCGCGGCGGAGCTCGCGGCCGTGCGCGCGTCGCGCGACCGCATGCGTCTCGTCTGGAGCACGATCGCGCGCGGCGACACGGATGCCGCCGTCGCCGAGGTCAACGCGATGCTGGCCGACGCGAGGGCGCTGCCCCGCCTCGCACGTCACGACGGCTCGCCCTGGCACCTGCACGCGACCACCCCCGACGCGCCGCTCGCGCAGCGGATCGAGGTAGAGGGCGCCCTCGCGCTCGTCGACGTCATCCGCTCGAACGAGACCGGCCGGCTGCGCGTGTGCGCGGCCGACGACTGCGCGGGACTGCTCGTGGATCTCTCGCGCAACGGCTCGAAGCGCTACTGCAGCGTGCGCTGCGGCAACCGCATGAACCAGCTCGCGTTCCGCGAGCGCCGGCAGGCGGGCGACTGACGCCGACGAGCGTCGCCCCCGACGGCCGAGCGGTCGCCGGACATGACGGCGCGGGCGGAATGCCGCCATAATGACGCCATGAGCCCGCGACCCGAGAGCGGCGCCGCAGTGTCGTGCGGCGACGCCGAGCCCGCGGTACCGACGCTGCGGGTCGGCTCTGGATCGCGGCGACACGGCCGACGAGAGGGCCGACGGCGCACGGCGACCGAAGCGGTGTAGCCATGCCCTCGCCCGTCCCGATCCGCTCCGGCCCGACGCGCTCGCTGCGCCGTGCGCTCTGGCTGATCGGCGCCGGCGCGCTGACGCTCGGCGTGGCCCAGGCCGCGCTCACCGAGGACGGCTTCCTGTCGTCGAGCATCGCGCTGACCGTCATGTTCTGGCTCTACACGGGCGTCGGACTGCTCGTGTGGTGGGGGCGTCCGAGCAATGCGATGGGCTTCCTCATCGTGCTCGGGGGCGCCGCGCTCGCGCTCGCCAACTTCGAGACCGCGACGTCGTCCGTGCTCGTCGTGGTCGGCGCCGCGTTCGCGACGTCGGTGCTGGCGGTGACCGTGCACCTGCTCCTCGCCTTTCCGACGGGCCGGCTGCGCGCGCCGGCGGCGCGCGTCGTCACGGCGGCGGGCTACGTCGTCTCGCTCGGGCTGCAGATACCGCTCTACGTCTACGGGAACGACCGTGTCGGACCGGTCACCCCCGACTCCCTGCACATCGCCGCGGTCGCCCAAGAGGTGCAGAGCTGGTCAGGACTGGCGGTCATGGCCGCGACCGTGGTCATCATGATCGCGCGGGTGCGACTCGCGAGCCCGCCGGTGCGGAAGGTCATCGCGCCGCTGTACGGGTACGGGGCGTTCGCCGTGATCTTCGTGCCGCTCGGCGCGCGGCTCCTGCGGGGCGTCGGCGCCGGATCGGACGTCATCTCCATCGTCCAGCTGACCCTGCTCGCCGGCATCCCCGTCGTGATCGCGGTCAGCCTGTTCACCGGTCGATTCGCGCGGACCGGTGAGCTGACCGAGCTCGGCAGCTGGCTGAACGCGAACTCGGCGGGAAGGCCGGCCGAGCTCGCCGACGCGCTCGCGCGCACGCTCGGCGATCCGTCGCTGCGGATCCTCTTCCGGGATGCCGGTGACGACCGCTACCTCGACGCCGACGGTGCCACGGTCGAGGCTCCGGCTCCCGAATCCGGTCGCGCACTCAGCGAGATCCGGATCGACCGGCGCCACGTCGGTGCGCTGGAGTACGACGCCGAGCTGGTCGACGACCCGCAGATGGTGCGCAAGGCGGGCGACATCGTCGCCCTCGCCGTCGACCGGGAGCGTCTGACGGCGGAGCTCCGGGCGGCCGAGCTCGCGTTGCGACGCTCGCGGGCTCGCGTCGTCGACGCCACCGACCGCGAGCGTCGGCGCATCGCGACCGATCTGCACGACGGCATCCAGGCGCGGCTCGTGCTGCTCGCCGTCGATGCGCAGCGCCTCGCCGGCACGCTGCAGGGAAGCACGCGGGAGCAGGCGATCACGCTGCGGAAGGAGATCGACCGCACGGCGGCGGACCTGCGCGCCCTCGTGCGCGGCGTCATGCCGTCCGCGCTCATCGAGCGCGGGCTCGTGGCCGCGGTCGAGGATCTGACCGATCGGCTGCCGATGCCCGTCGTGCTGGACGTCGACGTGCCGGACGGCAGCGTGGAGGGTCCGATCGAGAGCGTCGCCTACTTCGTCGTCGCCGAGGCGGTGTCGAACGCCGTGAAGCACTCCGGCGCGCGACGCGCGACGGTCCGGCTGCGCCGCGGCGAGGACGCGCTGCTCGTCGAGATCAGCGACGACGGCGCCGGCGACGCCACCCTGACCGGCACCGGCAGCGGGCTCCGCAGCCTCGCCGACCGCGTAGATGCCGTTGGCGGAATATTCCGGATCGACAGCGCCCCGGGCACCGGGACGCGGCTGCGGGTGGAGCTGCCATGCGGGTGGTGATCGGCGAGGACGAGGTGCTCCTGCGACGCGGGCTGATGCTCGTGCTCGAGCAGGGCGGCTTCTCGGTCGTCGAGGCGACGGCCGACGCGGCGACGCTCGAGGACGCCGTGCACCGGCACGGTCCCGACCTCGTGGTCACCGACATCCGGATGCCGCCCACCCACACCGACGAGGGACTGCAGGCCGCGCTGCGGCTGCGGCGGAGCCGCCCCGGGCTGCCGATCGTGGTGCTCTCGCAGCACGTGCAGCGCCGCTACGCGATCGACCTCCTCGCCGACCACGCCGGGCACCTCGGCTACCTCCTCAAGCAGCGCATCGCCGACATCGACGCGTTCTGCGCCGACCTGCGCCACGTCGTCGCGGGAGAGACCGTGCTCGACCCGGAGGTCGTCGCCGTGCTCATGGCCAGGGCGGGCCTCGCCGACCGCGCGGTGGGCGAGCTCACGCCGCGCCAGCGCGAGGTGCTCGCGTTCATGGCGCAGGGCCGCAGCAACGCCTGGATCGCCGCGCACCTCCGGCTCAGCGAGAAGGCCGTGGTCAAGCACACGTCGAACCTCTACGACGCCCTCGGGCTGAGAGTCGACGCCGACGACCACCGCAGGGTGCTCGCGGTCGTGCGCTACCTCTCGCGCTGAGCCCGC
>NZ_JBDIAB010000056.1:0-14344 GCF_039812165.1 Microbacterium sp.
CGTCGCGAGCCGGAAGGAGATGACCGGCACGCCCGTGGACGTCTGCCGTCGCTCCGGCTCGGTCGCGATGTTGCCGATGACGGTGATGTGGTCGCTCATGTGCGTTCCTCTCTTCGATGATGGGGAGGGCTTCCCCATGCTCCGGCGTCCCCGTGCCCGTAGGACGCCGGAGCCCTTCCAGGGTGCATCGCCGCGGCGCTCCGCCGCCGGTGCGCGGGCCGATCCGTGGAGAACCCGCGGGATCGCCTCGTTGTGGAGGAGTCCGCGCCGATGTCGGAGGTCGTAGCTAACTTCGAAGGTGAGGAGGTCATCATGGTCATGCTCGTCGATTCGCCGCCGACGTCGTCGGCCCTGCTGCGGAACGGGGTCCGCCTGCTGCCGGTCGGCTCGGCGCGCTGGCGCGTCGTGGCACGCGACGGCGTGGTGGCGGGTCATCTCGAGGCACGCGGAGACGGGGCCGCGCGTCGGTTCCGTGCCCGACGGTTCCACGCCGCGACGGGCGCGTTCCGCGACGTCGGCGAGTTCTGGTCCGCGGAGGAGGCGGTCGAGTGCCTGCGCCTGTACCGCTGATCAGACGATCGCCGACACGAGGTCGGGCGCCGCCGGCGCGGGTGCGGCGAGTCGGACGTCCGGCCAGACCCGCGCCAGGACGTCCACCGCACGACGGAGGTCATCGGCGGGTGCGGTGAACGGAAGGCGCAGCTGGCGGTCGTGCCCGCTCACTGCGGCGAAGCGCGGCCCCGCAGAGAGGAAGAGTCCCTCGTCGCGCGCGGCCATCACGAGCCCCGAGCTGAGCGGCGCATCGAGTTCGACCCACAGCGACACGCCGCCGCGCACAGACGGGATCTTCCACTCCGGCAGGCGATCGGCCAGCGCGACGGCGAGCGCGTCGCGGCCCTCGCCGAGGAGGAGCGAACGCTGGGCGACGATCTCGGGGAACCGCGCGAGCAGGCGTGTCGCGACGGCCTGCTCGAACTCCGGGGTGCCGAGGTCTCTTCGTGGACGTTCCGCCGCGAGTCGCCGGATGAGCGCGACGTCGCAACGGATCCAGCCGACGCGCAGGCCACCCCACACCGTCTTGCCGAGCGAGCCGATGCGCACGAGCTCGACGTCTGCGTCGATGTCGGCGAACGGCACCGCCGCGTCGGCGAACGGCGCCGCCGCATCGGCGTACGGCATCGCGAACGCGCGCACCGGCTCGGGGTCGTCGATGGCGAGGTCGGCGGTGGTCTCGTCGAGGACGAGCGTCGTGCGGCTGCGTTCCGCCGCCTCCGCGATGGCGCGCTGCTCCCCCGCCGACATCGTGCGGCCGGTGGGATTCTGGAACCGCGGCATAAGGTAGGCGAGAGTCGGTCCCGTGCGCGTGAGGGCCTGCGCGGCGCGGTCGAGATCCCAGCCGGCATCCGTCGTCACCGGCACGGCGACCAGGCGCGCGCCGGCGGAACGGAGGGCGTCGGCGGCATGCGGATAGGTCGGCGTCTCGATCAGCGCGCGGTCGCCGCGCCGCAGGAGCGTCGTGGCCACGAGCTGGATCGCGCTCTGGGCGCCCGTCGTGACCATGATCTGGTCGGGCGAGGTCGGCACGCCGGAGGCGGCGTACCGCGCGGCGATCGAGGCGCGCAGCGGAAGGCTGCCGATGAGGTCGTAGCCGGCGCGCGCGATCAGCGAGGCCGCGTCCTGGGCGACCTCGCTCATGACGCCGGCGAGGCCCGGCCAGGCGGCGGGGCTCGCCTGCTGCAGGTCGATCGCGTCGGCGTCGGTGTCGACGTGACGCGGGGCGCGCCGACCGAGGGGCAGGGTCACGCTGCCCGAGCCGCGCAGACTGTCGATGTGGCCCGAGTCGCGCAGGCTCTGATACGCGGCGGTCACCGTCGTCCGGCTGAGTCCGAGGACGGCCGCCAGCTCGCGCTCGGCGGGAAGGGCTGTGTTCGGCGCCAGTCGGTTGTCGAGACACAGCAGACGGATGCCGTCCGCCAGGGCCTCGTAGGCCGGCGCCCGCGTGCGCCAGCCGCCGAGTGCGCCGGCGAGGCCGCGAGCGGAGATGCGGGAGTCCATCGGGCCACTGTATCCGGATTGGCCTGTGGCACAAGGGCCAATCATGCGATTGGATGGGCGCATGGTTCGTCGGATCGTGCAGCTCCTCGTGGGCCTGTGTCTCTACGGCGCGGGGTGCGCCCTCACCGTGCGCGCAGGCCTGGGCCTCGACCCCTGGACCGTGTTCGCGCAGGGACTCGCGGTGCAGACCGGCATCGGCATCGGCTGGATCACCAACATCGTCGGCTTCCTCGTGCTGCTGCTGTGGATTCCGCTGCGACAGCGCCCCGGCGTCGGCACGATCGCGAACATCCTCCTCGTCGGAACCAGCATGCAGGCCACGCTCGCCGTCGTGCCGCCCTTCCACGGCTGGCTCGCCCAGGGCGCCGTCCTCGCGGCCGGCGTGCTGTGCGTGGCCGCGGCGTCGGGGCTGTACATCGGCGCGCACTTCGGGCCGGGACCGCGCGACGGACTCATGACGGGACTCCACGGCCGGTTCGGCTGGCCGATCTGGGCGTGTCGGCTGACGGTCGAGGCGACGGTGCTCGTCGTCGGCTGGCTGCTCGGCGGCACCGTCGGAATCGGGACGGTCCTGTTCGCGGTCTTCATCGGGCCGCTCGTCCACGCCGCGCTCCCCCTCTTCGACACGCGCGCGCCGCGGCGCGCCGGGGGTCGCCGGGAGCGTCAGCCGTCGATCGCGCGGACGAGCCCGTCCAGTCGGTGACCCACCCACTCGTAGACGCCGAAGCGGGGGTCGTCGGGATCGTGGTCGTTCTCCGAGGCGATGCCCAGGCGCGACGCGAGCACGAGGCGCAGGGCGGCGAGCGTGCGCAGCCAGGCGCCGATCTCGTCGGCGTCGAGCGTGATCGTGAACGCCGTGGTCGCGAGAGCCGGGTCGATCGCGCCGGGCGACAGCCGGGCGCCGTCGTGCCGCAGCGATTCGAGCACCGCGGCGGCGTCCTCGCCCCGACGCGACAGCAGCTCGCGCTCGGTGAGCTCGCGGAACTCGCGCGCGGCCGCCTCGTCGTCGGCGTACGCGTCGGGGACGAGGCGCGCGACGGCGGGATCCTCGGCGGCGGGCGTCTCGCCGACGAGAGCGGCGAACTGCTCGACCAGGTCGGTGAGGTGGGCCGCCTCGATGAGGGCCAGCTCCAGGACGACGACCGTCATGCCTCCGCCTTCCGCACCGTGGCCCACAGGCCGTAGTCGTGCATCGCCCGCGCGTGCAGCTCCATCTGCTCCCGTGCCCCTTCCGCCACGACCGCCTGGCCGTCGTTGTGCACGGCCAGCATCCGCTCCCGCGCCTTCGCGGCAGAGAACCCGAAGTACTCGCGGAACACGTGCTCGACGTAGTTCATGAGGTTGACGGGGTCGTTCCACACCACCGTCTGCCACGGGCCGGCGAGCCGCGTCGCGATCTCGGATGCCACGTCCTCGCGCGGCAGCGTCGCCACCATCACGCCCACCCCAGCTCGTGCAGCCGGTCGTCGTCGATGCCGTAGAAGTGCGCGATCTCGTGCACGAGCGTCGTGTGCACCTCGTCGCGCAGCTCGTCGACGTCGTCGCACGCGTGCAGGTGCGGCTCGCGGTAGACGATGATGCGGTCGGGCAGCTCCCCCGACCCGTACCGGTCGCGCTCGGTGAGCGCCCACCCGTCGTAGAGGCCGAACAGGTCGAGGCCGCCGTCCTCGGGGCGGTCCTCGACCACGAAGATCACGTTGTCGAGGCCGTCCACCATGTCGTCGGGGAGTCGGTCGAGCTCGCTCACCACGAGGGACTCGAACGCGGCCACATCCATCTCCATCATCTCGGCTCCCCCGCCGGAGAGTCATCGCGAGGGTGTCCGGCGCCCTTTTTCACCCTACCCGCGCCCCGGCCGCGGGGTTCGGAGCCGCTCCGGCCCGGCGACGGCGGGCGACCGCGTTCACGCGGCCGAAATCAGGCGGGGCTAGCGTTCGAGCACACCGCCCCGAGACAATGAACGCGCGCCCGGCCCCGACCGCGGCGCGCCGGCCCCGAAGGAGACGCCCATGACCGATGCCGAGCCCGCCCACCTGCGGCGATCGCTGGGGCTCGTGCCCCTCATCGTGTTCGGGCTGTCGTACATGGCGGTGGCGACCGTCTTCACCACGTACGGGATCGTGAACCAGCTCACCGACGGCCATCTCGCGCTCTCGTACGTCGTCGCTCTGATCGTGATGCTCTTCACGGCGAGCAGCTACGGCGCGATGGTGCGGAAGTTCCCGGTCGCGGGATCCGCGTACACCTACACGCAGCAGTCCTTCGGCGGCGTCGCGGGGTTCCTCACCGGGTGGATCCTCATGCTCGACTACCTGTTCATCCCGATGATCAACTTCATGATCCTCGGGCTGTACATGGGCACGCAGTTCCCGTCGGTGCCGACGTGGGTGTTCATGCTGACGTGCCTGCTCGCCGTGCTGCTGTTCAACGTGCTCGGCATCAAGCTCGTGAACAGGGTCAACATCACGATCATCGCCGTCACCATCGCCGTCATCACGGTCTTCGCGTTCCTCGCGATCAAGACCGCGGTCGCCGACCCGAACGCGCCGGGCCTCATCGACCCGTTCATCCCCGGCGCCGAGGGCTTCAGCCCCGTCCTCACCGGCGCGGCCGTGCTCGCGCTCTCGTTCCTCGGCTTCGACGCCGTCTCGACGCTGTCGGAGGAGGCGAAGGACCCGCGCAAGAACATCCCGCTGGCGATCATGCTCACGACCCTCATCGGCGGCGGCGTCTTCATCGTGATCTCCTGGCTCGGCGCGCGCGCCTTCTACCTCGACGACTGGAGCACGGCCTCGGAGGACCTGCTCAACGCCCCCGGCGTGGTGCTCGCGGAGCACGTCGGCGGGCAGGTGCTGGTCACCGCGTTCCTCGTGATGGTCGTGATCGGATGCTTCGGCTCGGGCCTGGCCGGCCAGGTCGCGGTGTCGCGCATCATCTACGCGATGGGCCGCGACGGCATCCTCCCGAAGCCGTTCGCACACATCTGGGCGAGGTACGGCACCCCGGTGGTCGCGGCGGTGACGGTGTCGATCTTCGCGCTGTCGAGCATGTTCCTCTCGCTCGACCAGGCGGCGTTCATGATCAGCTTCGGCGCGCTCGGCGCGTTCTCGATGGTCAACCTGTCCGTCATCAAGGTGTACCTCTTCCCCAAGGGCGAGCGGCGTCCCGCCGGCGCGTGGCCGATCATCCGCTACGGACTCGTCCCGCTGATCGGCCTCGTGCTGACGATCTGGCTGTGGACCTCGCTCGAGCCGCTCACGTGGGCCGTCGGAGGGGTCTGGCTGCTGCTCGGCGTCGCGATCCTCGTCGCCAAGACGCACTTCTTCCGCCGGCCCGTGCCCACCCTCGACTTCAGCGAAGACCCCAGCACCGAGGCGATCGACGCCATGGCCGACGAGGTGCCCTTCGACGGCCCCGGTGGAAGCGGCACCGCCGGGCGCACCGCGCCGACCCCGCCGGTCGGCTGAGAGGACGCCCATGACCGCGCAGCTGTTCACCGACGCCGTCGTCTTCACCGCCGACCGCGACCGCCTGCACGCCGACGCGTTCGCGGTGCAGGACGGAGTGTTCGTCGCCGTGGGGACGGATGCCGAGGTCCGCGCGGAGCTGGATCGCCGCGGCATCCGCGACGTCGAGGAGACCGGACTGGACGGCGCGTTCGCGCTCCCCGGCATCGTGGACTCGCACGCCCATCTGGCCATGTTCGGCGAGGCGCTCGGCAAGGTGCAGCTGCGCGACTGCGCCTCGCTGGAGGAGATCCGGGCGCGGCTGCGCAAGGCCCGCGCCGCGAAGCCGGAAGCGCGGCGGATCCTCGGCGTGGGATGGCTCTTCGACGCCGTCGGCGACGCCCATCCGACCGCGGCGATGATCGACGCGGCCGTTCCGGACGTGCCGGTCTACCTCGACGCGAACGACCTGCACTCGTGCTGGGTCAACTCGGCCGCGCTCGCCGAGCTCGGGATCACCTCGTCGACCCCTGACCCGATCGGCGGAGAGATCGCCCGCGACGCGGACGGCCGCGCGACGGGCATGCTGTACGAGACCGCGTGCACGCAGTACGTCTGGGGGTTCCTGGGCGCGCAGACGACGCCCGACGAGCTCGTCACGCGTCTCGAGACGGCGTTCGGCGGCTACCTCGCCGACGGCGTGACGACCGTGACCGACATGGCGCTGACCCAGGCCGAGGTCGCGGGCATGAGGGGCATCCTCGCCCGCGACGGCCGGCTCCCCTTCCCCGTCACGGGGCATCTCTTGGTCGAGCCGAGCGGCGACACCGCGACCGATCTCGCCGTCGTGGAGGAGACCGTGCGCCTGCGCGACGAGCTCGCCCGCACCGGCGAGGACGAGTGGCTGGGCGTGGCGGGGATGAAGCTCATCATGGACGGCGTCATCGACGCGTGCACCGCGGCGATGCGCGCCCCGTACGCGAACGGCAGCAACTGCGACCCGATCTGGAGCTACGAGGCGGCGTGCCCGGTGGCCGCCGCGGCCGATGCGGCGGGCCTGCAGATCGCGATGCACGCGATCGGCGACCGCACGAGCGAGATCGCGCTCGACGTGCTGGAGCACTGCATCCGGACCAACGGCGAGCGCGCCCGCCGTCACCGCGTGGAGCACCTCGAGTCGGTCACCGAGCAGACCATCGAGCGCATGGCGCGGCTCGGCGTCGTCGCGTCGATGCAGCCCGTGCACTGCGATCCGGCGGTGCTCTCGAACTGGAAGGCCGTGCTCGCCGACGAGCGCCAGGAGCTCGGCTTCCCGTGGCAGTGGCTGCGCGCGCACGGCGTCGCGTACGCCCTGAGCACCGATGCGCCCACCGCGCCGCACCAGCCGCTGCCGAACCTCTACATCGCGCTCACCGGCAAGTCGGCGCTGAACCCGAGCCTGGACGCGTACCACCCGGAGCGGGCGTTCAGCCCGGAGGACGCTCTCGTCGCGTTCACGCACGGCGGCGCGTACGCGGGCGGGTTCGAGGAGCGACGCGGGCGCATCGCGCCGGGCCTGGAGGCCAACTTCGTCGTGCTCGACACGGATCCGCTCACCGCTGCGCCCGAGGAGCTGCTCTCGGCATCCGTCCGAGCCACGTACGTGCGCGGCGGATCGGCCTACGTCGCCGCCTGACGGGTGCTCAGCGCACCCGCCAGGACCCCGTCTCGGCCCGCTCTGCGCAGAACCGTGCGTAGAGCTCGCTGTGGCCGAGCAGCTCCTCGTGAGTCCCCTGGGCGTCGACTCCGCCCCGCCCGTCGAGCACGACGATGTGGTCGGCGTCGCGGACGAAGCTCAGGCGGTGCGCGACCAGCACGATCGTGCGCTCGCCGGCCATGGCGGCCAGGCTTCGCTGCACGAGTCGTTCGTTCTCGATGTCCAGTGCCGCGGTCGCCTCGTCCAGCAGCATGATCGGAGCGTCCTTGAGGATCGCGCGCGCGATCGACAGGCGCTGTCGCTCTCCCCCCGACAGCGAGCCGCCGCCCTCGCTCACGGGCGTGTCGAGACCCAGCGGCAGTCGTGCCGCGATCTCGTCCACCCCGGCGAGCGTGGCGGCGGCAGCGACCTCGTCGTCGTCGGCATCGGGCCGGCCCATGCGGATGTTCTCGCGGAGCGTGTCCTCGAACACGTACACATCCTGGAAGACGGTCGAGACCCTCCGCAGCGTTCCCTCGGTGCCGAGGTCGCGCACGTCCGCGCCGCCGATGCGCACCGCGCCGCCGTCGACGTCCCAGAAGCGCGCGAGGAGACGCAGTACGGTGCTCTTGCCGGACCCGCTCGGTCCCACGATCGCCGTCGTCCTGCCCGCGGCGATCCGCAGCGACACCCCGGTCAGCACGGGGACCCCGTCGTAGGAGAAGTCCACATCGTCGAACTCGATGTCCGAGCCGCTCGGCGCGGCGGGCGTGGCCGGCTCGGGCAGGAGCGGCTGATCGAGCAGCCCGTCCAGGTCGATGATCGCGTTCTTCGCGAGCTCCAGTCCGCGACCGAACGGCAGGAAGCGCAGCGTGAAGGCGGCGAGGACCATGAGCAGCGTGACCACGCCCGCGTAGGTCGGATACTCCAGCTGGCCGGCGAGCACGCGGGCGGTCGCGACACCCACCACACAGCCGAGCACGACGTAGACGATCAGGCTCATGATGTTGTTCGCCCAGGACCGTCGGGACTCGGAGCGGTACTTGGCGGTGAACTGCTCGACGATAGACTGCCGAGCAGCGCGCTCGGCGAGCGAGTCCGGCCCGGCGGCCCGCACGGCGGGCTGGCGTTGAGCGTACTCGAGGACGCGCGCGCTGCCCTCGGCGTCGCGACGGTCGACCTCGCGCTCGGTGGCGTGGTTCACCCGATGCACCCAGCGGTAGGTGGCGTACACGGCCAGTGCGCCGATGCTCGCGAGCGCACCGCTGAGCGGTTCGAAGGCGATGAGGCCCAGCGTGCACAGGGCCGGCACCACCAGTCCGTGCACGACCGACCGCAGGATCTTGCCGGGCGCGTTCGCGGCCATGATGACGCCCCGGCTCGCGATCGCGGCGATGCCGCCGGCGCGATCGTCCGTGAAGTACCCGAGCGGGATGCGCACCACCCGATCGGCGAGGAGCGCGTGCATGCGCAGGACGTGCCGTCCGCCGCCGCGGACGGAGAGCAGGGTCGAGGTCAGCTCGACGATCACGAAGAGGACGCCGAGCCCGGCCATCAGCGCGCCGATCGGCACGGCGCTGCGCGGGTCGCCGGACAGGAGTCGCGCCACGAAGGGCACGATCAGCACGAGCACGGCGGCCATCAGGAGCGCGGATGCCGCGGTCAACGCCAGCGAGCGGATGAGAGCGGCGCGTGACGAGGCGTCGCCGAGCCGGAAGAGTGCCTGGATCATGAGTGTCCCGCCTTCGTCGCGGAGCGCGCCCGGTCGTAGACGCTCCACATGCGCGCGTAGGGGCCCCCGGACTCGCACAGCTCGGCGTGCACGCCCTGCTCGACGATCCGGCCGCCGTCGAGGACCACGAGCCGGTCGGCGTGTGCGACGGTGTGCAGTCGGTGAGCGATCACCAGAAGGGTCCGGCCGGCCGACAGCGCGGAGAGCGCGCGCTGCACGGCGGCCTCCGAGTCGGGGTCGGCGTAGGCCGTCGCCTCGTCGAGCACCAGCAGCGGCGCGTCGGTGAGGATGGCCCGTGCGATCGAGAGACGCTGCTGTTCGCCGCCGGACAGCGAGGCGTCGACGCCGACGACGCTGTCATAGCCGCGCGGCAGGCGGAGGATGCGTTCGTGGATCTGCGCGGCCATGGCGGCCTCGTGGACCTCGTCCTCTGCGGCCGCGGGGCGCGTGAGCGCGATGTTGTCGCGCACGCTCATGCGGAAGAGATACGGCTGCTGGAACACGAACCCGACGCTGGCATAGAGGCTCCGTGCGCGGAGCTCTCGCGCGTCGATGCCATCGAAGGCGACGCGGCCGCTGTCGGGGTCGGCGAGCCGCGGCAGGAGCGAGGCGAGCGTCGATTTTCCCGAGCCGGAGGGGCCGACGAGCGCCGTGACGGTGCCGGGCTCCAGGCGCAGGTCGACGTCGTCCAGGGCCGTGGGGCCGTCGGGATAGCGGAACACGACGCGCTCGACCGCCGTCGTGACACTGCCCGGGGGGAGGTCTCGTGATCCCTCGGCCGTCGCGGGCAGGGCGAAGAACCCCTCCAGATCGCGGGCCGCGGCGTTGGCCTCGCGGAAGCGTTGCACCATGCCGACGACCCCGGTGATCGGTGTGGACAGGCTCGCCGCCAGCATCATGGCAGGCAGGATCCGCATCGGGTCGAGATCGCCGACCACGACCGCCGTGCTGCCCAGCAGCGCCATCGATGCGACCGCGAACGCGGGCGAGGTGAGGGCTCCGATCGTCGCGAAGCCCAGCGACGTCGCGCGCACCCACTCCTGATAGGCGTGGACGAGGGCCTCCGACGCGGAGGCGAAGCGTCGGTAGCCGCGCCCCGTGCCGCCGAACACCTTGATCGGGGCGATGCCGCGGACGAGCTCGACGACCGCGGCGTTGAGCGTCGCCAGCCGTGCGCTGTAGTCGCGCGCTCGGGCGTCGCGATTGCGCAGCACCGTGGGAAGGAGCAGCGCCGAGACGGCGAGCGGGGCGAGCGCGATGAGGCCGAGCCGCCAGTCCAGTGCGAACAGCACGCTGAGACCGGCGATCGGCGCCACGACGGATGCCGTCACGTCCGGGGCCAGGTGGGCGATCAGCTCGTGCACGCGGAACACGTCGTCCTGCACGAACTTCTTGACGCGCCCTGAGCCGTTGCGCGTGAGCCAGTCGAGCGGAATCCGCTGCAGGTGGCTGATCTGACGCTGTCGCAGGCTCGCCGCGTGACGGGCGTCGGCGCGGTGCCCGACCAAGGACGCCTGGCGGGTGAGCGTCTCGCCGATCACAGTGGCGGCGATGAGAGCGGTCAGGATCAGGACGACAGGCATCGCGTCCGCGCCGCCGTCGGCGAAGCCGGCGATCTCGGTGAGCAGGGCCAGGACCAGCACGGCCGGGAGCACCTTGACGAGGGCGCCGACGGCGCCGATCAGGCCGGCGAAGACGATCGCGCGATGTTCCTCGCGAGCGATCTGCCAGAAGGTGGCGCGGGGCTCGCTCGGTGTGTCTCGGTGACGCATGCGCATCGTCCGCCTTGTCGTCTGGTGTCTTCTCATCGCGGACTTGCGGTCGCGTATGCGTCAGTGTATACGATATGAGGGCAACTAAGCCAGGCAAGGCTAACCTAATGAACGGACGGAAAGCTCCCGCGATGCCTCCCTCCTCCACGTCGCTGCAGTCCGCCGAGCCGGACCTCCGGCTCGCCCACCGCGGCCGCGGCCGCGGTCTGCGCATGGCCGCGGTGGCCGTGCTCATGCTGCTCGTCGCGATCGTCTCGCTCGGCCTGGGGACGGCGGTCATCAGCCCCGGGACGACCGCGCAGATCCTCGCCCACCACGTCATCGGCTGGCCCGCCGAGGCCACGTGGCCCTCGAGCCAGGACACGATCATCATCGACATCCGGCTGCCGCGCGTGCTCACCGCGCTGCTCGCCGGCGCCGCGCTCGCGGTCGCCGGCGCGACGCTGCAGTCCGTCGTGCGGAACCCGCTCGCCGATCCGTACATCCTCGGTGTCAGCGCCGGCGCCTCCACGGGGGCTGCGGCCTTCATCCTCTTCGGCGCCGCGGTCGTGGGCGGCGCGTTCGCCCTGTCGGCGAGCGCCTTCGTCGGCGCCGCGGCGGCCACCCTCTTCGCGCTCAGTCTCGCGCACTTCGGCGGCCGGGCGACCTCGACGCGGCTGCTGCTGGCCGGCGTCACGGTCGGGTACCTGCTGAGCGCGGCGACGAGCTTCATGGTGTTCGCCTCCGACTCCCCGGACGGCGCACGATCGGTGATGTTCTGGCTGCTCGGCTCCGTCGCGCTCAGCACGACGGCGACGCTGCCGGTGCTGGCGATCGTCGTGCTGGCGGCGATCGTGGTGCTCACCGCCTTCGGCAGGAAGCTGGACGCCCTCGATCTCGGCGACGAGACGGCGGCGACGCTCGGGATCAACCCGGTGCGGCTGCGGACCGGGATGCTCCTGGTGTGCGCCGCTCTGGTAGGGGTGACGGTCGCGGCGGTCGGCTCGATCGGCTTCGTCGGCCTCGTGGTCCCCCACCTCGCCCGACGGCTGGTGGGCGCCGCCCACCGGACGCTCCTGCCCACCGCCGCGGTCATGGGCGCCGCCTTCCTCGTCGTCAGCGACGTCGCCGCGCGCATGCTCGTCCCCCCGCAGGAGCTGCCCATCGGCATCGTGACAGCGCTCGTCGGCACCCCCCTGCTGATCCGCCACGTCGCGCGGCTCCGCGAGGGCGCGTCCTGACCGAGGGCGCGCGACACGCCGGACGCTCCGGCCCCCAGACCGTCGCCACGCAACCGCGAAGCGACGACCTCAGAGAAAGAGGAAGGAACTCCATGTCCACGTCCCCCATCCGCCGACTGCCCCTCCGGGCTGTCGCCGCGGCCGTCGCGGTCGTCGCGGTCGGCGCACTGACCGCGTGCGGAGGCGGCGCGCCCGAGCCCGCCGCCACCGCCACGACCGCCGCCGCTGCCGCAGGCTACCCGATCACGGTCGACAACTGCGGCGAGGACCTCGTGATCGAGTCGCAGCCGAAGTCGGTGATGCTCCTGGCCGCCTTCACGGTCCTCGGGACCGTCGACGCCGCCGGCGGACTCGGCCAGGTCACGAGCCGCACGTGGGAGCTCACCGGCGACCACTGGAGCGAGGCGATCGTCGATCGCGTCGCCGAGATCCCCGCGCTGACCAAGGCCGCCGACGGATCGGGCGTCACGCTGGAGACGATCGTCGAGGCCGAACCCGACCTCGTCATCGGCTACGAGTCGCAGGCGCTGTCGCGCGAGACGCTCGGCGCCGCCGGCATCCCCTTCTACATCATCCCCGCGTACTGCCCGGAGTCGCCGTCGACGGTGGACTTCGACTCGGTGTACGAGCAGGTCACGACGTTCGGCGAGATCTTCGGCCACCCCGAGGCCGCTGCCGAGGCGAACAAGAAGCTGAAGGCGCGCGTCGAGGCCGTGCCGCAGGTGGGCGGCGACATCGAGGACGGCGCGATGCTGTTCACCTCCACCAGCAGCGGCGCGCTCCTCACCTACGGGACGGCGAGCATGTCGAACGCGCAGCTCGATGCCCTCGGCATCCGCAACGTCTTCGACGACGTCGCCAAGCGCTACGTGGAGACGAGCATCGAGACGCTCGTGGACCGCGACCCCGATGTCATCGTCGTGCTCTACCCCGAGGGCAAGAACGCGGAGGACGCCATCGCCGAGGTGCTCGCGCTGCCCGGCGCCGACACGCTCTCGGCCGTCGCGAACGATCGCGTCGTCGCGCAGAAGCTGGAGCTCACCGACCCGCCGAACCCGTACTCGGTGCTCGGGCTCGAGCTCCTGTCGAAGACGCTCGTCGCCGGCGGGAACTGATCCGATGATCTCGGTGACCGACGCCGTCGTTCGATTCGGAGATGCCGCCGCCGTCAACGGGGTCACCGCGCGAGTGGACGACGGCGCGGTCCTCGGGATCGTCGGTCCCAACGGCAGCGGCAAGACCACGCTGCTGCGCGTGATGTGCGGGCTGCAGCCGATCGACGCCGGGGAGGTGCGCGTCGACGACGTCCGGTGGGGCTCGTCGTCCAAGCGCCCCGTCGGCGCACTCGGCCGCAGTGTCGCGCTCGTGGCGCAGAACCACGAGTCGCAGGGCCAGCTGCGCGTGATCGAGTCGGTCATGCTCGGCAGGCTGGCCCTGCGCGGGGCATGGAGCCCGTTCTCCGCCGAGGACTGGGACGTCGCCGCGGAGGCGCTGCGCAGCGTCGGCGCCATGCATCTCGTGGAGCGCGAGGTGGGCACGTTGTCGGGGGGCGAACGCCAGCGTGTGTCGGTCGCCCGCGCGCTCACGCAGGCCACCTCGCACATGCTGCTCGACGAGCCGACCAACCACCTCGACGTGCGCTATCAGCATGACCTGCTGGACCTCGTGCGCGGACTCGGCATCACGATCGTGGTGGTGCTCCACGACCTGAACCTGGCCGGTCGCTACTGCGACAGGCTCGTCGTGCTGGAGCGCGGCAGCGTGGTCGCCGAGGGGGCGCCGCGGGACGTGCTGGACCCGGATCTCATCGAGTCCGTCTATCACATCCCGGTGGCGCGCCACGACTGGCGCGGCAACCCGCACCTCTACTTCGCCCCGGACGAGAGCGCGGATGCGGGGTGAGTGGCGCAGCCGGCGTCGGATCCCGCGGCGGCCCACCGGCTGTCGGCCGCCGAGGACGCTGACGAAGTGCTGGTCTTCGACTCGGGCCGCATCGTGCAGCGCGGTCCGCACGCGTCCCTGGTCGCGCAGGACGGGCCGTATGCGCGCTTGCACGAGTCCCGGACGCGAAACGGGCACGCCGGCGGCGCATAGCCGCTGGCGGCGATCGCCCGCGACGTGCAGGCGAGTCGCGCGCCGCCGGGGGGATCGGCCTACGTCGCCGCCTCCTGACGGGGTACGCGAAAGCCCGCGTCGGGCCGATGCGCGATGCCGTGTGCGAACGCGAGTGTGTGGTCGAGGCGGCATCGGGCCGCCCCGACGACAGGAGAGACACATGAACGACGCCTTCCAGCCTTCCGCCCTCGGCCGCCGCGCGGCCGACGCCGAGCTCGCCGCCCTCCACGGCGGCGGCGAGACGTGCGTCATCACGATCACGAGCGACGGGAAGGTCACGACCTCGGGCGACTGCTCGAAGGTCACCATCAAGGAGCGGTGACCCGTCG
>NZ_JBDIAB010000057.1:0-14338 GCF_039812165.1 Microbacterium sp.
GGCGTGCCGGCCGTCGGCGCCCGCCGCGTCGGCGAGGCGCTCGAGGCGCAGCGTCTCGGTGGGGTCGGCGGCCGAGTCCGCCAGACGCAGGTAGCGCCGCCGGTCGTTCTGCGCGTCCTCGGCGGCGCCCTGCGCCGCCTGCGCGCGCCGGAGCGCGGTGAGGGAGTCGTCCTGCGCCACGGCGAGCTGGGTCGCGTACGAGACCAGGGCGTTGCCGGTGGCCCGGTAGCGCGCCTCGGCGCGCGAGATGTCGTCGGCGACGGTGCTCGCGGTCGTGGCGAGCGCGTCGATCGCCTCCGACACGGTGCCGTCGAGCTCGAGCGTGCGGAGTCCCGTCGCCGTGCGCCGGATCGTTCCCGCGATCTCGAGGTAGCTCTGTCCGCCGCGGCGCACCTGGTCGGGGTCGCCCGGGACCGGGTCGTGGCCGAAGCCCGCCGCCGACCAGTCCGACGGCCTCACAGGGGCACCGCCGTGCGCGGGGCGGGGGCGGATGCCGGCTGCTCGTCGAACGCGGCGGCGAGCTCGCCGTCGGCCTGCTCGAAGATGTCGGCGATGGCCGCGGTGGCCTCGCCGAGTCCGCGGATCGACTCGATCATGTCCTCGCGCGTGTCGTCCCACGAGTGGGCGAACGAGCGGACCGCTGCGGCGAGCCCGTCGTGGCCGACGGCATCCGCGATCCCGTCGCTGTGGACGTTCGCGGTCTCGAACTCGTGCGCGATGCGCGTCAAGCCCGTCGCCACCGATCGCACCCTCTCGGTGTCGAGCCTCAGATCTGCCACGCTCCTACCTCCCGCGACGATCCTAGGCGGGGTGTCCCGGGTCTCCCATGGGGAGAACTCTCCATGTGCGCCGCAGCGCCGGCGATGCCCGGATCCGCGTGACCGCGGGCCGTCCGGGAGGTGCCGCGGCGCCGCTGCATGCGGGATGCCGGGGCGCCGAGGCCGGACGGTGCCGAGGTCGGACGGGAGCCGACGCCGGACCGGGCGTCGTGGCGCCCGGGGTCAGACCGTGCCGTAGAGGCGGTCGCCCGCGTCGCCGAGGCCGGGCACGATGTACCCGCGCTCGTCGAGCCGCTGGTCGAGGGCGCCGAGCACGAGCGTGACGTCGCGGTCGCCGACCTGCCGCTCGATCGCACCGAGGCCCTCGGGGGCGGCCAGGATGCAGATCGCGGTGACGTCCTGCGCGCCGCGTGCGAACAGGAACTCGATCGCCGCGCCGAGCGAGCCGCCGGTGGCGAGCATGGGATCGAGCACGAAGCACTGCCGGTCGCTCAGGTCGTGCGGGAGACGCTCGGCGTACGTGGTCGGCTCGAGGGTCTCCTCGTCGCGCGCCATGCCCAGGAAGCCGACCTCGGCGGTGGGGAGGAGCTTCACCATGCCGTCGAGCATGCCGAGCCCGGCGCGCAGGATCGGCACGACGAGGGGCCGCGGCTCGCCGATGCGCACGCCGATCGTCGTGGTCACCGGCGTCTCGATCTGCACCTCTTCGACGCGCACCGACCGCGTCGCCTCGTAGGCGAGCAGCGTCACGAGCTCCTCGGTGAGCTGGCGGAAGACGGGGGAGGGGGTGCGGCGATCGCGGAGCGCCGTGAGCTTGTGGGTGACGAGAGGGTGGTCGGCGATGTGCACGCGCATACGCACAGGCTAGCCCCCCGATGATCCGCGAGACTCCCACCGTGCGTCGAGACTGCGTGCCCAGCGTGCAGTCTCGACGCATCGCTGGAGTCTCGCGGTCTGCAGGAGTCCGGACCGACCGCGGCGCGAGAGGCCTCGGCTCAGTCGTAGGAGCTGATGATGATCGCCTCGGTCGGCAGCGCCGGGTCGGCGGCGCGACCGATGTAGCCGATCGTCTCGAGGAGCGCCTTGCGGAACCGGCCGGGCCGCTCGAGGTGCGGCGTGTGGCCGACGCCCTCCAACTCGACCTCGGTCACCTCGCCGCCCGCGGCCTGGTAGGCCTCGAGCACGTCGCGCGTCTGCGACACCATCTCCTGGGCCGGTGCGGCGTCGGCGCCGGGCCAGCCCGGCACGATGCCGAGCTGTCCGAGGTAGTTGAGGTCGTAGAACGAGGTGTCCGACACGATGGCGTCCGCGGTGCCGTGGATCCACAGGATCGGGGGCTTCGTCTCGAGGTCGACGATGCCCGAGACGTCGAAGTAGCGCGGGGCCAGCGTGTTGAGCACGCCCGTGGTGCCCGCCGCGATGCCCGGCCAGTGCGGGCTCGGCACGCCGTCGCCGGGGTAGTTGCCCGGCCGGGTCGAGGTCGACAGCATCGACTCGACCCACACGTCCTCGCTGTCGGAGTCGTAGTCGGCGTTGACGTAGCCGGAGCGGAAGACGTTGCGCGGCGAGGTCGGCGCCTCGTCGCCGGTGTCGCCCGCGGCGACGCGCTGCACGAAGTCGGCGTTGGCGGCGCCGCCGCCGCAGCCGGCGTCGTCGTCGGTGACCCGGGAGCCGTCGCGGCGCGTGCCGCCGAAGCCGTACGGCGAGACCGGCGACTGCAGGGTGAGGGAGAGCGCCGGGTGGTCGAGCGCGTACTGCATGACGACGCCGGCGCCCATCGACCAGCCGACGAGGTGGACGGCGGCGAGCCCGAGCGCCTCGAGCGTCGCGTGGACGTCGTCGCTGAAGTCGCGCACGCCGCGCGTCGCGTCGACGGGGGCGCTCTCGGTGCCGCCGAAGCCGCGCAGGTCGATCGCGACCACCCGCAGGTCGCCCGGCAGATCCTGCATGATCTCCTGCCAGAAGAGGCTGGACGACACGTTGCCGTGGATCAGCACGACCGTGCGCTCCGCGGGCGTCGCGGGGTCGTCGCCGACGCGCTCGAGGATGTTGACGGTCAGTCGGGGGGTCTCGACGAGGCGGGCGGTGATGCCGTCGAAGAGGGTCATCGGAATATCGTCCTTCGCAGTCGCGGCGAGGCGCGGTGGGCCATGCCGCTTCGACTATATCCCCGCCCGCGCGGGCATGGCCGGGACGACGCGAAGCGCCGGCGTCTCCGGCATCCCGTCGCGCCGGACGGTGCACGGACGTCTGCGTGCCCCCGCGACCCACTGCCCCGCCGCCGGGTCACTGCGGTGCAGCACAGTGACCGGCGGGGCGGGCAGTGAGTCGGGAGCGGATGCCGGGAGAACCGCGCGCGTTCCGGCGCCGCGGGCGCTCAGCCCTGCCCGGTGTAGAACGCGTACGTCGCGTCGGCGGCGCGCGCCGCGGCCTCGGCGTCGGCCCCGCTCGCGGCGTGCGCGCGACCCCACGCGTCGGCAGCTCCCCGGTAGAAGGCGAGTCCCTCGTCGGTGGCGGCCCAGGCCTCGGCCTCGTCCGGTGCGATGCCGGGACCGCCGGCCAGGTGCAGTGCGAGGCCGAGGAGGCCGCCGTCCCAGCCGACGCCGGTCGCGCCGGGACCGAACTGCTCCCAGAACCCGGGCGGGACGTCGGCGGCGCGCGCCGTGTGCTCCAGCTCCAGGCGCGTGCGGTCATCGCCGACGGACTCCAGGCGCACGGCGAGCCAGCTCACGCCGCCCATGTACTCCCACGTCACGCGGTACCCGGCCGCTCCGCCCTCGGGCGGCGCGCAGTCGAGCACCTCGCCGCCGGCGTTGCCCTGCAGCTGATAGCGCCCGCCGAGCCGCAGGTCGCCGGTGATCGGCAGGAACCAGCGCGGGATGCGCTCGGCGCTGGTCACGGCATCCCACACGTCGTCGATGGGGCTCGCGTACTCCTGCGACAGCGTCTGCACGTGCGCGGGCTCGCCCTCGCGCTCCACCGTGCGGACGCCGCGCGTCACCGCGGCCACCTGTGCGTTGACGTCGACCATGTCAGTTCTCCTTCGGTGCTGTCGTGTCGTCGATCGGGTTCTCGGATGCCGCGGCCAGCCGCCGTTCGCGCCGGCCGCGCGCGAGCTCGGTGCCGAGGGCGTCGAGCCGCGGCTGCCAGAACCGCCGGAAGGGGCCGAACCAGGCGTCCGCCTCCGCCAGCGCGGCGGGCTCGATGGCGTACAGCCGACGGGTGCCGTCGGCGCGGACCGTCGTGAAGCCGGCCTCGCGGAGCACGCGGAGGTGCTGCGACACCGCCGGCTGCGAGATGCCGAACTCGTGCTGGACGACCTCGCCCAGCTCGCCGGCACGGAGCTCGCCGTCGGCGAGCAGCTCGAGCAGGCGTCGCCGCACCGGGTCGCCCAGGACGTCGAGTGCGTGCATGGTCCCATCCTTCAGTGAACACTTATATAAGTCAAGACTTCAGTAAGCATTCCTGGCTGGACGGCGCCCGGATCCTCGATCGGTCGACCGGCGACCCGGCGCACGCGAGTCCTTAAGATGGCGGCATGGTCGACACCCCCACGCTGCCGCACGTCGCGATCCTCGGAGCAGGCTCGATGGGGGGTGCGATCCTGCACGGACTGGTCCGTTCGGGCCTGGCCGTGCACGGCGTCACCGCCACGAACCGGAGCGAGGCGAGCGCCGCCGAGCTGGCATCGCTCGACGGCGTCACGAGCATCGCGCTCGCCACGCGTCCGGACGGGAACCTCGAGGCCGCGGCCGACGCCGGCATCGTCCTGGTCGGAGTGAAGCCCGTGATGGTGCCCGACCTGCTGCGCGAGATCGCGCCGCGCCTGCGGCCCGGCACGATCGTGGTGAGCGTCGCGGCGGGCGTGACGATCGCGACGTTCGAGTCGATCCTCGGCTCCGGCGTGCCGGTGGTGCGCGCCATGCCCAACACGCCGGCCCTCGTCGGCAAGGCCGTCACGGGCCTCGCCGCCGGCGCCACGGTCACCGACGCCGACCTCGCGCTCGTGCGCGCGCTGTTCGAGACCTGCGGCGTCGTGATCGAGGTTCCCGAGGAGAAGATCGACCCCCTCTCGACGATCTCGGGCTCCGGACCCGCGTACGTGTTCCTCCTCGTGGAGGAGCTCACGAAGGCCGCGATCGGCAAGGGCTTCGACGAGGCCGAGGCGCGGCTCATGGCCGAGCAGACCTTCATCGGCGCCGCCGCGCTCCTCGCCGCGTCGGGCGAGGACCCCGCCGAGCTGCGTCGCCGCGTGACGAGCCCGAAGGGCACGACCGAGCGCGCCGTCGCCGTGCTGCAGGGCGCGCACCTCGACGAGCTGTTCGCCGAGGCGACCGACGCCGCCCTCGCCCGCGCGCGCGAGCTCGCCGCCGGGGCCTGAGCCCGGCGCGCGATCGGAGCCGGGCTCAGCGCTCGAGCGCCGCGAACCGCTCGATGTCGCTGTTGGTGCCCGACACGATGATCAGGTCGTGGTTGGTCACGATCGTGTTGGCCTCCGCGTAGCGGAACGGCTTGCCGGGGCTCTTCACGCCCACGACCGTGACGTTGTACTTGGTGCGCACGCCGGACTCGTTCAGCCCGACGCCGCGGATGAACTTCGGGGGGTACATCTTCGCCAGCACGAAGTCGTCGTCGAAGCGGATGAAGTCGAGCATGCGGCCGCTCACGAGGTGCGCGACGCGCTCGCCGGCCTCGCGCTCCGGGTAGATCACGTGGTTCGCGCCGACGCGGGCGAGGATCTTGCCGTGCGACTGCGAGACCGCCTTCGCCCAGATCTGCGGCACCTTCAGGTCGACGAGGTTGGCCGTGATGAGGACGGACGCCTCGATGCTCGAGCCGGTCGCGACGACCGCGACCTGGAAGTCCTGGGCGCCGATCTGCTGCAGCGCCTCGATGTTGCGGGCGTCGGCCTGCACGGCGTGGGTGACCCGCTCCGACCACTTCTGCACGAGCTCGAGGTTCGCGTCGATCGCGAGGACCTCCCGGCCGAGGCGATCGAGCTCGCCCGAGCAGGCCGCGCCGAAGCGGCCCAGGCCGATGACGAGGACAGCGGCGTCGTTGCGGATCTGCTCAACCAACGATCGGCCTTTCCACGGGCAGCGCGTAGAGCTGCGAACGGGTCGCCGCGGCCACGGCCGCGGCGAGTGTCACTGTACCAACGCGGCCCATGAACATGGTCAGCGCCAGCACGTAGGCGGCGGCGTCGGGGAGGTCGGCAGCGACGCCGGTCGACAGGCCCACCGTCGCGAAGCCGGAGATGACGTCGAACAGCACGAACTCCACCGGCTGGTGGGTGAGGTGGGTGATCGTGATCGTCGAGAGCGCCACGATCGTCGCTCCCCACGCCACGACCGAGAGCGCCACGCGCTGCACGTCGCTCGGGATGCGGCGGCCGAACGCCTGCACCGACGGGCGGCCCTTCGCCTCCGACCACACCGCGAGGGCGAGGACGGCGAGCGTCGTGACCTTGATGCCGCCGGCCGTCGACGCCGATCCGCCGCCGACGAACATCAGCATCGAGCCGACGATGAGCGACGAGCCGTTCAGCTCGCCGATGTCGATGATCGAGAACCCGCCCGACCGCGTCATCGCGGAGAGGAAGAAGGCCTGGAAGGTCGTGTCCCAGGCATCCATCGTGCCGAACGTCTCGGGATTGCCGTACTCCAGCACGAGGAACGCGACCGCGCCGGCGAAGAACAGCGCGACCGTCGTGATGATCGTGAGCTTGGCGTGCAGCGACCAGCGCCGCACGTGCCACTGGTGCCGCCACAGCGTGAAGATCACCGGAAAGCCGATCGAGCCGAGGAAGACGCCCGTCATGAGGACGGTCAGCATGACGTAGTCGTGCGCGAACGGTGCGAGGCCCTCGGCGTTGGGGGCGAAGCCGGTGTTCGTGAACGACATCGCGGCGAAGTAGGGGGCCTCCCACAGCGCGGTCAGCGGGTCGATGCCCGCGATCAGGAGCGACGGGTAGAGGAGGACGGCCAGGCCCGCCTCGATGACGAGCGTCGACAGCGCGACCGTCGCCAGCAGCTGCCCGACCTCGCCGAGGCGCACGGTCTGCCCCTCGTTCACCGGGCCGCCGTGGGCGCGGAGCGGGTTGGAGTCGCCGGCGGCGATGAGCTTGGCGCGCAGGCCGAGGCGCTTGGAGATCACGAGACCCAGGATCGAGGCGAGGGTCAGGACGCCCAGGGCGCCGACGTTCACGCCGATGAAGACGAGCACATGTCCGAGCGGCGACCAGTGCGTGCCCATGTCGACGGTCGACAGGCCCGTCACGCAGATCGTGGAGACCGCGGTGAACAGCGCGTCGACGAGCGGCGTCGCGGTGCCGTCGGCCGCCGCGGCGGGCAGGCTGAACAGCGCGGTGAAGACGAGGATCAGCGAGACGAAGATCAGCACCGCGAAGCGCGCCGGCGACGCCGTCGTGACCGTGCGCAGACGGTGACGGAGCCGTCCGATCGGATCGACGAGGATGCGCCGGACGAGAGCACCGACGGGATCGTCGGTCATGCCGCCCCCTTCTCCGAAGAACGGTTGTCATGGTACTCCGGGTCGCGGCGGCGCTAACCTATGCTCATGGCGGACATCTTCGACGTGATCGCCGACGGTACCCGTCGGGACATCCTGCAGTTCCTGCTCGCCCGCGACACCCTCGGAGACCGCGGCACGAGCGTCTCGCAGATCGTCGCGGAGCTGGGCGCGAGCCAGCCGACGGTGTCGAAGCACTTGAAGGTCCTGCGCGAGGCCGGCCTGGTCTCGGTGCGCGAAGAGGGCCAGCACCGCTACTACAGCCTGCTGCCGGCGCCGCTCGACGCCGTCGACGACTGGCTCGTGCCGTTCCTGATCGACGACGAAGTCGAAGAGGAGGCCACGCCCGACGTGGCCCCGTCGCTGCCCGACTCCGCGGCGCACGCCGCCGACCTCGTGGGCCGCGCCGCGGCATCCGCCAAGCACGCCATCGAGAACGCGTTCAAGCCCTTCGACCGGCTGCGCGACCGCCCCGGGCGCTGACCGCCCGAGGCGCCGCGACGAGCACGGCTCAGCGCGTGCCGGCGCGACGGCGGAACAGCCACGCGCCCCACGCGATCGCCACGCCGAGGATCGCGACGCACCACGCGAGCGCCCACCACGGCGCGGAGCCCAGGGGAGTCCCCATGAGGAGGCCGCGGATCGTCTCGATGATCGGCGTCACCGGCTGGTTCTCGGCGACCCATTGCAGCCACGTCGGCAGGGTGTCGACCGGCACGAAGGCGCTGGACAGGTACGGCACGAACAGGATGACGAACCCGTAGGCGTTGGCGCCCTCGGGGCTCGAGGCCGCCAGCCCGATCGCCGCGAACAGGTACGTGATGGCGAGGATGTACAGCGCGATGACGGCGAGCGCCCCGAGCCACCCCCATGCGTCGGCCGTCGGACGGAAGCCGACGAGCACGGCGACGCCCACGACGACTCCCGTCGCGAGGAGGTTGCGCAGCAGGCTCGCCACGACGTGCCCGGTGAGGACCGCGCCCGCGCGCAGCGGCATGGTGCGGAAGCGGGCGATGACGCCGGTCCGCATGTCGTTGGCGACATAGACCGCCGTCGACGAGGCGCCGAAGCCCGCGCACAGCAGCACGATGCCGGGCACGACGTAGTCGACGTAGCCGCCGCCGGGGTCGATCGCGCCGCCGAACACGAACGTGAACAGCAGCATGAGCATGACCGGCAGCATGATCGCCATGAGGAGCGACTCGCCGTCGCGGAGCGAGTGGCGCAGGCTCCGGCCGACGAAGACCGACTCGGCCGTGAGTCCCGAGATGCGGGGACGGATGCCGGGGGTCGAAGCGGGCATCGTGAGAGCGGTCATGCGATCTCCTTCCGGGCGACCGACCGCGCGTCGCGGTCGGTGAGGGCGAGGAACACGTCGTCGAGGGTCGGCCGGCGCAGGCTCACGATGCCGTCGGCCCCGGCGGCGTCGAGGCCGTCGAGCGCGCGGCGGACGCCGCCGACCGTGCCGTCGGTCGGCACGGCGCGCAGCAGCTCGCCGTGGTCGTCGTGCAGCTCGAGGGTGTCGACGCCGACGTGCGCCTTGAGCTCCGCGGCCGTGCCGACCGCCACGATGCGGCCGTCGTCGAGCACCGCGATGCGGTCGGCGAGGAGGTCGGCCTCCTCCAGGTACTGCGTCGTGAGGAACACCGTCGTGCCCGACGCCGCGAGCGAACGGATGACGTCCCACAGCTCGCGCCGGCTGCGCGTGTCGAGACCCGTGGTCGGCTCGTCGAGGAAGAGCACCTGCGGGGCCACGACGAAGCTCAGCGCGAGGTCGAGGCGCCGGCGCATGCCGCCGGAGTAGGTGCCGACGCGTCGCGATCCGGCATCCGCGAGGTCGAAGCGCTCGAGCAGCTCCCGGGCGCGGGCCGAAGCCGTGCGGCGGCCGAGGCCCGAGAGCCGGCACAGCATCACGAGGTTCTCGACGCCCGTGAGCACGTCGTCGACGGCCGCCGACTGCCCGGTGAGGGCGATGCGGCGCTTGACCTCGCCGGGCTCGCGGGCGACGTCGAAGCCGGCGACCGTCGCGATGCCTTCGTCGGGCCGCAGCAGCGTCGTGAGGATCGAGATCGTCGTGGTCTTGCCGGCGCCGTTGGGGCCGAGCAGGGCGAAGATCTCGCCCGGGGCGACGTCGAGGTCGAGTCCGCGGAGCACGGGCACGGCGCCGAACGCCTTGCCGAGGCCGCGCACGGTGATGGCGTTCGCCATGGCTTCGACTCCTTCTCTCCGGGTCGTACGGGCCGCCCGGTGATCTGTGTACGGGAGAAACTGTTTATGACAGTAACACACTGTTTAGAACGTAAACAGTCCTAGACTGTCGCGTGTGAGCGAGACGACCGATCCCGACCTGCCGCGCGGCATCGCGCTCGCATGGGGGATCGCGGCCGATCCTCAGCGCGGGCCCAAGCGCGAGATGAGCGTCGAGCGCATCGTCGACGCCGCCGTCGAGCTCGCCGACGCCGAGGGGCTCGCCGCGGTGTCGATGGCCGCCGTCGCGTCGCGGCTCGGGTACACGCCGATGTCGCTCTACCGGTACGTCACGGCCAAGGACGACCTCGTGCTGCTCATGCAGGAGGAGGCGACGGGTCTGCCGTCGGAGGCGACGCGCGACGGCGACTGGCGTCGGCGGCTCGAGTCGCTGTACCGCGAGCAGGTGCAGCGCTACATGCGCCATCCGTGGGTGCTCGACGTCCCGATCAGCGGGTCGCCGGCCACGCCCCACAGCGCGGCGTGGATGGATGCCGGGCTCCACGCCCTCGCCGACACGCCCCTCGACTTCAACGAGCGGCTCTCGATCGTGCTCCTGGTCACGGGATGCGCCCGCTGGGCCGGCATCGTGCTCGCCGGGTACGCGCGCGCCGAGCGGGAGGGCCGGCTGCGCGGCGACGAGATCGCCCAGCGCGAAGACGCCCTGTTCCGGCAGCTCATCACCGCCGACGCGTACCCCGACCTGCGTGCCGCGATCGAGGCGGGCGTGTTCCTCGACGAGTCCGACCCGTTCTCGTTCGGCCTCGACCGCAGCCTCGACGGCGTCGCCGCCTATCTCGCGGCCGCCGCGGAGGGGCGCCACGACGTGCCGCGTCCGTGGGAGTGGAGCGACGACGCCGCGATCGTCGACGACAAGCGGGTCCGTGAGGCGCGCAAGCGGGTGCGCGAGGCCGAGAAGGCGCTGCGCGACGCGCGCCGTCAGGAGCGCCAGGCCGCGCGCGAGGCGCATGAGCGCGTCGCCCGGCGCCCGGCATCCACATGACATCACAGCCGTCGCAGTGGTTTACACACGTCACCGCATCCCCATAGAGTTGCTGTCATCTGGGGAAACGAGGGGTAAATGGCCGAGCTCGCCGATGTGCGCTTCCTGACCGTCGCGGAGGTCGCGGACCTCATGCGCGTGTCGAAGATGACCGTGTACCGGCTCATCCACTCGGGCGAGCTGCCCGCGGTGCGGTTCGGCCGCAGCTATCGCGTCCCGGAGTCGGCCGTGACCGCGGCCCTGCAACGACCGGCGGCCGACGTCGGCTAGACTGTGCCGAGGCATTTTCATCCTGCCCGTCCCCGAACGCGCGACATCGCGTTCAGACCCCTGACGTTGTGAGGTTTTCCGTGGGTTCTGTCATCAAGAAGCGCCGCAAGCGCATGGCGAAGAAGAAGCACCGCAAGCTGCTTCGCAAGACTCGCCACCAGCGCCGCAACAAGAAGTAAGCAGCGGCATCGCACCGAGCGCCCCCGACCGGCCCTGAGCCTGTCGACGGGGCGCTTCGTGTTCCCGCCGTCCGGGACGGACGGACGCTCCGCGGATGGAAGGATGGTGGGGTGACGACGCTGACGCTCATCTCGAAGCCCGACTGCCACCTGTGCGAGGTCGCGCGCGAGGTCGTCGACGTCGTCGTGTCGGACCTGCCCGACGGCGCCGTCGAGGTCGAGGAGCTGTCCATCCTGGACGACGCCGAGCTCTACGCGCAGTGGTGGGAGAAGATCCCGGTCGTCCTGCTCGACGGACGACTGCACGCGCACTGGCGCGTGTCGCCCGACCGGTTGCGCGCGGCGCTGCGGGACGAGCCGGAATGACCGGTGCGCGGGTCCGGGACGCGGACTCCGCCGTGAACGCGGGCGCGGCCCGCCATGAGGAGGAGAGTCGATGACGATCAGGCATGTCGTGGCCTGGAAGCTGGCCGCCGACGACGCGCAGACGCGCGCGGAACAGGCCGCCGAGGTCGCCCGGCGGCTGCACGCCCTCGTCGGCGTCGTCCCGTCGATCCGCGCGCTCAGCGCCGGACCGAACGTCGCCTATCCCGACGGCAACAGCGACGTCGCGCTGGTCGCCGACTTCGACGACCTGCAGGGGCTCGAGGACTACCAGGTGCATCCCGCGCACCAGGAGCTCGCCGGCTACATCCGCAGCGTGGTCTCCGGCCGGATGGCCGTCGACTTCGAGGTGTAGCGCTCCGCTACTTCTCGATCTCGACGATCTCGGCGCCCGGCGCGTTGGTCTTGACCGACTCGATGCCGTTCACGGCGCTCGCCTTCGACGAGTAGCCCTGGCTGGTCGCGATCACCTGACCGTTGGATGCCTTCAGGTTGAAGCGCCAGTCGCCGCCCTTGTCGATCCACAGCTCGAACTTGCCCGCCATGATGGCCCCCTTCGTCCGTGCCGGCGCCCTCGCCGGCTGGGGGTCACGTTAGCGGCATCCTTCTGCGCCGTCGAGAGCGGTCGACGCGATCCGCCCCGAGGTCAGGGCGCGAGGCGCGTCGGGCCGCGGAACAGGAACGTCACCTCGCGGATCGACTCCTGGCCGAGCAGCAGCATGAGCAGCCGCGCCAGACCCATCCCGAAGCCGCCGTGCGGCGGGGCGCCGTAGCGGAAGAAGTCGAGGTAGAAGTCGAGGTGCTCGGGGTCGAGGCCCTTCTCCGTCGCCTGCTCGACGAGCACGTCGACGCGGTGCTCGCGCTGCGCGCCGGTGGTGATCTCGACGCCCTGGAACAGTAGGTCGTAGCTCTTGGTGAGCCCGCTCCGCTCGTCGCGCATGTGGTAGAAAGCCCTGATCGACGGCGGATAGTCGGTGATGAACACGAACTGGTGCCCGTAGGTCTCCTGCACGTGGGCCGAGATCTGCCGCTCGCCCTCCGGGTCGAGGTCGCCGTCGGTGCGCGGGATCTCGTAGCCGCGGGCCGCGACGATCTCGCGCGCCTCGGCGAGCGGGATGCGCGGGAACGGCAGCGACGGCACGACGACCTCGACGCCGAACAGCTCCTCGATCTCGGCGCCGTGCTTGTCTTTGACCGCCTGGAACGCGGCCTGCAGGAGCTCCTCCTGCATGCGGGCGACGTCCTCGTGCGAGTCGATCCAGCTGATCTCGGCGTCGATCGAGGTGAACTCGGTCGCGTGGCGGCTCGTGAAGCTGGGGTCGGCGCGGAAGGCCGGGGCGATCTCGAAGATCCTGCCGAAGCCGGCGACCTGCGCCATCTGCTTGAAGAACTGCGGGCTCTGCGCGAGGTAGGCGGTCTTGTCCTCGAAGTAGTCGAGCGAGAACAGCTCGGCGTTCGACTCCGACGGGCTCGCCATGAGCTTGGGGGAGTGCACCTCGATGAAGTCGCGCTCGATCCAGTACGTGCGCATCGCGTGCTCGAGGGTCGTCTGCACGCGGAACACGAGGTTGTTGCGGCGCTGGCGCAGGTCGAGGAAGCGCCAGTCCATGCGCTTGTCCAGCGCGCTGTCGGCCGCGATGGGGGTCTCGGGCAGGGCGGATGCCGCGATGTCGAGGCGCTCGACCTTGATCTCGACGCCGCCGAGCTTGACCCGCTCGTCGTGCTTGAGGGTCCCGGTGACCGTCAGGAAGGTGCCGGTGGTGAGGGCCGAGATCGTCTCGGTGAGCGCGAGGGCACCGGCATCCTGCTCCACGTCGGGGTTCGGGCGCGTCGCCGGGTTGACCAGCTGCACGGCGCCCGTCTCGTCGCGGAGGATGACGAACTGCACCTTCTTCTGGTCGCGGACGGTCTCCACCCAGCCCGAGACCGACACCGGGCCGTCTTCGCGGACCTGAAGCTGCTTGACGAGAACGCGTTCACTCACGATGGACCATCCTACGTGGGCCGCGTCCGCCGCTCCGGGCGCCGGGTCGAGGGCAGCGGGCCGGGACGGCGGGGACGCCGGAGTCGGGAGGGCCCGAGCCCGAGGCGGCGGACGGCACCCAGGCGCTGCACAACCCCCGCGACGTAGCGTGGACGGGTCGCGTCCGGCCAGGTCGCGGCATCCGATCACCGAGCGCCCGTCGGCAGACCCAGGAGCACCACCCGATGACCGATCTCGCGACCGACGGCTCGTGGCTCAGCGCGCTCGCCGACTGGGCGGTCTCGCTCATGGACGTCATCGGTCCGGCCGGCGCGGGTCTCGCGATCGCGATGGAGAACCTCTTCCCGCCGCTTCCGAGCGAGGTCATCCTGCCGATGGCCGGCCTCGCGGCGGGTCGCGGCTCGTTCTCGGTGGTCGAGGCGCTCGCGTGGACCACCGCCGGCTCGGTCGTCGGCGCGCTCCTCCTCTACGGCCTCGGTGCGCTGCTCGGCCTCGACCGGCTGCGGTCGATCGCGGCGAAGGCGCCGCTGCTGCGCCCCGACGACATCGACCGCACCGTCGCGTGGTTCGAGCGGCACGGCGGCAAGGCCGTGTTCTTCGGTCGCATGATCCCCATCTTCCGGAGCCTCGTCTCGATCCCCGCCGGCGTGACGCGCATGCCGTTGCGGCGCTTCCTCGTGCTCACCGCCGCCGGCAGCCTCGTGTGGAACTCGGTGTTCGTGCTCGCCGGGTACTTCCTCGGTGCGTCCTGGCACCTGGTGGAGCGGTACGCCGACGTCCTCCAGTACGTCGTCATCGCGGGCGCCGCGGTGGGGGTCGCGTGGTTCGCCGTCGTGCGCGTGCGGGCCGTGCTGGCGGCGGCGCGCGAGCGCGACGCCGTCCGCCGGGTGGGCCGTCGCGACTCGCGGATCGTCCCCTCGACGGACTGAGCGTCCGCGGCGGTCAGCCGCTCGCGTCGGGG
>NZ_JBDIAB010000058.1:0-14117 GCF_039812165.1 Microbacterium sp.
CGGCCCGGCACCGCTCGCCACACCCGGTCCGGGTCCGCGGCGAACGACGCCACGTCGGGATGCCGCCGCCACAGCCGCTCGCGCTCGAGGGCGTGGCGGTGCGCGAGCTCGGCCTCGGCGCGCGCGAGGGCGATCGCTCGATCACGACGCGCCCGACGACGCGCCCGACGGGCGGTGCGCAGTCCGTCCACGAGCCCCGCGCCGACCATGAGCGGGCCGAGAGCCGCGAACCACAGCGCATACGCCGACCCGGTGAGCCGCCACAGCACGAGGGCGCCGAGCACGGGCACGACGGCCGCGAGGACCGGCACCGGAGGCCGCGGCGGAGGCGGCGGGATCGTGGGCAGCACGATCGGCTCGGCGAGCTCGCGATCGGTGAGCTCCACATCGACGGTGTCCATGCCGTCAGTCAACGCCGCCGCGCGCGGACGCGCGGCCGATCTCGCCCGATCGGTGGAGAGCCCGGGTCAGTCCTCGGCTGGGGAGGAGTCCGTGCGGGTCACGTCGAGCACGATGATCGTGATGTTGTCGCGGCCGCCGTTCTCGAGCGCCGCGTGCAGCATCGCCGACACCGCGTCGGCCGGATCGTGGTGCTCGCTCAGGAAGTGCAGGATGCCGTAGTCGGTGAGCTCCTTCGTGAGCCCGTCGCTGCAGATCACGAAGCGGTCGCCGTCGGCGGCGTCGATGCGCACGTAGTCGGGCGAGATGTCGTCGCTCGGCCCGACGGCGCGCGTGATGACGTTGCCGTACGGGTGGTTCTCGGCCTCTTCGGGGCTGAGCCGGCCCGACGCCACGAGCTCCTGCACCACGGAGTGGTCGGTCGTCACCTGGGCGAGGCCGCCGCCGCGGGCGAGGTAGACGCGCGAGTCGCCGATGTTGAGCGAGACCCAGCTCGGCTCGGCGCCCCCGGTGTCGAGGTACACGCCGGTCACGGTCGTGCCGGTGCCGTCGTCGGTCGTCTCGGTGTGCGCCACGATGTCCGACACCGCGCGCCCGAGGGCGTCCTCGATCGTCTCCGGATCCACGACGCCGCCGTCGGCGACCTCGCGCAGCCGCTCGACGGTGCGGGCGCTCGCGATCTCGCCGCCGATGTGGCCGCCCATGCCGTCCGCCACGACGAACAGCGGGTACTGCGCGAGCACCGCGTCCTGGTTGTTCTCTCGCCGGCGGCCCTGATGGGTCGCCTCGGCCCAGCGCAGCTCCAGAGTGCCGCCCGGGAACGGGACGGTGTGCGCATGGGTGGTCGGTTCGGGCACGCTCCCGCCTTCCATGGATCGACTGTGCGGGGTCATCACACTCTAGTCGACGGGTCGGACGGCCCCCGATTCGAGGGATCGGAGCCGACCCGTCGTCGGCCGCCCCTCACATGGTGTCGGCGGGATCGGGCTGCAGGGGGAACAGCTCGTCGATCGCGGCGAGGTCGGCGGCATCCGGGGTCCAGGCCGTGGCCGCGGCGGCGTTCGCGTGCACCTGCGCGGCGCTCGTGGCGCCCGCGATGACGCTCGACAGCGCCGGGTGCGACAGCAGCCAGCCGATCGTGGCCTGCAGCATGGTGATCGAGCGCTCGTCGCAGAAGTCCTGGTAGCGCTCCAGGGCGTCCCACGGCGCATCGTTCAGCAGGTGCTGGCGGCCCCGCATGATGCGCGTGTCCGCGGGTCCCCCGCGGCGCGTGAACTTGCCGGTGAGCAGGCCGTTGCGCAGGGGGAAGTACGGCAGGAAGCCGAGCCCGAACCGCTCGACGGCGGGGAGCACCTCGCGCTCGGCGGCACGCGCCAGCAGGCTGTAGTGGTTCTGCGCCGACACGAACGGCACGTCGTGGCGCTCGCGGGCCACGGACGCCGCCTCGGCGATCTGCCAGCCGGACAGGTTGGAGTGCCCGATGTAGCGGACCTTCCCCTCGCGCACGAGGTCGTTCAGCGCGTCGAGGGTCTCGGCGATCGGGGTCGCCGGATCGGGCGTGTGCAGCTGGTAGAGGTCGATCCAGTCCGTCTGCAGGCGGGTGAGGGATGCCTCGACCGCGCGTCGCACGTACGACCGCGACCCCTTCGATCCGGCCTCGATGCCCGCGGTGAACCCGCCGTGGCCGAACTTCGTGGCGAGCACGAAGCGGTCGCGGCGCCCGCGCAGCGCCTCTCCCATGAGCGTCTCCGACAGCCCGGGCGTCTTGCCGTAGATGTCCGCGGTGTCGAGGAACGTGATGCCGGCGTCGGCCGCGGCGTCGAGCACGACGCGCGTGCCCTCCAGGGTCTCGGTCGCCGCTCCGGCACGGCCGAAGTTGTTGCAGCCGAGTCCGACGGCGGAGACGAGCAGTCCGGAGGCGCCCATACGACGGAGGGGCATGGTGTGATCCATGCCCCTACGCTACCCCGGTGCGGCCGGGCGCCTCCGCGCCCGGCCGCACGCGCTCAGGGCTTGGGCTGCTCGTCCGTCGGCGGCTCGTCCGCAGACGGCGCGGCCGACGGCGGGGTGCCGTAGGACGGCGGGGCAGGCGGCGTGCCGTACGACGGCGGCGCGGCCGGAGGCGCCGCGGGCGGCTCATAGGCGGGCGGCGTCGCCGGGGGCTGGTAGCCGGCCGGCGGCGCGGGCGGCTGGTAGCCGGGAGGCGGCTGGTAGCCCGCGGGCGGCACGGCATAGCCGGACGTGGCCGGGTTCGGCGGGAAGCCGCCGGCGGGCGTCTGGCTCGGGATGCCCGCCCACTGCGTGGAGTCGGCCAGGAACGAGTTGGACGCCCACGGCGCGGCGGGGATCGCGGTGTTCCAGCGCGAGCGGTCGAACGCGTTGATGCCGAGCCACACCGGTGCGAGGAAGAAGTACAGGATGACCCACACCGCCTCCTTCTGCAGCTTGAGGCCGACGCGCCAGGCCGCCGCCAGCAGGATCAGGTACGACGCGATCGAGATCACCCATCCGAGCACCGGCACCCAGCTGAGCAGGAGCGACGCACCGATGGCGATGAGGACCAGCCACGGGCTCAGGTCGCCCAGCTTCGAGAAGATCATGCTGTTGTAGATCGGGACCCATGCGCGCCACTTCCCCTGCACGCCGGCCTTCTCGAAGATCTTCATCATGAAGAAGGACGTGATGACCCACAGCGCGATGCCGATGAGGATGAACACGAACGCGGTGGCGAGAATGATCGCGACGGATGCGCCGTCCGAGTAGTAGTCAGATGACACGAAGACCTCCCTGTGTCGTTCCGCGGGCCTTGTGAGCCCAGCGAGGAACGATGCGCCCCCCGCGAGGCAATGGTATGCCCCGCGCGACCGCCTTGTCAGGGGGTTACGGTGCGTGTCGCGCCGCAGGACCCGGTGCGTCGACCACGAGCTCGAGCTCTCCGGCGGCGCCTTCGCGCAGCGTCCAGCCCGCCGAGGAGGCCCAGCGCAGCAGCCCCGCGCGCGATGCGACGCGCGGCCGCGACGTCGCGAGCGCGCGCACCAGGGCGCCCTTGGCGTGCTTGTTGAAGTGGTTGAGCGCGCGCACCGCCCCGTCGGGGCCCGCCGTCACGACCCGCACGTAGGCGTGAGCGGTGCCGCTGGGCACCGGGCCCAGCGCGACGTACGCCTCGGAGCGCAGATCGAGCACGAACGAGGGCGCCTCGTCCGCGAGCGCGGCGGTCACGGCATCCGCCCACACGCGCCTGAGCGGCGGGATGCCGGGCAGGGCCACGGCCGCACCGAGTCGGTAGGCGGGGATCGCGTCGAGGGCTCCGACCGGGCCGAACGGCGCGGAGTGGATCAGGACGTGCGCGCCGAGCCAGCGCCGCGCCGACGCGTCGAGCGACGCCGCGTCGAGCGCGTCGTAGAGCACGCCGGTGTAGCGGTCGACCGCCCGCGTCGACGGCGCCGTCCGCAGCGCCGCGTTGACGGCGACCTCGTCGCGCTGCCGCGCGCTGAGCTTCAGCACGCGCGCGGCCGCGTCGGCATCGCCGGACAGCGCGACGAGGGCGTCGACGACGCGCTCGCGCTGCGGCGCGAGCGCCGGCAGGGCGAGCCGGCCGACGTCGAGCGGAGCGCCGCGGCCGCCGGGCCGCTTCGTCTCGCTCGGAGGCAGCAGGATCAGCATCCCGCCTCCGGCACGCGTCCGCCGCGGGCTCGCGTCGCACCCCGGGTCCCGCGGCCCCTGGCCGCCTGCGGACCCATGCGCCTAAGAGGCGAGGACGGCGTGGCCGGCGACGATCGTGACCTCGTTGTCGGCCATCGAGAGGAAGCCGTCCTGCGCGTCGGCGATCACCTTCGTCCCGTCCGGCTGGGTGATCCGCACCTGACCCTCGGCGAGGATCGCCAGCACCGGCTCGTGACCGACCATGAAGCCGATCTCGCCCTCGAGCGACCGGGCGACGACGAGGGACGCCTCGCCGTGCCAGACCTCCTGCTCGGCGGAGACGAGGGTGACCGTCAGCGCCATGTCAGCCGTTCTCCTTCTGGATCTTGGCCCACTTCTCCTCCACGTCGCCGATGCCGCCGACGTTGAAGAACGCCTGCTCGGCCACGTGGTCGAAGTCGCCCTTGACGATCGCGTCGAACGACTCGACGGTCTCCTTGATCGGGACCGTGGAGCCCTCGATGCCGGTGAACTTCTTCGCCATGTAGGTGTTCTGCGAGAGGAACTGCTGCAGGCGGCGGGCGCGGGCCACGACGACCTTGTCCTCCTCGGAGAGCTCGTCGACGCCGAGGATCGCGATGATCTCCTGCAGCTCCTTGTTCTTCTGCAGGATCTGCTTCACGGCCGTCGCGACGCGGTAGTGGTCGGCGCCCAGGTAGCGGGGGTCCATGATGCGGCTCGTCGAGGCGAGCGGATCGACCGCGGGGTAGAGCCCGCGCGACGCGATCTCGCGCGAGAGCTCGGTCGTGGCGTCGAGGTGCGCGAACGTGGTCGCGGGCGCCGGGTCGGTGTAGTCGTCGGCGGGAACGTAGATCGCCTGCAGCGAGGTGATCGAGTGGCCGCGCGTCGAGGTGATGCGCTCCTGCAGGACGCCCATCTCGTCGGCGAGGTTCGGCTGGTATCCCACCGCGGAGGGCATGCGGCCCAGCAGCGTGGAGACCTCGGAGCCGGCCTGCGTGAAGCGGAAGATGTTGTCGATGAACAGCAGCACGTCCTGCTTCTGCACGTCGCGGAAGTACTCCGCCATCGTGAGGGCCGAGAGGGCCACGCGCAGACGCGTCCCCGGCGGCTCGTCCATCTGGCCGAAGACGAGGGCCGTCTTGTCGAAGACGCCCGCCTCCTCCATCTCGTGGATGAGGTCGTTGCCCTCACGCGTGCGCTCGCCGACGCCGGCGAACACCGACACGCCGCCGTGGTCCTGCGCGACGCGCTGGATCATCTCCTGGATGAGGACGGTCTTGCCGACGCCCGCGCCGCCGAACAGGCCGATCTTGCCGCCCTGCACGTACGGGGTGAGGAGGTCGATGACCTTGATGCCGGTCTCGAACATCTGCGTCTTCGACTCGAGCTGGTCGAAGCTCGGGGCCGCGCGGTGGATGCCCCAGCGCTCGGTGACCTCGATCTGCTCGCCGGGCTCCGCGTTGAGCACGTCGCCGGTCACGTTGAACACGCGTCCCTTGGTGACGTCGCCGACGGGCACGCTGATCGGGCCGCCGGTGTCGCGCACCTCCTGGCCGCGGACCATGCCGTCGGTGGGCTTGAGCGAGATCGCACGGACGAGGTCGTCGCCGAGGTGCTGCGCGACCTCGAGCGTGATCTCGCTCTCGACGCCGTCGACCACGAGGGTCGTCTTCAGCGCGTTGTAGATGTCGGGGATCGAGTCGTGCGGGAACTCGATGTCGACGACCGGTCCGGTGACGCGCGCGACGCGGCCTGCGACCGAGGTCTCGGCGGGTGCGATGAGAGTCATTGCCTTCTCTTTCGTGTGGGTCTATTTGGCCGATGCCAGGGCGTCGGCGCCGCCGACGATCTCGGCGATCTGCTGCGTGATCTCGGCCTGACGCGCGTTGTTGCGCAGGCGCGTGTAGTCGGTGATGAGCTTGTCGGCGTTGTCGCTGGCCGACTTCATGGCCTTCTGCGTCGCGGCGTGCTTCGCGGCGGACGACTGCAGCAGCGCGTGGAAGACGCGGCTCTGCACGTACACCGGCAGCAGCGCATCGAGCACGACCTCGGGGCTCGGCTCGAACTCGTACAGCGGGTAGACCTGCGCGGGCGACGACTCCTGGTCGGCGTCGACGACCTGCAGCGGGAGCAGGCGCACCGTCTCGGGCGACTGGGTCATCATGCTCACGAACCGGTTGTAGACGAGGTGGATCTCGTCGACGCCGCCGTCCTCGCCGCCGCGGTCGTAGGCATCGAGCAGGGCGCCCGAGATCTGCTCCGCGGTGTTGTAGTGCGGCGTGTCGGTGTCGCCGATCCACTCCCCCGCCGACGCCAGGCGCCGGAACTGGAAGTAGCCCACGGCCTTGCGTCCGACGAGGTAGTAGACGACCTCGCGACCCTCCCCGCGCAGCAGCTCGGCCAGCTCCAGCCCCTCGCGGAGGATCTGCGAGTTGAAGGCGCCGGCGAGCCCGCGGTCGGAGGTGAAGATGACCACCGCGGAACGGCGGATCACCGGCCGCTCCTGGGTGAGCGGGTGCTTGACGTTGGAGTGCGTCGCCACGGCCGAGACCGCCTGCGTCACCGCGCGCGCGAACGGCGTCGAGGCCCGCACGCGCGCCATCGCCTTCTGGATGCGCGATGCCGCGATGAGCTCCATCGCCTTCGTGATCTTCTTGGTCGTCTGAGCAGAGCTGATCTTCTGCTTGTAGACCCGCAGTTGTGCGCCCATGGGTTCCTTCGCGTGCCGTGCTCAGCCGCGCCGGCCGCGGACGATCTTCTCCTGGTTCACGTCCTCGGCCTCGGCCGCCTGGATCTGCTCGTGGCCCGGGCGCGAGATCGACTGGCCCTTGCCCCCCTGGAACTCCAGGGTGAAGTCGGCCACGACCTTCTCCAGCTCGGCGACGGTGTCGTCGTCGAGGACGTTCGTCTCACGCAGGCGGTCGAGGACCGTCGTGTTGCGCTTCAGGTAGTCGAGCAGGTCGCGCTCGAAGCGCAGCACGTCCTCGACCTCGATCGAGTCGAGCTTGCCGGTGGTGCCGGCCCAGACCGAGACGACCTGCTCCTCGACGGGGTACGGGTCGTACTGCGGCTGCTTGAGCAGCTCGGTCAGGCGCGCGCCACGAGCGAGCTGACGACGCGACGCGGCATCGAGGTCGGACGCGAACATCGCGAACGCCTCGAGCGCGCGGTACTGGGCCAGCTCGAGCTTGAGCGTGCCGGAGACCTTCTTGATCGACTTGACCTGGGCGTCGCCGCCGACGCGCGACACCGAGATGCCGACGTCGACCGCGGGACGCTGGTTCGCGTTGAACAGGTCGGACTGCAGGAAGATCTGGCCGTCGGTGATCGAGATCACGTTGGTCGGGATGTAGGCCGACACGTCGTTGGCCTTCGTCTCGATGATCGGCAGGCCGGTCATCGAGCCCGCGCCGAGCTCGTCGGAGAGCTTCGCGCACCGCTCCAGCAGCCGCGAGTGCAGGTAGAAGACGTCGCCGGGGTACGCCTCGCGGCCCGGCGGGCGGCGCAGCAGCAGCGAGACGGCGCGATAGGCCTCGGCCTGCTTCGACAGGTCGTCGAAGATGATCAGGACGTGCTTGCCGGCGTACATCCAGTGCTGGCCGATGGCCGAGCCGGTGTAGGGCGCGAGGTACTTGAAGCCGGCGGGGTCGGATGCCGGGGCCGCGACGATCGTGGTGTACTCCAGCGCGCCGGCGTCTTCGAGCGCGCCCTTCACGGACGCGATCGTCGAGCCCTTCTGGCCGATCGCGACGTAGATGCAGCGGACCTGCTTGGTGACGTCGCCGGACTCCCAGTTGCTCTTCTGGTTGATGATCGTGTCGATCGCGATCGCGGTCTTGCCGGTCTGGCGGTCGCCGATGATCAGCTGGCGCTGGCCGCGGCCGACCGGGATCATCGCGTCGATCGCCTTGATGCCCGTCTGCAGCGGCTCGTGGACGCTCTTGCGCTGCATGACGCCGGGCGCCTGCAGCTCGAGGGCGCGGCGGCCCTCGCTCTCGATGGCGCCGAGGCCGTCGATCGGGTTGCCGAGCGGGTCGACGACGCGACCGAGGAAGCCGTCGCCGATCGGGACCGAGAGCACCTCGCCGGTGCGCGTCACGCGCTGCCCGGCCTCGATGCCGGAGAAGTCGCCGAGGACGACCACGCCGATCTCGTGCTCGTCGAGGTTCAGCGCGAGGCCCTCGACGCCGTTCTCGAAGCGGACGAGCTCGTTCGCCATCACGCCGGGGAGACCCTCGACGTGCGCGATGCCGTCGGCCGCGTCGATGACGGTGCCGACCTCGGTCGCCGCCGCGCCGGTGGGCTCGTACGCGGCGACGAAGTCCTTCAGCGCGTCACGGATGACGTCGGGGCTGATGGTCAGATCTGCCATGGTGTTCCTTCGTGTCCAAGTCTCTCGATGTGCAGGGCCGGGCCCCGGTTGTCCGCTCCGGTGAGCGGGAAGTCCTATCCCGCCAGTCGCTGGCGGAGATCGTTCAGGCGGGAGGAGACGGTCGCGTCGATCACGTCGTCCCCGATCTCGATGCGCAGCCCCCCCACGATGTCGGGGTCGACGACGACGTTCAGCGCGACCTCGGTGCCGTAGCGGCGGCCGAGCATGTCGGTGAGGCGTCCGAGCTGCTCGGCGCTCGGCTCGACCGCGACGTGCACGATGGCGACGGCGCGCCCCCGCTCGTCGGCGACGAGGCGCAGCGCACGTGACAGCAGCTGCCGCACGCGGCGCTCGCGCGGCCGCTGCACGACCGACGACGCGATGAGCACGGTCGCCTCGCTCGCGCGGCCGGACAGGAGCGAGCGCACCAGCTCGCCCTTGACGCCGGCCTCGCCGAGGCGGCTGCCGAGCGCCAGCTCGAGCTCGGGGTTGGCCGCGACGATGCGCGACACCTCGAACAGCTCGCCCTCGACGTCCGCCGACGGCTCGGCGACCGCGGCGGCCCGGATGGCGAGCTCCTCGACGGCGTCGACGAGGTCGTCCTCCGACGACCAGCGCTGGCGGGCGACCGAGCTCAGCAGCGATACCGTCGTGGGGTGCCAGCCGGCGAAGACGGCGGCCACGACGTTCGCGCGGGAGTCCTCGGACGCCGCCGCGTCGGCCAGCGCGCCGCTCAGCTGCCGGGAGTCGGCGAGGGCCCGCGCGGCGGCGAACAGCTCGCCGCTGACGCCGAGGTCGACGCCCGCGGCGGTGCCCAGCAGCGCCGTGGTCTCTCCGAGAGCCCGAGTGGTCGCGCTGCCCATCAGTTCGATGCCTTCTGCGAGGTCTCGAGCTCGCCGAGGAACCGGTCGACGACCGCGTGCGCCTTGGCGTCGTCCGACAGCGTCTCGCCGATCACGCCGCCGGCGAGGTCGAGGGCGAGCGTGCCGACCTCGTTGCGCAGCGACACGAACGCCGCCTGGCGCTCGGCCTCGATCTGCGTGTGCGCCGACGAGGTGAGGCGCGCGGCCTCGCTCGAGGCGGTCTCGCGGGCCTCGGCGACGATCTTCTTGCCGTCCTCGCGGGCGGCGTCGCGGATCTCGCCGGCCTCGCGGCGCGCGGCGGCCAGCTGGGCCGTGTACTCGGCGAGCGCGGCCTCGGCCTTGCGCTGCGCCTCGTCGGCCTTCGCGATGTTGCCCTCGATGGCGACGGCGCGCTGGTCGAGCAGCGCCTTCATCTTCGGCAGCGCGATCCTCCAGAACAGGAAGAAGATGACTGCGAAGCACACCGCCGACCAGATGATGTCGTACCACGCCGGGATCAGCGGATTGTGCGCGGCGGCGCCTTCCTCCGCGGCGTACGTGACAAGAGCGTTCAGCATCCTGTCTCCTTCGGGCAGTCGGGGTCGATCAGGTGGTGAAGATGAAGTAGGTCGCGATGCCGATGAAGGCGAGCGCCTCGGTGAAGGCGATACCGATCCACATCAGGACCTGCAGACGACCGGCCAGCTCGGGCTGGCGGGCGACGCCCTCGATGGTCTTGCCCACGACGATGCCCACACCGATGGCGGGGCCGATGGCGGCGAGGCCGTAGCCCATCGTCGCGACGTTGCCGCTGAGCTCGGCGAGAACCGTAGTTGCGTCCACGGGGATTGTTCCTTTCGGTTGTGGGTGGCGAGGAGCCGACCCGCTTAGTGCTCTTCCGCGACCGCGAGCTGGATGTAGACCGCGGTGAGGATCGTGAAGACGAACGCCTGGAGGACGGCCACCAGGATTTCGAAGACGGTGAAGACGAAGCCGAAGGCGAGGGTGCCGGCGGCCAGCGCCGACCACCAGCCGCCCAGGTCGAGCAGGAAGAACTGCGTCGCGGCGAAGAAGAGGACGAGCATGAGGTGCCCGACCATCATGTTCATCAGGAGTCGCAGCGTCAGCGTGACGGGCCGGATGATGAACGTCGAGATGAACTCGAGCGGCGTGACCAGGATGTAGACCACCGGCGGGACCCCGGAGGGGAACAGCGCGTTCTTGAAGAACCCCTTGGGGCTCTTCTTGATGCCGGCGTAGATGAAGGTCACGTAGCTGATGACGGCCAGCAGCAGCGGCACCGCGATGATGCTCGTCCCGGCGATGTTCAGGAACGGGATGATGCCCGTGATGTTCATGAACAGGACCATGAAGAAGATGGTGGTGAGGATGGGCAGGAACCGCTGCCCGTCCTTCTTGCCGAGGAGGTCCTCGGCGACGTTGATCCGGACGAAGTCCAGGCCCATCTCGACGACGCTCTGGAAGCGTCCGGGGACGAGCGTCATGCGGCGGGTGCCGAGCCCGAAGATCAGGACGATGCCGATGACGGCCAGGAACTGGATCAGGTGGATGCGGGTGACCGGGATGCCGGCCAGCTCGAACAGGACAGGCGGGAAGAACTCATCGATCGACGGTCCGTGGAAACCCGCGCCTTCTTCGGCAGTCTTCGCGATCAGGGTCGCAGCATGAGTAAACAGCGCTGTCTCCAGCTTCGGGGCGTCGGCCGTGAGCCGATGCGACGATGGTCGGGGGGTCGGTGTGCGTCATGTGCGGCCGCTCCACGGGAGCGAGCGCAGAGACAGCCTAGCAGTCCCGGATGCCTCGATGAGAGCGCGCGCTCACCTGAGCACGTCTCCGTTCCCGGCATCCGCGACCTCTTCGGCGGTCGGCAGCTTCACGTCGCTCACGTGCGGGATGCGCATGCGGGTCAGCACGACGACGTCGATGACGAGCGACGCGACGACGCTCGCCACGAGCGCGAAGAAGAACACGCCGGGGTTGAGCCACGGCTGGCCGCGCAGCAGCAGCAGCCCGACGATGAAGACGATGAACTTCAGCACCCACGCGCCCATGACGATGCCGAAGAACAGCGGCACGTAGAGCGCCTCGCCGTACCAGCGGTTGGCGACGAGGATGCTGACCGCGGTGATCGCGAGGAACAGCGCCGCCAGCACGACGGCGACGAGCGCGCTCCACAGTCCCGCGACTCCCCCGACCGCGTAGCCGACGCCGGCGCCGGCGACGGCCAGCACGGCCGTCGCGATCGCGGACCATCGCAGGGTCGTGCGAAGGACGGGTGTGCTCGAGACGCGGCTCATGAGGGCTCCTGGACGGGGACGTTCGGGCCCGCGGCGTCGGCGGTCGCCCGGGCGGGGGTGAGGGTCACGACGAGGCACGCGGTGCAGCCGACGACGAGGTAGGCGACGCCCGGCCAGTACAGGCCGGGCCAGTCGGCGGTGGTGCCGATGTACATCAGCAGCACCGAGAGGCTCACGATCGACGTCCACGCGTAGAAGATGAGGACGGCGTCGCGGTCGCTGTGCCCCATGTCGAGCATGCGGTGGTGCAGGTGCTTGCGATCGGCCGAGAACGGCGACTTGCCCCTGGCCATGCGGCGGACGACGGCCATGCCGAAGTCCAGCAGCGGCAGGAGCACCACGACGATGGGCAGCAGGATCGGGATGAACGCGCCGAGCAGCTGCGACCTGCCGAACACGTCGTTGTCGCCGAGCATGCGCGGCTCGAGCTGGCCGGTCACCGCGATCGCCGAGCACGCCATCAGCAGGCCCAGCATGTAGGCGCCGGCGTCGCCCATGAAGAGCTTCGCGGGGTTCCAGTTCAGCGGCAGGAACCCGATGCACGCGCCGATCAGCACGACGGCGATGAACGACGCGAGGTTCGAGTAGCTGCTGGCCCCGGTGTCGCGCACGAGCAGGTAGGTGTACGCGAAGAAGACGCCGTTGGCGATGAGCGCGACGCCCGCGACGAGGCCGTCGAGGCCGTCGATGAAGTTCACCGCGTTCATGACGACGACGATCGCGAACACCGACAGCGTGAAGCTCATCCAGCTCGACACGACGGTCTGCCCGCCGATCGGGAGCTGGTAGATCTGGATGCCGCCGACCCCGACCACGATGCCGGCGGCGAGGAACTGCGCGCCGAGCTTGATCATCCAGTCGAGATCCCACAGGTCGTCGGCGACCCCGAAGAGGACGATCAGCAGCGTCGCGCCGAGGATCGACCAGTTGCGCATCGGGTCGTCCCAGAAGATCGCGAAGTACGGCACCTGCGACGACAGCGCGAAGCCGGCGGCGACGCCGAGGAACATCCCCACGCCGCCCAGGCGCGGCGTCGGCGTCGTGTGCACGTCGCGCTCGCGGATGCCGGGGTAGAGCCGGTAGCGCAGGCTCAGGCGCCACACGACCGTCGTGAGGGCGAGGGTCGTGGCCGCGGTCAGGATGACGACGAGCAGGTAGTACTTCACGCGTCGACCGTGCCGGGGTCGGGCTCCAGCAGGTCGCCGAGCACGCCGCGCAGCGCGGAGCGCGTGACCGCGCCCTCGCGCAGGACCGCGACGGGCCGGCCGCCGCCGGCGGTGAGCCCGGTGGCGTCGACGATCGTGGAGGCGACGCCCGTGCGCGACATGCCGCCGTCGAGGTAGACGGCCACGGTGTTGCCGAGCATGTCGCGCGCGTCGTCGATCGTGATCGCCGCGGGACGGCCGGTGAGGTTGGCGCTCGAGACCGCCAGCGGCCCGCACTCCTCGAGGAGCTCCAGGGCGATCGGATCCTCCGGCATCCGGATCGCCACCGTGCCCCCGGTGTCGCCGAGATCCCACGACAGCGAGGGCTGCGCCGGCAGCACGATCGTGAGCCCGCCGGGCCAGAACTCCTCGACGAGGCGCTCCACCGGCTCGGGCACCTCGGCCGCGAGCGCCCGCAGGGTCGTCAGACCCGCCACGAGCACGGGCGGGGGCGACTGGCGGCTGCGGCCCTTCGCGGCGAGGAGGCGCGCGACCGCGAGCGGGCTGAACGCGTCGGCGGCGACGCCGTACACGGTGTCGGTGGGCATGACGATGAGCTCGCCGTGGCCGATCGCCTGACGGGCCTGCCGCATGCCGGGCAGCAGCTGCGCGGGATCGCGGCAGTCGAAGACGGGGGACATGTCGGTGCCATTCTACGGCGGCTCCCCCGGCCGATCCTGAGCGCCCCGCCGCCCGGCTCAGGGGCGGACGGCGGTGGTGGCGCGGTCGCGCATCGTCAGGTCGGGGTGCGTCGCCGTGGCGCGCCAGCCGTCGGCGGCGAGGATGCCGCGGATCGCGGCCCCCTGCCACTCGCCGTGCTCGAGCACGAGCGCGCCGCCGGGATGCAGCAGCCGCAGCCCGACGTGCGACAGCGTGCGCACGACGTCGAGCCCGTCCGCTCCCCCGTAGAGCGCCGCCGGCGGGTCCCAGTCGCGCACCTCCGGGTCGCGCGGGACCGCGTCGTCGGGCACGTACGGGGGGTTGGAGACCACGACCGAGACGGTGCCGTCGAGGTCTCCGAACGCGTCGGCGAGGTCGGCGAGGACGAGCCGGACGTGCGGCGCGTGCGCGGCGACGTTGCGCTCGGCCCACGCGAAGGCCTCGGGCGACCGTTCGGCGGCGTGCACGCGCGCGTGCGGCACCTCGGTGGCGAGCGCCAGCGCGATCGCCCCCGACCCGGTGCCCAGGTCGACGGCGATCGGCGCGGGCCCGGCCGCCGCGCGCAGCGCGTCGATCGCGAGCTGCGCCACGACCTCGGTCTCGGGTCGCGGCACGAAGACGCCCGGGCCCACCCGCAGGTCGAGGTGGCGGAACGCGG
>NZ_JBDIAB010000059.1:0-13989 GCF_039812165.1 Microbacterium sp.
CCCCCGCACGCGAGATGCGGTCCCTACGGCAACCACGCGAATGCCCTGCCGCGCCGTCCTTCGGACGACACGTCAGGGCATCGGAGGGGATGACGGGAATCGAACCCGCACTACCAGTTTGGAAGACTGGGACTCTACCATTGAGCTACATCCCCGCAGCGGCATGGCCGCGGCATCCGCAAGTCTAGTGGACGCCGCGCGCGCCCCCGCACGCTCGGCTGCGACGCCCGCGCCCCTCTGGTCCCACCGAAGCCGTACGCGCGCCGACCCTCCAGCCATGCGCCGAGGACAGACCAGACTCATGGTCTCGCCGGAATGGGATTCCGCGCCGCACACCACCGGGCCACCGTCCGAACGACGCCGCGCGGGCCTTCAGGTGCCGGACGGACGAGGTCGGCTAGACTTGGCGGCGGCCGTTTACGGCGCACGGAGATCGTGCGCGCCCGGGGCGTAGCTCAGCTTGGTAGAGCGCCCGCTTTGGGAGCGGGAGGCCGCAGGTTCAAATCCTGTCGCCCCGACCACGGCCTCCCAGACCCAAGACCTTCCCGAACCGCGCGTGGGTGCGGCCGAATACGAGGAGAACGAACAGGCATGGTCACCAGCACCGTCGAGAAGCTCAGCCCGACCCGGGTGAAGCTCCGCATCACGGTCACCCCGGACGAGCTGAAGCCCAGCATCGCCCACGCGTACGAGCACATCGCCAAGGACGTCCAGGTCCCCGGCTTCCGCAAGGGCAAGGTGCCCGCGCCGATCATCGACCAGCGCGTCGGCCGCGGCGTCGTGCTCGAGCACGCCGTCAGCGACGGCCTCGACGCGTTCTACCGCGAGGCGATCCTCGAGCACGAGGTGCGCACCGTCGGCCGCCCGTCCGCCGACATCGTGGAGTGGCCGAACGAGAAGGACTTCTCCGGCGACCTGCAGGTCGAGGTCGAGGTCGACGTCCGTCCCGAGTTCGACCTGCCGGAGCTCGACGGCCTCACCGTCGAGATCGACGCCGCCGAGGTCGACGACGCGGCGGTGGACGCCGAGCTCGACCGCCTGCGCGCCCGCTTCGGCACGCTCGTGACCGTGGACCGCCCCGCGGCGACCGGCGACTTCGTCGAGCTCGACCTCGTCGCCACGATCGACGGCGCCGAGATCGATCGCGCCGAGGGCGTGTCGTACGAGATCGGCTCGGGCGAGCTGCTCGAGGGCATCGACGAGGCCGTCGAGTCGCTCACCGCGGGTGAGGACACGACGTTCCGCTCGAAGCTCATCGGCGGCGACCACGCCGGGCAAGAGGCCGAGGTCTCGGTCACGGTCACGGCGGTCAAGGAGCGCGAGCTCCCCGAGGCCGACGACGACTTCGCGCAGATCGCGAGCGAGTTCGACACGATCGGCGAGCTGCGCGAGAGCCTCGTCGAGCGCGTCGGCCAGCAGGCCGCGTTCGGCCAGGGCTCCGCGGCGCGCGAGAAGCTCATCGAGGTGCTGCTCGAGAAGATCGACATCCCCGTGCCGGCGCAGCTCGTCGAGGACGAGGTGCACGCGCACCTCGAGGGCGAGGGCCGCCTGGAGGACGACGAGCACCGCGCCGAGGTCACCGAGGCGAGCCAGAAGCAGTTCCGCACCCAGATGCTCCTCGACAAGATCGTCGAGCAGCACGACGTGCAGGTCTCGCAGGAGGAGCTCACGCAGTACCTCATCCAGTCGTCCGCGCAGTACGGCATGGCCCCGCAGGAGTTCGTCGAGGCGCTGCAGCAGGGCAACCAGCTGCCCGTCATGGTCGGCGAGGTCGCCCGCAACAAGGCGCTCGCGATCGCCCTCGGCAAGGTCACCGTCGTCGACACGAACGGCAAGCCCGTCGACCTGGCCGGCTTCGTCGCCGTCGAGGGCGAGGAGCCCGTCGCCGACGCCGAGGAGGAGGTCGTCGAGGAGGCGCAGGACATCGCGGATGCCGCGGCCGACGCCGAGGCGATCATCGAGGCCGAGGAGGCCCCCGCAGAGGAGGCCCCGAAGAAGAAGGCTCCCGCCAAGCGCAAGCCGGCGGCGAAGAAGGCCGATGCGGCCGAGTAGTCGCTGACGATCAGAGGGGTGGATGCCGCGGCATCCGCCCCTCTGCCGTTCGAGACGCAGACGGAGGACACGATGACCGACTGGGATGCGCGGGTCGAGGCGGTGTGGGCCGACGAGCGGCTGACGGATGCCGAGCGCATCCCGCTCATCGACGCGCTGGCGTCGGAGCGAGGCCCCGACGACGCGCGTGCGCTGTTCGAACGCGCCGGCGCTCGCGACTCCGCGGGCATCGAGACCGAGGCCGTCGAGCTGTACCGCGCGGCTCTCGCCGCGGGCCTCGACGAGGAGCATCGTGCGCAGGCGGTCATCCAGCTCGCGAGCACGCTGCGGAACCTGGGGGAGATCGCCGACTCCCTCGAGCTGCTGCGCGCCGAACGGGGGCGCGGCGGTGCCTTTGCCGACGCGGCCTCCGCCTTCTACGCGCTCGCGCTCGCCTCGGCCGGAGAGCCTCGCGCCGCGGCGGCGGTCGCCCTCGAGGCGTTGGCGCCGCACCTGCCCCGGTACACGCGCTCGGTCACCGCGTACGCGCGCGAGCTCGCCGCCGACGCCGGATAGCCGAGCCGGTCCGGGCGCGCGGAGGGCCCGGCATCCGACCCCTCGCTCTGCCCAGGGCGAACACGGGCGGGTCGGTGCGGACGCGCCGGTAGATTCGATGCGACGAAACCGGAACGGGAGTGAACATGGCCGAACCCCTTGTCGCGACGAGTGTCTTCGACAGGCTGCTGAAGGACCGCATCATCTGGCTGGGCTCTGAGGTGCGCGACGACAACGCGAACGAGATCTGCGCGAAGATCCTGCTCCTGGCCGCCGAGGACTCGCAGAAGGACATCTACCTCTACATCAACTCGCCCGGCGGCTCGATCACCGCGGGCATGGCGATCTACGACACGATGCAGTTCGTGCCGAACGACATCGTGACCGTCGGCATCGGCATGGCCGCCTCGATGGGCCAGCTGCTGCTCACGAGCGGCACGAAGGGCAAGCGCTACATCACGCCGAACGCGCGCGTGCTGCTGCACCAGCCGCACGGCGGCTTCGGCGGCACCGCCAGCGACATCCAGACGCAGGCGCAGCTGATCCTCGACATGAAGCGGCGCCTCGCCGAGATCACCGCCGGCCAGACCGGCAAGAGCGTCGAGCAGATCAACGCCGACGGCGACCGCGACCGCTGGTTCAACGCCGAGCAGGCGCTGGAGTACGGCTTCGTCGACCACATCCGCGAGCACGCCGTCGACGTGACCGGCGGCGGCGGAACCAAGTGACCACCCGAAGGAGAGAGAACCACATGAACGTCCCCACCTTCGGTGGCACCGCGCACCAAGGCCTGCAGGCGCCGGGAAGCCGCTACATCCTGCCGCAGTTCGAGGAGCGCACGGCCTACGGCTACAAGCGCCAGGACCCGTACAACAAGCTGTTCGAGGACCGCGTCATCTTCCTGGGCGTCCAGGTCGACGACGCCTCGGCCGACGACGTCATGGCCCAGCTGCTCGTGCTCGAGAGCCAGGACCCCGACCGCGACATCGTGATGTACATCAACTCGCCGGGCGGCTCGTTCACGGCCATGACGGCGATCTACGACACGATGCAGTACGTGTCGCCGCAGATCCAGACGGTCGTGCTCGGACAGGCCGCGTCCGCGGCATCCGTCCTGCTCGCCGCCGGCGCCCCCGGCAAGCGCCTGGCGCTGCCGAACGCGCGCATCCTGATGCACCAGCCCGCCGTGGGCGAGTCCGGCCACGGCCAGGCGTCCGACATCGAGATCCAGGCCGCCGAGATCCTGCGCATGCGCACGTGGCTCGAGGACACGATGGCCAAGCACACCAACCGCACGGCCGCGCAGGTCAACAAGGACATCGACCGCGACAAGATCCTGTCGGCGACCGAGGCCCTGGAGTATGGCATCGTCGACCAGGTGCTCACGTCGCGCAAGCGCGTGCCGGCGGCGCTCACCAGCTGAGCTCCCCACCGGAGACCGACGAGGCCCCGCCCGCGATCGCGCGGCGGGGCCTCGTCGTCGGCACGCGGGGCGAGACATCGCCCGGCACAATCCGCCCGTTGTCCGTGCCAGCGATTAGGCTCGGAGGGCAGCAGCCCGGCCCGCGACGAGGAGGAGCGCCATGGCACGCATCGGTGAGAGCGCCGACCTGTTCAAGTGCTCCTTCTGTGGCAAGAGCCAGAAGCAGGTGCAGCAGCTGATCGCCGGCCCCGGCGTGTACATCTGCGACGAATGCGTCGAGCTGTGCAACGAGATCATCGAGGAGCGCATGGCCGAGTCGGTCGACGGCACCGTCGCCGAGTTCGACCTCCCCAAGCCGCGCGAGATCTTCGCGTTCCTCGAGGACTACGTCGTCGGCCAGGACCCGGCCAAGCGGGCTCTCGCGGTCGCCGTCTACAACCACTACAAGCGCATCCGCTCGCACACGACCCTGCAGCCGGCCGAGCAGCGCGCCGACGAGGTCGAGATCGCCAAGAGCAACATCCTCCTCCTCGGCCCCACCGGCTGCGGCAAGACGTATCTGGCGCAGACGCTCGCCAAGCGCCTGAACGTCCCGTTCGCGGTGGCGGATGCCACGGCCCTCACCGAGGCCGGCTACGTCGGCGAGGACGTGGAGAACATCCTCCTGAAGCTCCTGCAGGCCGCCGACTTCGACGTGAAGCGCGCCGAGACCGGCATCATCTACATCGACGAGGTCGACAAGATCGCCCGCAAGGCCGAGAACCCGTCGATCACGCGCGACGTGTCGGGCGAGGGCGTGCAGCAGGCGCTGCTGAAGATCCTCGAGGGCACGGTGGCGTCCGTGCCGCCGCAGGGCGGCCGCAAGCATCCGCACCAGGAGTTCATCCAGATCGACACGACGAACGTGCTGTTCATCGTCGCCGGCGCCTTCGCCGGGCTCGAGGACATCATCTCGGCGCGCGTCGGCAAGCACGGCGTCGGCTTCGGAGCACCGCTCCACGACAAGGGCAAGGACCTCGACCTGTTCAGCGAGGTGCAGCCGGAAGACCTCCACAAGTTCGGGCTCATCCCCGAGTTCATCGGGCGCCTGCCCGTCGTCACGTCGGTGACGCCGCTGTCGCAGGACACGCTCGTGGAGATCCTCACCGTCCCGAAGAACGCGTTCGTCAAGCAGTATCAGCGCATGTTCGCGATCGACGGCGTGCAGCTGGAGTTCGAGGAGGAGGCGCTCCGCGCCATCGCCGACCTCGCCGTCGCCCGCAAGACCGGCGCGCGCGGGCTCCGCGCGATCCTCGAAGACGTGCTCGGCCCGATCATGTTCGAGATCCCGTCGACCGACGACGTCGACAAGGTGATCGTGACGCGCGCGAGCGTGATCAACGGCGACCCGCCGACGCTCGTGCTGCGCCGCAAGCGCAAGAGCGCCTGACCCTCGGCACGCCCGGCGCCGACCTCAGTCGGCGAGGCCGCGGCGCTTCAGCAGGGGGCCGATCTCGGCATCCCGCCCCCGGAACTCGCGATAGGCCTCGAGCGGGTCCTTCGACCCGCCGACGCCGAGGACGAGCTCGCGGAAGCGGTCGCCGTTCGCACGCGTGAGTCCGCCGTTGGACCGGAACCACTCGACGGTATCGGCGTCGAGCACCTCGCTCCAGATGTACGAGTAGTACCCCGCGCTGTAGCCGCCCGAGAACACGTGCGCGAAGTACGCCGACGAGTAGCGCGGCGGCACCACAGGGTCGTCGAGGCCGATGTCGGCCAGGGCGGATGCCTCGAACCCGGCGACGTCGGTGATGGCGGCGGCCTCGTCGGCGGTGAGCGAGTGCCACGCCTGGTCGAGCCACGCCGCCGCGAGGTACTCGCTGGTCGCGAAGCCCTGGTCGAACGTCTCGGATGCCATCAGCCGCTCGACCACGTCGGCGGGGAGCGGCTCGTCGGTGTCGACGTGTCGCGCGTACTCGGCGAGCACCTCGGGCCACGTGATCCACATCTCGTTGACCTGGCTCGGGAACTCCACGAAGTCGCGGAACACCGCCGTGCCGGCGAAGTGCGGGTAGGCGACCCGCGCGAACAGCCCGTGCAGCGCGTGCCCGAACTCGTGGAAGAGCGTCGTGACCTCGTCGAGGGTCAGGAGGGTCGGCTCGCCGGGAGCGGGCTTCGGCACGTTCAGGTTGTTCACGACGATCGGCCGCGTACCGCGCAGGTGCGACTGCGACACGATCGAGTTCATCCAGGCACCGCCCCGCTTGGTGTCACGCGTGTAGAGGTCGAGGACGAACAGCCCGAGCACGCCGCCGTCGGCCTCGTACACCTCGAAGACGCGCGCGTCGGGGTGGTAGGCGTGCAGGTCGCCGCGCTCGGTGAACGTGAGGCCGTACAGGCGGTGCGCGGTGCGGAACACGCCCTCCCACAGCACGCGCTCGGCCTCGAACCAGGGCCGCAGCGCCGCGCGGTCGAGATCGAACTCCGCCTGCCGCACCTTCTCGGTGTAGAACGCCCAGTCGTGCGCCTCGACCGGGAACGGGTGGTCGCCGGCATCCACGATCGCCTGCAGCGCCGCGCGCTCGCGGCGGGCGTTCGCCGCGGCGGGCACCGCGAGCCGGCGCAGCAGCCCGTGCACGGCCTCGGGGGAGCCGGCGGTCTCGTCGCTCGTGACGTAGGCGGCGTGGCTGTCGTAGCCGAGCAGTGCGGCGCGCTCGGCGCGCAGCCACACGATCTCGAGCAGCACCGCCCGGTTGTCGTGCGCGCCGCCGCGGGCGCCGCGGGCACGCGAGGCCGCGAGGAGACGGCGCCGGCTCTCGCGGTCGGTGAGGCTCGCGAGGTACGGATGCCCGGTGAACAGCGTCAGCGTCACGACGTGCGTGCCGTCGAGGCCACGGTCGGCCGCGTTCCGCGCCGTCGCCGACAGCTCCCCGGGCGTGAGGCCGTCGAGCTCGGCCGCGTCGTCGAAGACGACGGCGAGCTCGTTGGTGTCGGCGAGGAGGTTCTTCTCGAACGTCGTCGTGAGCACGGACAGGCGCTGGTTGAGCGCGGTGAGGCGCTCCTTGTCGGCGTCGTCGAGGCCCGCGCCGGCGTGCGTCAACTCGCGGTGGCGGCGCTCCACGAGGTAGCGGTCCTCGGGGCTGAGGTCGAGCTCGTCGAGCCGGTCGTGGAGCGCGGCGATGCGCCGGTAGAGCCGCGGGTCGAGCTGGATCGCGTCGTGATGCGCGGCCATGAGCGGCGCGAGGGTCTCCTCGATCTCCTGGATCTCGGGCGTCGCGTCGGCGGATGCCACCGTGTAGAACGCCGCGGCGACGCGCTCCAGCAGCTCGCCCGAGCGCTCCAGCGCCACGATCGTGTTCCGGAAGGTCGGCGCCGTCCGCGCGAGCGTGATCGCGGCGACCTCGGCCCGCTGCTCGGCGAACGCCCGCTCGAACGCCGGCAGGTAGTGCTCCGGGCGGATCGCGGCGTAGTCGGGCAGCCCGTAGGGGAGCGTGCTCGGCGTCAGGAGGGGGTTGGAGGCGGCGGCATCCGTCATGCCCTCCACGCTAGCCGCGCGAGCGGTCAGCCGAACTCGTCGTCGGGATCGTGCCGGACGACCGGACGGCCGCTGTGCGCGTCGACCGTCACGAGCACGCCCGTGTCGAGCTCGACCACGGGGCGCCCCTCCAGCCACGTGAGCGTCCAGCTCGGCCGCGGCGTGCCCGGCGGCAGGTCGCGCTCGATCGCGGCGATCGTGTCGCGCAGCACGGCGGGGACGGATGCCGGCGGCTCGGAGCCGGCGACCCACCGCGTTCCCATGCGCATGTCAGCTCTCCTGCGCCGCGAGCTCGATGCGGTCGATGACCAGCTCGCTCCCGCCGTCGAGCAGCTCGAGCTGCTCGATGCGTCCCACCGCGCGCAGGTCGCCCTCGGCGAGCCGCAGGCGCGCGATCGTGGCGTCGTCGGCACGCAGCACGAGGGTCGCGACCGGGGTCTTCTGCGACGCCTTCGCCTCGGTCTTCGCGCGGCGGATGCCGACGAGGGCCGCGCTGGCCGCCACGAGCACGGCCGGGTCGCCGTCCGCGCCGAGGGGCTCCGGCCACGACGCGGTGTGCACCGAGCCGTCCTCGAACCACGACCACGCCTCCTCGGCCGCGAACGCGAGCACCGGCGCCAGCAGGCGCAGGAGCGTCGACAGGGCGAGGCGCAGGGCGAGCGCCGCGGACGCCTGGCCCACGTCGGTCTGGTTGTACGCGCGCTCCTTGACGAGCTCGAGGTAGTCGTCGCAGAAGGTCCAGAAGAACGCCTCGGTCACCTCCAGCGCGCGGGCGTGGTCGTAGGCCTCGTAGGCCCGCGTGGCGTCGCGCACGACCTGGTCGAGCGTCGCGAGCATCGACGCGTCGAGCGCGTGGGTGATCTCCGCGTCCTCCGGCACCGGGAACGACAGCACGAACTTCGCCGCGTTCAGCACCTTGATCGCGAGGCGCCGGCCGATCTTCACCTGCGTCGGGTTCTGCGGGTCGAACGCGGCGTCGGCGCCGAGCCGGCTCGACGCGGCCCAGTAGCGCACGGCGTCCGTGCCGTGACCGGCGAGGATGTCGGCCGGGGTGACGACGTTGCCCTTCGACTTCGACATCTTCTTGCGGTCGGGGTCGACGATGAAGCCCGAGATCGCGGCATCCCGCCACGGCGCCCGGCCGTCTTCGAGGGCGCTGCGGAGCATCGTGGAGAACAGCCACGTGCGGATGATGTCCTGACCCTGCGGGCGCACGTCGAACGGCGCCACGAGGCTCCACAGCTCGGGGTCGCGCTCCCAGCCGCCGGCCAGCTGCGGCGTCAGCGACGACGTGGCCCACGTGTCGAAGATGTCGCGCTCGCCGTCGAACCCGCCCGGCACGCCGCGCTGGTCGGCCGTGTAGCCCGCGGGGACGTCGACGGTCGGGTCGACCGGCAGCCGCTCCTCGGCGGGGATCAGCACGCGCTCGTAGTCGCGCTCGCCGTTCTCGTCGAGCGCGTACCAGACCGGGATCGGCACGCCGAAGAAGCGCTGGCGCGACACGAGCCAGTCTCCCGTGAGGCCGTTGGTCCAGTTCTCGTAGCGCACGCGCATGAAGTCGGGATGCCACGACAGCTCCGCCCCGAGCTCGATGAGCCGGTCGCGCAGGGCCTCGTCGCGGGCGCCGTTGCGGACGTACCACTGCCGCGTGGAGACGATCTCCATCGGCCGGTCGCCCTTCTCGTAGAACTTCACGACGTGGCTGAAGGGCCGGGGCTCGCCGATCAGCTCGCCCGACTCGCGCAGCAGCTCGACGACGCGCTTCTTGGCGCTGAACACCGTCTTGCCGACGAGCTCCGCGTAGGCGGCCTTCGCGGCATCCGTCACGATCGCCTCGGGGACGTCGGCGGTGACGCGGCCGTCCTCGCCGAGGATCGTGCGGTTCGGCAGGTCGAGCTCGCGCCACCACACGATGTCGGTCACGTCGCCGAAGGTGCAGATCATCGCGATGCCCGAGCCCTTGTCCTGCTGGGCGAGCGGGTGGGCGAGCACCGGCACCTCGACCTCGAACAGCGGCGTGCGCACGGTCGAGCCGAAGAACGGCTGGTAGCGCTCGTCGTCGGGGTGGGCGACCAGGGCCACGCACGCGGCGAGGAGCTCCGGACGGGTCGTCTCGATGTGGATGTCGCCGCCGCCGTCGGTGCGGTGGAAGGCGATGCGGTGGTACGCGGCCTGCTGCTCGCGGTCCTCGAGCTCGGCCTGCGCGATCGCGGTGCGGAAGTCGATGTCCCACAGGGTCGGCGCGAGCGCCTGGTAGGCCTCGCCGCGCTCGAGGTTGCGCACGAACGCGAGCTGGCTCGTGCGGATCGTCTCGTCCGAGATCGTGCGATACGTCTGGGTCCAGTCGACGCTCAGCCCGAGCTGGCGGAACAGCGCCTCGAAGTGCTTCTCGTCCTCGACCGTCAGCCGCTCGCACAGCTCGATGAAGTTGCGGCGGCTGATGGGCTTCTGGTCGGCCGCGCGGCTCGACTTGTTGTCGCCGCCCTCGAAGGGGGGAGTGAAGTCGGGGTCGTACGGCAGCGACGGGTCGCAGCGCACGCCGTAGAAGTTCTGCACGCGGCGCTCGGTGGGAAGGCCGTTGTCGTCCCAGCCCATCGGGTAGAAGACGGTCTTGCCGCGCATGCGCTCGAACCGCACCTTGAGGTCGGTGTGCGTGAACGAGAACACGTGACCGATGTGGAGGCTGCCCGACGCGGTCGGCGGAGGAGTGTCGACCGAGTACACGCCGTCGCGGCCCCGCGTCTTGGCCGCCTCGCGGTCGAACAGGTACGTGCCCCGCTCCGACCAGACGGAGTCCCACTTCTGCTCGAGTCCTTCCAGAGCCGGCTTGTCAGGGATGTGCGCCATGGAGGTCTCCTCGAGCGATATGTGCGGCACCGTGTGTGCGTGCCTGAGTGTGGGGAACCCGCCCATTCTATCGGGACGGCGGATGACGACCGTCGGGCCCGATTCCGGCTCGCCGCTCCGCCGGCTCAGAGCTCCGGCAGCGCGGCCAGCCAGCGCAGCGCGGCGGCCACGCCGTGGTCGTCCGCGCTCGCGGTGACGAAGTCCGCGTGGGCGAGCACCGCCGGACGCGCGTTGGCGGGCGCGATCGACAGCCCGGCGTAGGCGAACAGGCCGAGGTCGTTGTGCCCGTCGCCGATCGCGACGACGGCGGCCGGCTCGATGCCGTCGGCGTCCGCGATGACGCGGACCCCGGTGGCCTTGTCGATGCCGCGGGCGGTGACCTCGAGGTAGCGGGGGTGCGAGCTCTCCACCGATACCGACGCGCGCAGCCGGTCGGCGATGGGCGCGGCGTCCGCCGGGTCGTCGACGATGAGGAGCAGCTTCTCGGGCGCGTCGGCGCCCTCGAACCCGTCGACCACGTCGGGCTCGATGCCGACGATCGACGCCTCCCACGCGACGCCGGTCGTGACCCGTTCCACGAGCCACCGCTCGCCGGTGTACCAGTTCACCGACGCGCCGGCGCGGTGGGCGAGCGCCGCCGCCTCGCGGGCGACGTCGTGCCGGATCGGCCGGCTGGCGTGCACCCGCAGGCGCCCGGCCGGGTCGTACGAGCCGACGAGCGCGCCCTGGCACGACACGAACGACGCGGGCTCGGTAAGGCCGAGCTCGAGCAGGAACGCGCGCAGCGCGGCCGGCGGGCGCGACGAGGCGAGCACGACCGCGATGCCCGCGGCGACGGCATCCCGCACGGCGGCGACCGTCTCGCCGGCGAGCCGGTGGTCGGAGCCGATCAGGGTGCCGTCGACGTCGATGGCCACGAGGCACGGGCGCCGCGTCGGCACGCGGGCGTCCGGGCGGTTCGGTCGGGGCGCGGTGTCGGATGCCGTCATGCCCCGAGCCTACGGTCCGCCGCGCGTCGTCCCCGGTCGCACGGCGCCGGTTTCCGCGATGGCGCCAGTTCCCTGCGATGGCGCCACATGTTTCGTAGGGCCGAAGCAGGAAGGTGTCGCCAACAGTGCAATAGGAGCGACGCGACCGGTTCTTGCACCGGGTCCAACAGCTAGGCTGGACGGTATCCCTTCACCTGACCCGAGGTCTCGCATGCCCGCCCCGCGCCGTCTCCTGCTCGCCGCCGCCGCCCTGTCCGTCGCCGCTCTCGCGCTGTCGTCGTGCACGGCGGGCCCCTCCTCCGACGACGGAGGCGAGGTGGTCTGGGCGATCGAGGGCGCGAACCTCTCCGAGGGCCACATGGACCCGCAGACGAGCCAGCTCGACGTCTCGGCGATGGTGCAGCGGGCCGTGCTCGACTCGCTCGTCTTCCAGGAGGCCGACGGCTCGTTCTCACCGTGGCTGGCCACCGACTGGGAGATCTCGGACGACGCGACCGAGTACACCTTCCATCTGCGCGACGACGTCACCTTCCACGACGGCGAGCCGTTCGACGCCGAAGCGGTGAAGGCGAACTTCGACCGCATCGTCGACCCCGAGACGGCGTCGGCGCAGGCGGCGAGCATGCTCGGGGCCGACTTCTACGCGGGCACCGAGGTGGTCGACGACCACACCGTGACCGTGAGCTTCACGCAGCCGTACGCGCCGTTCCTGCAGGCGGCGAGCACGGCGCAGCTCGGCTTCTACTCGCCGGCCGTGCTGGAGTCGTCCGCCGACGAGCTCAAGGCCGGCGGACCCGGCATCACGGTCGGCACGGGGGCGTTCGAGCTCACCGACTACACGCCCAAGCAGGAGATCGTCTACACGCGCAACGACGACTACGCGTGGGGCCCGCACGGCGAGGGCGCCCCGAAGGTCGAGACGCTGCGCGTGGAGATCCTGCCCGAGGCGTCCGTCCGCGTCGGCGTGGTGGAGAGCGGCGAGGCCGACCTCGCCAGCCAGCTGCCGCCGAACCTCGCGGCCGAGCTCCCCGACTCGCTCACGGTCGACTCGATCGAGTACCCGGGCCTGCCGTACTCGCTGTTCCTCAACGAGAAGCACGGCGTGTTCGCCGACGAGCGCGTGCGCCAGGCCTTCTCGCGTGCGATCGACATCGACGCGGCCGTCGAGGAGATCTACTTCGGCAAGTTCCCGCGGGCCTGGAGCATCCTCGGCTCGACGACGCCCGGCTACGACGCGTCGCTCGAGGGCACGTGGCCCTTCGACCAGGACGAGGCGAACCGCCTGCTCGACGAGGCCGGCTGGACGACGCGGGATGCCGACGGCATCCGCACCAAGGACGGCGCGCGCCTCTCCGCGCGCTGGATCGCATGGACCCCGGTGCCCGACGACCGCGTCGCGCTCGCCAACGCGATCCAGTCCGATCTCAAGGCCGTCGGCTTCGACCTGGTGCGCGAGGTGCTCGAGCCCGGCGCCTACAACGAGCAGTACGGCCCGAAGACGTTCGACGTCACGGACTGGGGCTTCTCGGGCGCCGACCCCGACCTGCTCCGCAGCCACCTGCACACCGACGGGTTCCAGAACGCGTCGCAGGTGAGCGACCCCGAGATCGACGCCCTGCTCGAGGGCGCGATCGCCACGACCGACACCGACGCGCGGGCCGAGCTGTACGCGCAGCTGCAGCAGTGGAACGCGCAGCACGTCGCGATCGTGCCGCTGTACAGCCCGGCGCTCATCACGGCCGTGGGAGACACCGTGAGCGGTCTCGCCTACGACATCTACGGCCGCCCGCTGTTCTACGGCGTCACCGTCGGCTGAGGCTCGACCGGTCGTTGAGCGAGGGCAGCGAGACGAGGCGGCCCCACGGGCGCACGACGCGGGCCGTGCTCGCGCGCGTCGCGGGATCGGCGGCATCCGTCGTCGTCGTGCTGTGGGGCGCCGCGACGCTCGCGTTCCTCGCCTTCCGGGTGATCCCGGGCGACCCGGTCTCGGTCATGCTCGGCCCGCTCGCGAACGTGAGCGAGACGGTCAAGGACGCGATCCGGGCCGAGCTGGGCCTCGGCCGTCCCCTGGTCGAGCAGTACCTCGCCTACCTCGGCGGGCTCCTGCGCGGCGACCTGGGGGAGTCGTACCAGCTGCGGATGCCGGTGGCGGACGTCATCGGCCGCCAGCTCGTCCCGACGCTGCAGCTCACCGCGCTCGCCCTCGCGATCGCGCTGGTCATCGCGTTCGCGGTCGTGCTCGTCGCGCGCGGCAGGGTGTCGCGCGGCGTCGCCGCGGCGGCCGAGCTCGTCGTGCTGTCGTCGCCGGTGTTCTGGATCGGCCTGGTGCTGCTGAGCGTCTTCGCGTTCGGCCTGGGCTGGTTCCCGGTGTCGGGCTCGCGCAACCCGGCGACGATCGTGCTGCCGGCGATCACGCTGGCCCTGCCGGTCGCGGCGCTCGTCGGGCAGGTGCTGCGCGACGGCATCGAGGCCGCCGAGCGGCAGCCGTTCGCCCTCACGGTGCGCGCCCGTGGGGCCGGCCCCACGCGGCTCACGCTGCACCACACGCTGCGGCACGGCGCCTCCGGCGCGATCACGCTCGCCGCCTACCTCGTCGGAACGCTCCTCGGCGGCGCCGTGCTCGTCGAGAC
>NZ_JBDIAB010000060.1:0-13975 GCF_039812165.1 Microbacterium sp.
CATCGGCATCCCCCTCGGCATCGCCGACTTCAAGATGGTGCCGATCTCGCTCATGCCCCTCGGCAAGGACATCGTCCCCACCGACGGCGCCTTCGACGCCGCCGCGCGCCGCTGAGCCCGGCCGGCTCTCACGGCCGCCGGGCCCCGGCATCCCGCACCTCGCGAACTTCGCAGTTCCGCGCGAACTTCGGAGGATTTCCCGGAGATCCTCCGAAGTCCGTCCGATTCTGCGAAGTTCGCGGCCCGGCGGGCAGGCCGTCCGGCGTCACCGCGCGTCACATCCCGAAACCACAGGTCATACTCAGCCCGCGGATCGGGCTCCGGGGCTAGCGTGGGGGCATCGCGGCGATCCGGGCGGGCCCGGGCACCGGCTCATATCCGGGAGCGTTGCGGGTTCGACTCCCGCCGTCGCGTCCACGTCCAAGGGCGATCCCGTACGGCACGGGATCGCCCTTCCGGCCGTTTCGGCCCGGACGGGCCGGATGCCGGAGCCGGCGCGATGAGTCCGCGCCGACCCGGAACCGCGGTCAGATGCCCTGCCAGGCGGGCTTGTTGTCCCACGCGTAGCGGTAGTAGGCGGTCTGCTCGAGCTCGGCGGCCGCCGCCTCGTCGATCACGACGGTCGCGTGCGGGTGCAGCTGGATCGCCGATCCGGGCTGGCTCGCCGTGACGGGCCCCTCGACGGCCGCCGCGACGGCATGCGCCTTCGCCGCGCCGAACGCGAGCAGCACGAGGTGGCGCGCGCGGAGGATCGTGCCGATCCCCTGGGTGATGCAGTGCATCGGCACCTCGTCGGGCGACGAGAAGAAGCGCGCGTTGTCGGCGCGCGTGGGCTCGGTGAGCGTCTTCACGCGGGTGAGGGACGCCAGTGAGCTGCCGGGCTCGTTGAACCCGATGTGCCCGGTGCGGCCGATGCCGAGGATCTGGAGGTCGACGCCGCCCGCCGCCTCGATGGCGGCCTCGTAGCGCTCGCCCGCCGTCTCGATGCCGTCGGGCCCGCCGGGCGGCACCGCGATCCGCTCGGGCACGAGACCGAGCGGCTGGACGACCTCCCGGTCGATCACGGACCGGTAGCTCTCGGGGTGGCCCGGCGGCAGCCCGACGTACTCGTCGAGCGCGAAGCCGCGCACTCCCGACACGTCGAGCTGCTCGTCGCGCACGATCTCCTCGAGCGCGCGGTAGACCCCGAGCGGGGTCGACCCCGTCGCGAGGCCCAGCACGGTGTCGGGCTTGCGGCGGACGAGCTGGGCGATGGCGTCGGCGACGAGCCGGCCCGCGGCCTCCTGGTTCTCTACGATCACGATCTCTGCCATGGACGTTCCTCTCTGATGCGGTTCTGGTGCGGTTCCGGTGAAAGCTCTGTCGTTCCCGGGGCGGGATGCCGGGGGCTCAGGTGATGCCGAGCACCTCGTCGAGGACGAGGATCATCGCCCCGCGCAGACGGGTGTCGTCGGCGGTCTCGGCGAGGCGCACATCGAGGCCCTCGAAGAGGAGCGGCAGCAGACGCGCGCGGAGCGCCTCGCGCACCTCGTCGATGAGGGCGCCCTCGATGAGCTCGGCGGGGCCGCTGAGAGCGATGTCGGTGAGCCCGAGCGTCGCCACGAGCGGTGCCAGCGCGCCGCCGAGGTACCGGCCGGCCTGACGCCGGATGCGCTCGTCCTCCTCCGGCCCGGCCGCGGCGGCGAGCCGCGCGGAGAGCCGCGGCACGGAGAGCCAGGCTTCGAGGCATCCCACTCGCCCGCACCCGCACACCGGCCCCTCGCCCTCGCTCACGATGACGTGGCCGAGCTCGCCGGCGGTGTAGTCGAGCCCGTGCACGAGCTCGCCGTTGACGATCGCGGCGATGCCCACGCCCGAGCCGATCCGTACGAGGAGGAGGTCGTGGTCGACGCGCGCGAGGCTCAGCTCGGCGATGCCGAGCGCGTTCGCGCCGTTCGTGACGTAGACGGGGAGCCCGGTGTGCTCGGCGAGCAGCTCCCGGAGCGGGAGGTCGCTCCAGCCGAGGTTGGCCGAGACGCGCACGACGCCGTCGGCGTCGATGATCCCGGGACTCGAGACGCCGACGCCGAGCACGGGCGCGGTGACGTGATCGAGCAGGCGGTCGACGAGGTCGGTGAGCAGGCGCACCGCGTCGTCGCCGACCTCGGCGCCGCGCTCGACGAGGTCGTGGGCGATGATCTCACCGCCGAGGGAGAACACCGCGCCCTCGAACCGGTCGCCGCCCGAGATCGCGATCGCGAGGACGTTGCGGCTGCCGGGGGCGAGCCCGATCACGCGGGCGGGCGCGCCGGGGCCGGGGCCCTTGCGACGCCCCTCCTCCACCACGATCCCCTCGTCGATGAGCTCGGAGACGAGATCCGACACGGTGACCTGCGACAGCCCCGACGCGCGGGCGAGCTCTGCTCGCGACTGCCCCTCGCCCCGGTAGAGGAGCCGCAGCATGAGCGAGCGGTTGTGGCTGCGGGTGTGCTCGGGAAGGAGGCGTCTCGCGACGCCGTCGCCCTGCCCTGCGGCACGACGGCGTCCCGTGGTCGTGGTCGAGATGTTGACCATGTTCCCTCCGATCGGTTATGGTTCCATAATAGTTAGGAAACTTTAGGAATCAATCTAGCATTGGAGCGAAGATATGAAATTCTTCCAGCGTCTGGGCAGATCCATCATGCTGCCCGTCGCCGTTCTTCCCGTCGCCGCGATCCTCATGGGCATCAGCTACTGGATCTCCTCCACGGCGGGCGAGAACGTCGTGTCGGTCTTCCTGAACGCGGCCGGCGGAGCGCTGCTCGGCAACATGGCGCTGCTGTTCGCGATCGGCATCTCGATCGGCATGGCCAACAAGACCGACGGCACGTCGGCGCTCGCGGGACTCGTGTCGTGGCTCACCGTCACGACCCTCCTGAAGCCCGAGACGGTCGCCGCGCTCACCGGCGCCGCCGACGTGGCCGACGTCGACCCGGCCTTCAGCCAGGTGCAGAACGTGTTCGTCGGCATCCTGTGCGGCCTCATCGGCGCGTGGAGCTACAACCGGTTCAAGGACACGAAGCTCCCCGACATGCTCTCGTTCTTCTCCGGCAAGCGCTCGGTCGCGATCGTCACCGCCGGCGTCTCGCTCGTCGTCGCCGTCGTCCTCTTCTTCGTCTGGCCGGTCGTGTACGGCGGCCTCGTGACCTTCGGCGAGTGGATCGTGACGCTCGGCCCCATCGGCGCCGGCATCTACGGCATGATGAACCGCCTGCTGATCCCGCTCGGCCTGCACCACGCCCTCAACTCGGTGTTCTGGTTCGACGTCGCGGGCATCAACGACCTCAACAACTTCCTCGCCGGCAACGGCGGCGAGGGTGTCTACGGCGTCACCGGCCAGTTCATGACCGGCTTCTTCCCGATCATGATGTTCGGCCTCCCCGGCGCCGCGCTCGCGATGTACGTCACCGCGAAGACCAGCCGTCGCAAGGTCGCCGCGGGCCTCCTGCTCTCGGCCGCCGTCGCCTCGTTCTTCGTCGGCGTGACCGAGCCGCTCGAGTTCGCCTTCATGTTCCTCGCGCCGTGGCTCTACCTCGTGCACGCCGTCTTCACGGGCATCTCGATGGCGATCAGCGCCATCCTGCCGGTGCGCATGGGCTTCGGGTTCTCGGCCGGAGGCCTCGACCTGCTGCTCGGCTGGATGAACCCCCTCGCGCAGAACCCCTGGATCATCCTCCTGATGGGAGTGGTCTGGTTCTTCGTCTACTTCTTCGTGTTCCGCTTCCTGATCCTGAAGTTCCGGCTCAAGACGCCGGGCCGCGAGGACGACGAGGACGTGGCCGACGCCGTGGGCGGCGCCGTGTCGAAGGACGCCGGCTTCACCGCCACCGCGGCCGCCTTCATCGCCGGCCTCGGCGGAAAGCAGAACATCGTCGACGTCGACAACTGCGCGACGCGCCTGCGTCTCGAGGTCGCCGACGTCACGAAGGTCGACGAGGCCGCGCTCAAGCGCGCCGGCGCCGCGGGCACCGTCAAGCCCGGCGGCAAGGCGGTGCAGGTCATCTACGGCCTCAACGTCCAGTTCGTGAAGGACGCGATGGAGGACATCCTCGCCGGCCGCGTCGACGCTGCCGAGCTCGCGCCCGCCGCGGCGCCGGCGCCGGCATCGACGGTCGCGACGATCGCCCCGGCGCGCACCGTCGTGCTCCGCCAGCCCGTCGAGGGCACCGTGCTCGCGCTCGCCGACGTGCCCGACCCGATGTTCTCGGAGGGCATGATGGGTCCGGGCCTGGCGATCGACCCCAGCGGGAACACGGTCGTGGCGCCCGCCGACGCGAAGGTCGTCTCGGTGTTCCCCACCAACCACGCGGTCGGTCTCGAGCTGAAGGACGGCACCGAGCTCCTCATCCACGTGGGCATCGACACCGTGAACCTCAAGGGCAACGGGTTCCAGGCGCTCGTCGCCGCCGGCGACACCGTCACCGCGGGGACGCCCCTGCTGCGGTTCGACGCGGCGAGGATCCGCGCCGCCGGCCTCTCGGCGATCACGCCGGTCATCGTGCTGAACGACGAGAACGCGACGATCGAGCTGTCGTAGCGCGATCTCGGCCGCTGCGGGCCGGCGTCCCTCGAGGGGCGCCGGCCCGCAGCGCGATACCCGACGCCCCGTCCTCGGAGCGGCGGACGGCGGATGCCGTGTCCTATGGTCGGAGGGATGGACGGCGTGCTCCCCTGGCTGACGACCGGGCTCGCCGTCCTCGTCCTCGCCGGCATCGCGACCGCCGTGCTCGCCACCAGCCGCGTGCCCGCGCCGTGGGCGGTGCCGCTCGCCCTCCTGCGAGCGACGCTGCAGCTCACCGCGCTGGCGCTGATCCTCACCGGCATCATCGAGAGCCCGCTCTGGGTGGGCGTCGGCCTCGGGGTCATGCTGCTCGCCGCGGTGTGGACGGCCGCGCGGCGCTCGCGCACACCCTTGCGACGCGCGCTCCCCCTCGCGGCGTCGATGCTGACCGGTCCGCTCGTCGTGCTGACCGTCGCGTTCGCGACCGGGGCGATCGAGTTCTCGCCGCGGTACGCCCTCGCGATCGGCGGCATCGTGATCGGCAACACGATGACCGTGGCGATCCTCGCCGAACGCCTGTACCTCACGTCGGTGCACGACCACTGGGACGAGGTCGAAGGCTGGCTGGCGCTCGGCGCGACCGCGTGGGAGTCCACGCGCGACCTCGCCCGCCGCGCGGTGCGCACGGCGCTGCTGCCCTCGATCGACCAGACCCGCACGACCGGCGTCGTCGTGCTCCCGGGCGCCTTCGTCGGCGCCGTCTTCGCGGGAGCCTCGCCGTTCGAGGCGGGTCGCTTCCAGCTCGTGGTGCTCGCGGGCGCCCTCGCCGCCGGCGCGCTCACGTCGGTCATGCTCCTGCGCCTCGTCGGCGGCGTCGCCCGGCGTCCGGTCGAGCCCGTCGTCCGCTCCCCTCGGCACGCCCGGTAGCCGGGCGGTCAGGCGATGCGGGTGCCCGGCGGCAGCGTGCGCGCCGGGGTGCGCGTGCGGGCCCATCCGCCCCACAGCAGCCCGGCGGTGATCGCCGCCTGCACGCCGAGGCCGACGAACCAGCTCGGCACCGTGTCGGCGACCACCTCCTCCGCCGTCGGACGGTCCTCCGACCAGCTCAGCCGGCACTCGTCCCACTCCGTCTCGAGCTGCGGCGGCAGCTGCGCGTACCGCACGCCCGACTTGAGCTGCCCGAACAGGTCGACCGGGTTGCCGTGCCGGTCGAACTGCGTCGGCGTCGCGTCGGCGAGGATGACGAAGGGATTGGCCGCCAGCATCCACCACACGCGGTCGAAGCGCGGCACCGGATAGGTGCGCGTCTCCCACTCGCCGCACACGAGCTTGCTCGGGTCGTTCCAGCAGTCCTCCGAGCCGTCGACGCACACCGGCGCGCCGCTCTGCCGGTCGTACTCGGCGATGCGCTGACGCATGGTCGCCTCGCTCGTGATGCTGGTGCCGACCAGGCCGAACGCGATCACGGTGCCGACCACGAACGCGGCGACGACGAGATAGGTCGCGGCGACCGAGAAGAGCGGACGGGCGAGGATCCCGCTGAGCCCGACCCCGATGCCCGCGATCACCCCGATCTCGAGCACGAGCACGAGCACCGACACCAGGATCGTTCCGGCCTGCACGCCGCCCGCGATCGTCGCCGCCAGGAGGAACGGCACCGAGACGACCGCGAACGCGAGCCCGGTCATCCAGGCGGCGAGGAACTTGCCGAGCAGGATCTCGCCGGTCGTCGCGAGAGTGACCTGCACGGGAGCGAGGGTCGCGGCGTCCCGGTCGCCGTTGATCGAGTTGCCGCTGAGGGTCGGCGAGACCAGCACCGCGAGGAGCAGCGTGATGTAGACGACCGTCGAGTAGACGCCCGGGCCGCGCTCCTCGAGGTGCTGGAACGCGAGGAACGCCAGGATCGTCACGCCGATCAGGATCACCGCGTAGACGCCGAGCAGCACGTACCACGACACCGTGCGCACGCGCTGGGTCAGCTCGAGCCGCGTGATCGTCCACAGCCGGTCGAGGCTCATGACGCGCCCCCTTCTTCGAGGTCGAGGAAGGTGTGCTCCAGGATGCCGGTGGCCGCCGAGAACTCGGCGACCGGCAGTCCCGCGCCGACCAGGGCGGCGAGCCCCGCGGCGGCCGCGGCGTCGGTGCCGAACGCGACGAGCAGCTCGCGGCGGTCGACCCGCACGTGCGCGGCGTCGCGGCCGAGCGCCGTCGCGACCTCGGCGGCCACGTCGGCCGGGTCACGGTCGGCGACGCGGATGCGCCACGTGCGCTCGCGGGTCGCGGCCACCGCGATGCGGTCGGCGCTGACGGTGCGGCCCTGCACGAGGAACACGGCGTCGTCGACGACCTCCTCGAGCTCGGAGAGGACGTGGCTGGAGATGAGGATCGTGCGGCCCTCCGCGGCGAGGCGGCGCAGCAGCATCCGCAGGTCGATGCGGGCCTGCGGGTCGAGGCCCGACGCGGGCTCGTCGAGCAGCAGCACGCGCGGATCGTGCACGAGGGCGCGCGCGAGCCCCAGTCGCTGCTTCTGCCCGCGCGACAGGACGCGGGCGGGAGCGTCGGCGAGGTCGTCGAGGCCCACCTCGTGCAGGAGCGCCGCCGCGCGGGCCGCAGCGGCGGGCCGATCGAGCCCGTACAGGCGCCCCGTCGTGACGACGGTCTCGCGCGCGGTGAGCGACGGCCACGCGCCCAGGGCGTCCGGCATCCATCCCAGGCGCGTGCGCGCCGCCGCCGGATCGGCGATCGGGTCGATGCCGTCGATGCGCAGCTCACCGGCATCGGGGGCCAGGAGCGAGGCGAGCATGAGGAGGAGCGTCGTCTTGCCCGAGCCGTTCGGCCCGACGAGGCCCGTGACGGCGCCCGCGCGCGCGTCGAGGGTCACGTCGCGCACGGCGTGCACGTCGCCGAACGAGCGGCGGACCCCGCGCGCGCTGATGCCGGTCATACGCCCAACCTAGGTCAGCGGCCGCGGAAGAACGACATGCCGAGGTCGGGATGGTCGACGAAGACGCCGTCGACGCCGGCATCCGCGATCAGCCGCCACTCCTGCTCGTAGCGACCCCACATGGCCTTGGGCCCGAGGCGGCGGAACGGCGGCAGCAGGAACACGTTCTCGGGGCGGCAGGTCCACGTGAACACCGTCAGTCCGCGCTCGTGCGCGTCGTCGACGAGGCGCGCCGGTCCGGCGGCCCGGCCGAACCGGTCGGGCGCGAGGATCATGCGCTTGTCGACGCTGATCCCGTCCACGACCCCCACGAGGCCGTCGAGGCCGGCCGGCGACGCGAACCACGGATAGGCGGGCGCGGCGGCCCCGTCGGCGACGACCAGGTCGTACGGACGTCCCGACGCCTCGAGCAGATAGACGAGCTCGGCCCGGATGCCGTGCGCCTTCACCCCCGCCAGCACGGTCGACTCGAAGGACTCGATCACGAGCGGCAGCCCGCCGTCGGCCCAGCCGGCCTCGCGCAGCTCCGCCGCCACGAGCGCCGCGAGGTCGAAGCCGAGTTCGCCCAGCGCGGTCGCGTGCTTGAGCTCGACCACGACGCCGATCTCGCGGCCCTGCTCGCGGGACGCCGTCCGGACCAGGTCGAGGAGGTCGTGCAGCCGCAGCGGCGGCTCCTCGCCGTCGAAGCCGGCGCTCGTCGGGCGCAGCTGCGGCAGCCGCTCGCGGCAGCGCAGCGTGGACAGCTCGGCCCACGTGAAGTCCTCCGTGAACCAGCCGGTCAGCGCGGCGCCCTCCACCGTCTTCGTGGTGCGGCGGTCGGCGAACTCGGGCCGATCGGCGACGTCGGTGGTCGACCCGATCTCGTTCTCGTGGCGCACCACGAGCACCCCGTCCGAACTCACCACGACGTCGGGCTCGACCGCGTCGACGCCCAGGGCGATCGCGAGCCCGTAGGACGATCGGGTGTGCTCGGGACGGTATCCCGGGGCGCCGCGATGGCCGATCACGAGGGGCTGGCGTCGCGGCATTCGTCCAGGCTACCGGCCGTTTCTCAGGCCGCCCCGGCCTGCCCCGGGAGGCCATCCGATACCCTGGAGGTCACAGCACCGCGCTGTGCTTCGACTTTGGAGTGTGATTCCTCATGGCCGCGGGAAACTTCGCGTTCAACAACCCGGCGTTCCAAGAACAGCGACCGGGTCTGACTCCGCCCCCTGCGCAGCAGGCGGGCACCCAGACACAGTACGCCAGCGCCGCCCACCAGGGCGTGGACGCGGCGTCCAACGCCCAGATGGAGGGCATGTTCGCCGCTCCTCCCGCCGGCTCGATCGAGACCGGCCGCATGACGGTCGAGGACACCGTCCACAAGACGCTCGGCCTCTTCGCGATCCTCGTCGTCACGGCCGTCGTCGGCTGGATCTGGAGCATGTCGACGGTCGCCGCCACCGGCGTGCCGACCATGATCCCGTGGATCGTGGGCATGCTCGGCGGCTTCGTGCTGGCGCTCGTGGTGATGTTCACCTCGCGCAAGAAGGTGCGCCCGGGGCTCATCTTCGCCTACGCCGGGTTCGAGGGCCTGTTCGTCGGCGGCATCTCGGCGTTCTTCGAGTACATGTGGCCCGGCGTCGTCGTCCAGGCCGTGCTCGCCACCCTCGCGGTTGTCGGCGTGACGCTGGCCCTCTTCGCGAGCGGCAAGGTGCGCGCGAGCGCCAAGGCCAACAAGATCTTCCTGATCGCGATCATCGGCTACGCCGTGTTCGGCCTGCTGAACCTCGTGCTCATGATGACCGGTGCCGTCCCCGGCGCCTTCGGCCTGTACAGCATGAAGATCGCCGGCATCCCGCTCGGCCTCATCATCGGCGTGCTCGTCGTCCTCATGGCCGCGTACTCGCTCGTGCAGGACTTCGACATCGTCCAGCAGGGCGTCCGCAACGGGGCTCCGCGCGAGCTCGGCTGGATGGCCGGCTTCGGCATCATGATCACGGTCGTGTGGCTGTACGTCGAGATCCTGCGCATCCTCGCCATCCTGCGCGGCGACAACTGAATCCACGGTTCCCGAAGGGGCCGTCCGGCATCGCGCCGGGCGGCCCCTTCGCCGTTACCGGAGCACCTGCGTCGCCCCACCGGCTCATGCGGGGCGCCCGGCATCCTCCTATAGTGACGACATGAGTGCGATGCCGTCGTCTGCCCGCCCGCGGACGACGTGGCACCGCACGGCGGTCGCCGCCCTCACGCTTCTGCTGGTGCTGTCTCCGCTGGCCGTCGCCCCCGCGACCGCCGTCACGAGGTCTGTCCCGACGGAGATCGACCTCGGCGAGCTGGAGGCCGACTGCCCGGTCGACGTCCCCGAGGAGCACGCCGACCGCGTCACGTGCGGCTACCTCACCGTGCCCGAGCGTCGCGGCGAGGGCGCCGATCCCGAACGCACGCTCCGACTCCCCGTCGCGGTCATCGCCAGCCGGGCGGCCGAGCCCGCCCCCGACCCGCTCGTGGTGCCGACGTCGGGCGGCCCGGGCGGCGGCACGTTCAGCGTGCTGTGGTACTTCCTCGACCACGCGGACTGGGCGTCGGCCGATCGCGACATCGTGCTCGTCGAACAGCGCGGCGACCTCCTCGCCGAGCCGACCCTGGACTGCCCCGAGCTCGACCCGCAGCACTTCGTCGTCGACGGCGCGAGCCTCACCGGCGACGCCGCCGACACGCGCTGGGCCGCGCAGTTGCAGGCCTGCCACGACCGCCTCGTCGCCGACGGCGTCGACCTCGCCGCCTACACGAGCGCCGAGAGCGCCGCCGACCTCGCCGATCTGCGCGCCGCCCTCGGCTACGAGCTGTGGAACCTGTACGGCGTCTCCTACGGCGCCCGCCTCGCCCTGACGACCATGCGCGATCAGCCCGCGGGGCTCCGCGCGGTCATCCTCGACGGCGTCTACCCGCCCAACGTCGACTTCTACGAGGAGATCCCGCACGGCCTCGTCGCCGCCGTCGACGCGCTCGTGGCCGCGTGCGCGGCGGACGACGACTGCCACGCCCGCTACCCCGACCTCCGGAAGGAGCTGCTCGACGTGCTCTCGCACGCCGCCGATTCGCCGTTCTCCGTCACCGTGACGGATGCCGCGGGCTCGCGCGTGCGCCAGGAGATCACCGACGCCGGTCTGACGAGGGGCCTGTTCGACGCCCTCTACGACGCCTCGCTCGTGCGCGTGCTGCCGTTCCTCGTCGACCGGCTCGCGCAGGGCGACGAGGAGGCGATCGCGCCGCTCGCGCAGAGCCAGTTCGACAACCAGGCGCGTCTCGCGGAGGGGCTGCGGATGTCGATCGACTGCGCCGAGGAGGTGCCGTTCGACGACGACGCCGAGATCGAGGCTGCGCACGACGCCGACCCGCTGCTCGCGCACTACCCGGTCGCGCACCCGCGGGCGGACTGCGCGATCTGGGACGTGCCCGCACTCGGCGCCGTCGAGAACGAGGCGGTCGTCAGCGACATCCCCACGCTGCTCACGAGCGGCGGATACGACCCGGTCACGCCGTCCGCATGGGCAGAGGCCGCGACGACCGGGCTCGAGAAGGCGTACCGCTACGACTTCCCCCCGATGGGGCACGGCTCGGTGTGGGCGAACTGGGACGACGCGTGCGCGGCATCCATCGCCGCGCAGTTCCTGCGCGCGCCGCAGACCGAGCCGGACGCCTCGTGCATCGCCGACATGGCGCCGACCGACTTCCTCACCGCGACCGACATCCACGCCACCGGCGCGTTCTACCGCCTCGACGGCACCCTGCGACAGCCGGTGCCCGTCGGTCTCGCGATCGCGCTCCTCGTCGCGATGGTCGCGACCCTCGGCTACGGCCTGCTCTACGCACTGCGACCGGCCCTGCGCCGCGACGGCGACGTGCCCGAGGGCACGGTGCTCCCGGCCGTCATGGCGGCCGGGCTGAATCTCGCCTTCGCGGCGGGCATCGCGTGGATCGTGACGGGCACGGAGCCCCTCGTGCTCGCCTTCGGGCTGCCCGCGGCGGCGTGGCCGCTGCTGCTCGTGCCGTTCGTGGCCCTCGCCGCGGCGATCGTGCTGGCCGTCGTGCTCGTGCGGGCGTGGCGACGCGACGACGGGGCGCTGCGCCACCGCGTGATCCTGTCGGTCTCGTGCGTCGCGTGCGCCGGCTTCGCCGCGATGCTGTGGGCCAACGGCCTCCTCATGCTGTGACCGCGGGTCGGTGTCGGTCCGGCGGCGCATGGGAGGTTGCGCCGATGGGCCGGATCACGAGATGCCAGCGCGCATAACTCAGGCAATTCGAGCGGGTCGTCGGGCCGCACCCGCGCGAATCCGCGGATCACGACCCGCGGCGTCGGCAATCTGCCTGAGTTACGCGTCGCCTCTCGGCGGAACCCGTTGGCCGTCGGCGCGGGTCGCCGCAAGGGCCCTGGTGAGGGCATCCGCTGCTCGGTAGCGTGACGAGGGTGAGCCCGAAAGCCGAGACGTTCCTGGAGATCGACGGCCACGAGGTGCGCGTCTCGAGCCCCGACAAGGTCGTGTTCCCCGAGCCAGGGCTCACCAAGGTCGACCTCGTGCGGTACTACCTCGACGTGGCGGAGGGGGCGCTGCGCGGCGCCGGCGGCCGGCCCTTGGTGCTCAAGCGCTTCGTCAAGGGCATCTCGGCCGAGCCGTTCTTCCAGAAGCGCGTGCCCGAGAACCACCCCGACTACATCGACACCGCGACGCTCCACTACGCGTCGGGGACCTCGGCCGAGGAGGCGGTGATCCGGGATGCCGCGGGGCTCGCGTGGGTCGTCAACCTCGGCTGCCTCGACCTCAACCCGCACCCCGTGCGTGCCGAGGACCTCGACCACCCCGACGAGCTGCGCATCGACCTCGACCCGATGCCGGGCGTGGACTGGTCGCAGATCGTCGACGTCGCGTACGTCGCGCAGGACGTGCTCGACGATGTCGGCCTCGTCGGCTGGCCGAAGACGAGCGGCTCGCGCGGCATGCACATCCTCGTGCGCATCGCGCCGCGGTGGGACTACCGCGAGGTGCGGCTCGCCGCCGAGACCCTCGCGCGCGAGGTCGAGAACCGTGCACCGGGTCTCGCGACGGCTCGATGGTGGAAGGAGGAGCGCGGCGAGAGCGTGTTCGTGGACTTCAACCAGAACGCGAAGGACAGGACCGTGGCATCCGCCTACTCGGTCCGCGCGCTGCCGGATGCCCGGGTCTCGACGCCGCTCGACTGGGACGAGGTGCGCACGGCCCGTCCGGCGGAGTTCACGGTGCTGACGGTGCCGACGCGGTTCGCTGAGCGCGGCGATCCGCACGCCGGCATCGACGACGCGGTGGGCACGCTCGACGGGTTGCTGCGCCTGGCCGAGGAGCTGGGCCCTGCCGAGAAGCCGCCGCGCGGGTCGAGCGCCGGCGGTCGCCGCGCGTCGACCATGCCGCTCATCGAGGTCGCGCGCACGAAGACGAAGCCCGAGGCCGAGGCCGCGCTGGAGCAGTGGCGCGCGGCGCACGCCGGCGTGGCGGCGCTGCTGCATCCCGCCGACGTCCTGATCGACGGCATGCGCGGGTCGAGCTCGCTCTGGTACCGCGTGCGCATCAACCTGCAGCACGTCCCCGAGACCGACCGCCCCGCGCAGGGTCCGCTCCTGGCCGACTACGATCCTTGGGCCGGTCGCACCTGGCCCGGCCTGTGAGCGATCACCGGTGCAGGCGCAGGGAGCTGACCTGCGCGAGATACGCGAAGTCACGGTCGCGCTCGAGGAGAGGCACGTCTCGACGGATCGCGACGGCGGCGATGAGGCAGTCGGTCATGCTCCGGATCGGATGCCCGTTCGCCATCGAGGCGCGATAGAGTTCCGCCGCGCCGCGGAAGTCCGCGCCCGGATCCAGTCCGAGCAGCGGCAGTCCGTTGACGAGGTTCTCGACCTGCGCGCGATTGCGCGCTCCCTGAGCGCCGGCGAGCAGTTCCATGATCACCGGCTCGGTGATGCAGATGTCCGCACCGCCGCGGATCAGACCGTCCAAGGTCTCCACCTCGGGCGACGCGATGTCGCGCAGATAGGCGATCCAGACCGAGGAGTCGACGAGGATCACGAGCGACGCCCGGCAGCCGGCCGGACGCCGCCCTCCGAGAGGCCGAACGCCTGGGGTGCGTCATCGCGCAAGGCTGCCAGGTCGCCGTCCCAGCCGATCCCACGCAGGCCGAGGAGGAAGTCCTGCGTCAGCGGAACCCCCACCAGCCGGCGCAGCGCGAAGTTCACGGCGTCCTTCTTCGTGGGCAGCTCATAGCGCCGCATGACCTCATGGACGAGCTCGTCGTCGATGTCGATGTTTGTGCGCGTCATACACCTGTTATACACCTGCTCGCAGCCGCGCGGCCCGGCAGAACGCCGAAGGCCCGCCGGGGCGGGCCTTCGCGTCACTCCCACTCGATGGTGCCGGGGGGCTTCGACGTCACGTCGAGCACGACCCGGTTCACCTCGCGGACCTCGTTCGTGATGCGGTTCGAGATGCGCGACAGCACGT
>NZ_JBDIAB010000061.1:0-13935 GCF_039812165.1 Microbacterium sp.
TGGATGTCTCGCCCGCGCACGGCGGGGATGTCTCGCCCGCGCACGGCGGGGAGCCCGCACGCGGCGGGCACGACGTGCGCGCCGGGGACGACGCGTGCTGCGGGCCCGCCGGACCCCCGGCATCCGCCGACGAGACGCCCGAGGTGCGACCGGAGTGGTGGCGCGACCGTGCGCTGCTGCCGTCGGCAATCTCGGGGACGTTCCTCGTCGCCGGCTACGTCGCCGAGCTGTCCGGGGTCGCCGTCGTCGCGCTGACGCTGCAGGCCGTGGCGCTCGTCGCGGGCGCGTACACGTTCGTGCCCGGCGCGGTCCGCCGTCTGACCCGCGGCCGGCTCGGCGTGGGGCTCCTCATGACGATCGCCGCCGCTGGCGCCGTGCTGCTCGGCCACGTCGGCGAGGCGGCCGCGCTCGCGTTCCTGTTCTCGCTCGCGGAGGCGCTCGAAGACCGCGCGATGGACCGCGCGAAGGAAGGGCTGCGGGCGCTCCTCGCCCTGATCCCCGACACCGTGCGGGTCTCCCGCCTGCACGGCGATGTCACGATCCGGGCCGCCGACGTGCGCGAGCTCGACGTCCTCGTCGTCGGGGCGGGGGAGCGCGTCGCGACGGACGGCGTCGTGGTCGACGGCCGGTCGAGCGTGGACACGTCGGCCGTGACCGGCGAGTCGATCCCGGTCGAGGCAGGTCCGGGCGACGCGATCGCGGCGGGAACCGTGAACGGGGCGGGCACGCTGAGGATCGAGGCCACCGCGGCCGGACGCGACAACTCGCTGACCCGCATCGTGGCGCTCGTCGAGCAGGCCCACGCGCGCAAGGGCGAGCGGGCCCGCCTCGCCGACCGGATCGCGCGACCGCTCGTGCCGGCCGTGCTCCTCGCCGCGGCGGCGGTCGCGCTGTTCGGCGTGCTCGTCGGCGATCCGTGGACGTGGGTCGAGCGGGCGCTCGTGGTGCTCGTCGCGGCATCCCCCTGCGCGCTCGCGATCGCGGTGCCCGTGACGGTGATCAGCGCCATCGGGTCGGCCTCGAAGCTCGGGGTCGTCATCACATCCGGCGAGGCGTTCGAGCGGCTCGGCACGATCCGCACGGTCGCGCTCGACAAGACCGGCACACTCACGCGCAACGAGCCCGCCGTCGTCGAGGTGCACGCGGCACCCGGGGTCGCCGACGAGGACCTGCTCGGCTGGGCGGCCGCCGTCGAGGCGACGAGCACGCACCCGCTCGCGGCAGCGATCGTGCGCGCCGCACCGCGGGCCGACGCCGCGAGCGGTGTGGTGGAGGATGCCGGCCAGGGCGTCGCCGGCCGGGTCGACGGCCGTGCGGTGCGCGTCGGGAACGCGCGCTGGCTCGATCCGGCCGCCCTCGGCGACGCGGCCGGGTCGATGGCCGGCCGTGGGATGACCGTCGTGGTCGTCGAGGCGGACGGCCGGATCGCGGGCGTCGTCGGCGTGCGGGACGAGCTGCGCCCGGAGGCCGCGGAGACGGTGCGACTGCTGCGGGCGCAGGGCATCGAGACGATCATGCTCACGGGAGACAACGAGCGCACGGCACGCGCGCTCGCGTGGGCGGCGGGCATCGTCGACGTGCGCGCCGAGCAGCTGCCGGCCGACAAGGCCGCCGCGATCGAGGCGCTCGCGCGGCGGGCGCCGACCGCGATGGTCGGCGACGGCATCAACGACGCTCCCGCCCTGGCGACGGCGACGGTGGGCATCGCCATGGGCGCCCAGGGGTCCGCCGCCGCGATCGAGTCCGCCGACATCGCGTTCACCGGCCACGATCTGCGACTCATCCCGGCGGCGTTCGCGCACGCCCGCCGCGGTCGCCGGATCATGACGGTGAACATCGGTCTCGCGCTGGCGATCATCGTCGGGCTGTTCCCCCTCGCCCTCTTCGGCGTGCTGGGGCTCGCCGGCGTCGTGCTCGTGCACGAGGCGGCCGAGGTGGTCGTCATCCTCAACGGCATCCGCGCCGCCCGTCGTGCGCCGTCAGCCGTCGCCGCGCCCGCGCCCGCACGGACCCGACCGATCGATGCCTGAGCCAGACCTGGAGCGCCGATGACCGCCCCCGTGCGAACCCCCATGAGAACCCCGCTGAAGGCGACGCCGATCGCCGCTGCCATCGTCGTCGTGCTGGTGCTGGCCGTCGCCGTCTACGCCCTCGCGACCCGTCCCGCGCCGCCCGCCGAACCCGGTGCGGCAGGCGGCCCCTCCGTCGTGCGGCAGAGTTCGCACGTCCTCGACGACGGCGGTGCGGACGCGATCACGGTCGTCGAGTTCCTCGACTTCGAGTGCGAGGCCTGCGGCGCGTTCTACCCGGTGGCCGAAGAGCTGCGTGAGCGGTTCCGCGGCGAGATCACGTACGTCGTGCGGTACTTCCCGCTGCCCGGCCATGTGAACTCGACGAACGCGGCGATCGCCGCCGAGGCCGCGGCGCAGCAGGGCCGGTTCGAGGCCATGTATCACCGGCTGTTCGAGTCCGAATGGGGTGAGGCGCAGGAGTCCCACGCCGAGCTCTTCCGCGGCTTCGCACAGGAGTTGGGGCTCGACATGGCCGCCTACGATGCGGCCGTCGCCGACCCCGCCACCGCAGCGCGGGTGGAGCTGGACTTCGAGGAGGGCCGCACGCTCGGAGTGGGCAGCACGCCGACGTTCTTCGTCGACGGCGAGCGGCTCGAGCTGCAGAGGTGGGGCGACCTCGAGGTGGCCATCGATCGTGCGGTGGAGGCGCGCGGGAGCCGCTGAGGACTCGCCACGGCCTCACCCTCCGGCGAGCAGTTCCCGCACGCGCGCGGCGGTCTCGCGCGCGATGCGCGGGCTGAGGCCGATGTGCTCCTCGGGGTCGAGCAGTGCGGCGAGCTGCTCGCCGTCGAGCGCATCGGTCACCGCCGGCTCGGCGGCGAGCACGTCGGAGAACAGCTCGCCCGTCGTCGCCGCCCGGGTGGCGGCGTGGTGGACGACCGCGTGCGCCTCCTGACGCCCGATCCGCTCGGCGAGCCGCATCATGACCGCTTCCGCGCTGATCAGTCCGCGTGTGAGATCGAGGTTCTGCCGCATCCGCTCCGGGTGGATCCGCAGACCCGACAGCACGCGCTCGAGCGTGTCGAGCGCGTCGTCGAGGAGCGTCGCGGACTGCTCGACGGCGCGGTCCATCATCGCCGAGCGCGCGCCGTCGACCTCGTGCGCCTGGATCGTCGCCTCGAGCGCGAGGGGTGCGAGCGCGCGGATCTGCGCGGCGGACGTCACGATCGACATGGATGCCTTCGCGTTGCGCTTCTGCGGCATGGTCGAGCTGCCGACGTCGGTGTCGGAGAGCGCCTCCTCGACCTCGCCGAACTCCGCCGCCATCAGCCGGACGATCTCCTCGGCCACGGACTGCGCCGTGCCGGCGATGAGGGCCAGCAGGCACACCCATTCGGCGAAGTGGTCGGCGATCGACCGAGCCGGCACGGCCATCGGGGTGAGGCCCACGCGCTCGGCCACGCCGCGCTGGATCTCGGGTCCGACCTCGCCGAAGGTCGCGAACGTGCCGGCCGCGCCGCCGGTCATCGACACCAGCAGGCGCGGCTCGACCTCTCGCATGCGCCGCAGATGGCGCGAGAAGATGTCGGCCCACACCGCCGCCTTGTAGCCGAAGGTCGTGGGCACGGCGTGCTGGCCGTGCGTGCGCCCCGCCATGACGACGTCGGCGTGGGCGTCGGCCATCGTGGCGAGCACGGCGAGGATGCGCTCGACGCGTCGGGTGAGGATGCGATGGGCGTCGCGGATGCCGAGGGTGTCGCCCGTCTGCTGGATGTTCTGCGTCGTCGCGCCCCAGTGCACCCAGCCGCCGTGCTCGGGACCGGCGAGCTCGGCGAGGGCGGCGACGAGCGGGACCATGACGTGGCCGGTCGCCTGCTCGTGGGCGAGCAGCGCCTCGTCGTCGATGTGCGACATGTCGGCGTGAGCCGCGATGGCCGCCGCCGCCTCGGCCGGCACGATGCCGGCGTCCGCCTCCGCCTGCGCGAGCGCCGCCTCCACCTCCAGCCACCGCTGCCGCCGTGCCCGGCGGGTGAACAGGGCGCTCACGGCGCCGTGGGCTGATTCGTCGGTCGGGGACATGGCATCCATTCTGGCGGGAGTCGTCGTCTCTCCATCGTGGTCCGGCTCAGGTCCCATTCTCTTGCACGGTCGAGCGCCTCGCCGGTGCGGTCGTGGCGCGGCCGTGCGGATCGAAGCGGCGTGGACGCGCCGGTCTCCGATCCGCACAGCCGTGTCAGCCCTTGACCGCGCCCGCGGTGAGGCCGGCGACGATCCGCCGCTGGAAGATCATCACGACGACCAGCAGGGGCAGGGTGATGATGACCGAGGCGGCCGTGATCGCGCCGATGGGCACCTCGAACTCGTTCACGCCGGTGAAGAACGCGATCGCGACGGGGACCGTCTGCGCGGCGGGCGTCGAGGTGAGCGCCACCGCGAGCAGGAACTCGTTCCAGACCGAGATGAACACCAGGATCGCGGTCGTCGCGATGCCGGGCATCGCCAACGGCAGGATCACACGGAAGAACGTGCCCAACGGTCCCGAGCCGTCGATCGACGCCGCCTCTTCGAGCTCCATGGGGATCTCGCGGAAGAACGACGACAGCGTGAAGATCGCCAACGGCAGCGCGAAGGTGAGCTTCGGGATGATGAGGCCGAGCAGGGTGTCGTACAGGCCGATCTGACTCCAGATGTTGAACATCGGGGCGATGATCGTGATCACCGGGAAGGTGGTCACGGCGGTCACCAGGGTGAGGATCATCGCCTTGCGCGGCAGCGGGAGCCGCGCAAGCGCATAGGCCGCGCTCGCACCGAAGAGGAGGGCGAGGGAGGTGGTCACCACGCCGACGATGAGGGAGTTCTTCACCGCCGTGAGGAACCTGCCGTCGCCCAGCACGTCGAGATAGTTCTGCGCCGACGGGCTGGCCGGCCAGAGGTCGGGCGTGGACGGCGCGGGTCCCACCTTCAGGGAGGTGTTGATCAGCCAGTAGAACGGGATCAGCGACGCGATCATCACGACCGCGATGATGATCCACAGGACGGGGCCCACTCGGGGCTCGGTGATCGATCCTTTGCGGCTCATCTCAGCCCTCCTTCGCGATCTTGCGGAGATTCCCACCGGCGAAACGCAGGTAGATCAGGGCGACGGCCATCACGACGACGAAGACCATCATCGAGAGCGCCGATCCCTCTCCGGTGAGCCGGTTCTCGCGCAGGGTGTCGTACGCGATGATCGACATGGTCGAGGTGCCGTTCGCCCCGCGGGTGAACACGTACGGCAGGTCGAAGATGCGCAGCGCGTCGAGCAGGCGGAGGATCCCCGCGACCGCGATCGCGGGCGCGAGCAGGGGGAGCGTGATCCGCCAGAACGTCTGCCATCTCGTCGCACCGTCCATCGCCGACGCCTCGAACACGTCGCTCGGGATCACCTGAAGCCCGGCGAGCACCAGCAGCGCCACGAACGGCGCCGTCTTCCAGATCTCGGCGACGATGATGATGATCAGCACCAGGCCGGGATCGGCGAGCCAGATCGTGTCGCCACCGGGCAGGCCCAGCGCTCTCAGCACCGTCGTCACCAGCCCGAGATGCGGATCGAACATCGTCTGCCAGATCAGCGCGCTGACCACCGTGAGCACCGCGTACGGCATGAGCAGGACGGATCGGAGGATGGCGCGGCCCTTGAACGCGAGGTTGAGCAGCAGCGCGAGGCCGGTGCCGACGACGAGTTGCAGGGGCACGGAGATGAACGCGATCGCGAAGGTGAACCCCATCGCGCCCCACCACTCCGGCGAGCCCAGCGCATCGAGGTAGTTGCCGAAGCCGACGAAGCGGCTCAGCCCCGGTGTGATGCGGCTGTACTGGTTCAGCGAGAGCCAGATCGCATAGCCGATCGGGACGACGGCCACCAGGATCATGAGGATCATGGCGGGGGCGACCATTCCGATCGCCACCCGTCGCCCTTGTGCGTTGATGCGGCCCGTTGTGCCGCCGTCACGGCCCCGGCCCTTCGCCGAGGCCGTGACGATCGCTCGAGTCTGCGACATCTCAGAAGGTGTCCTGAGCTGCCTGGATCTGGGTCACCATCTTCTCGATGGCGTCGTCCGCCTTCGCCTGACCCGACAGCACCGCGTAGACGTTGTCGTAGATGGCGGAGGAGATCTGCGCGTAGACGGGCGACTTCGGCCGCGACTTGGCGCTCTTCACGGCCGCGTACAGCTGATCGGTGAAGGGGATCGCCGCCTTCGCGTCGGCGTCCTCGTACACCTCTTCGACCACGGGGGCCTGCGTCGTCTTGAGGAACAGCTCCTTCTGGAACTCGGGGCTCGCCGCGTACTTGAGCAGCGCCACGGCACCGGGGAGGTTCTTGGTGTTCAGCGGGACCGCGAGGTTCCAGCCGCCGAGCACGCCGGTGGCCTCACGGGAGTCGTCGAACGCGGGGAGCGGGGCGACCTTCACGACGTCCTTGACCGCGTCGGCCTGGAGCGCGGATGCGTAGGCGCTCGGCCAGTTGCGCATGAACCCGCCCGCGCCCGACTCGAAGGCCTTGCGCGCTCCGCCGTCGTCGTAGGTGAGCGATGCCGGATCGATGGCGCCCGAGTCGAGGGCGCCCTTGAGCAGCTCGAGGGCCGCGCGGGTCTCCTTCGAGTCGATCTTGATGTCGCCCGAGTCGTCCAGCACCTCGCCGCCCGCGGAGTAGAGGACCTCGAGGAAGTTGGTCGTGAGGCCTTCGTACGCCGAGAGGCCGAGGAGCATGGCGTTCTCCGGCGCCGTCTCCGCCTGCGCGTAGAGGTCCGGGAGCGTCGCCGGCTCGCTCACGCGGTCGCCGCGGTAGAAGAGCAGGCCGGCGTTCGTGTAGTACGGCGTCATCCAGTTGCGGCCGTCATACGCGGTGGTGCCCACGGCGGACTTCAGCAGGGGTCCGCCGATCTCCTCGATCAGCTTGGTCTGGTCGTAGATCCAGCCCTGCGTCGCCCACTCGGCGGTCCAGACGACGTCGGTCAGGTAGACGTCGCAGTCCGTCTGCCCGCCTTCGAGACGCTGGATCGCCTGCTGACGGGTCTCCGTCGTGTTGGGGCCGAGAGCCTGGTACGAGGCCGTCACGGCGGACTGCGAGGAGTTGAAGGAGTCGATCAGCGCGCCGAAGGCGCCGGCGTCGTTGTTGCCGCACAGCGTGACAGCGCCCGACGCGTCGTCCGACACCGACGGATCGATGACGTCGACCTTGGGGGCCAGCTCGGCGGGCGCCTCCCCGCTCGCGTCGTCCGGGCTCGACGTGCCGCCCGCGCAGCCGGCGAGCAGGAGCGCCCCGATCGCGACGGCTGACACCGCCTGGATGCGACGGACGTTCTGGGCTTTCAGGTTCATGGGTACCTCTACTTCCTCGTAGTTCGTGACGTTCACGTGATGAGAACTGGCATGGTAGATCGATCTACCGCTTCCGCGCCCTATGCTAGACCCATCTATCAGGGGAGTGCAACCATGTCGGAACGGAACGGGTCCACCGCCGTGCGGGGCGCGACGCTCCTCGACGTGGCGGAGCGGGCGGGGGTGTCCCGCGCCACGGCGTCGCTCGTGCTGCGAGACACCGGGCGGGTGAGCGAGGCGACCCGGCAGCGCGTGCGCGACGCGATGGCGGAGGTCGGCTACGTCTACAACCGGTCGGCCGCGGCGATGCGCAGCAACTCGACCAAGACCATCGGCATCCTCGTCACCCACATCGGCAACCCGTTCTTCGGCGAGCTGATCGGCGGTCTGCAGGAGGCGCTCGGAGCCGCGGGCTATTCCTGCATCCTCGCGTCCTCCGGAGACGACGCCGCGCAGCAGGATCGGGCGATCGCCGAGCTGCGATCCCACAAGGTCGGCGCGGTCGCCATCGTCCCGGCCACGACCTCACGCCAGGACTACTCGCGAGAGCTGAACGAGCTCGAGCTCCCGCACGTGATGCTCACGCGGCACAGCGGCGATCTGGGCGCTCCGTTCGTCGGACCCGACAACGTGCTCGGCGGCCGCCTCGCGATGGCGCACCTCATCGAGCACGGGGCGCGGAGCTTCGCCTACCTGGGCGGATCGCTCGCGATCCACAACCGCACGGAGCGTCGACGCGGAATGCAGGATGCGCTCGCCGCGGCGGGGATCCCGACGACGGCCCTCGTCGACCTTCCCAGCGGCAGAGGCTCGCAGGACGGACTGCGCGTCGGGCTCGAGCTGATCGACACCCATCCGCTGCCCGACGCGATCCTCTGCCACAGCGACAACATCGCGTTCGGCGTCTACCGTGCCCTCCGCCTTCGGGGGCTCGCGACGACGGTGCGCGTGACGGGCTATGACGACATCGCCACCGCGGAGCTGTGGGAGCCGCCGCTGACGACCATCTCGACCCGGCCGGCCGCGATCGGCGAGCGCGCGGCCCAGCACCTCCTGGACCAGATCGAGCACGGCGTGAACGAGGGCTTCGTCGTCATGACACCGCAGCTGGTCATCCGCGAGTCGTGCGGCTGCACGCCCGACCGCCTCGACGCGCTCGACGCGACGGCGCCCGTCGTCTGACGGGCGCCGTCGCGTGCTCAGCCTCAGTCCGCGGCATCCGCCTTCTCGAACTGCTCCTTCAACGCGTCGAGGTCGAGGGCGTCGGTCTCGACCTTCTTCTTCCCCTCGTAGACCTCGCGGTCGATCTCGTTGCTGGGGTTCGCGACGAGCATGGCGACGAACGTGTCGCCGTTGACGTTGAGGAACGTGCGGAAGATGCCGGCGAACCAGTCCACCGCGATGAGCAGACCGACGGCCTCGAACGGCAGGCCGAGCGAGGTGGCGAGGAACATGGCGACGACGGGGAAACCGCCGGGCACCGTGATCGTGCCCATGTTGAGGAGGATCGCGAGCGACATGCCGAGCACGATCGTGCCGAAGTCGAGCGAGATGCTGCCCGACTGCGCCAGGAACATCACGACGATCATGTAGTTGAGGACCGCGCCGTACGAGCCCATGGTCAGGCCGACCGACAGGGTGAAGTTCGCGACCCGCTGGCTGACGCCGACCTTCTCGATCGCGGTCTTGAGCACGGTCGGGAAGGTCACGGCCGAGCTGGTGGTGGTGATCGCGATCATGGTCTGGTCGGTGAGCTTGGTGGGGAGCTTCGCCGGATTGAGGCCGGTGCGCAGCCACACGACGAGCACGAAGAGCGCGAGCACGATCAGGACGCCGAGGAGCGTCGAGCCGAGGTACTTCAGGGCGCTCGTGACGACGGCGAACCCGACCGTGCCGGCGAGGTTCGCGAGCAGGCAGAACACGCCGATCGGCGCGATGAGCATGACGAACCGGATCATCGTGAGCACGACCTGCTGGATCTGGTCGAAGAAGTCGAGCACGAGGCGGCTGCCGGTCTTGGTGATGTAGGCGTTGAGCGCGACGCCGAACAGCAGCGAGAAGATGATGATCGGCACCATGGTCGCCGTCGACATCGCGGCGAAGATGTTGGTGGAGACGAAGTTCAGCAGGGTGTCCTGCCAGCCGGTCGCCTCGCCGACCGAGTCCTGCAGCGTCTGGTCGACGCCCCCGGAGAAGTGGATGCCGGCGCCGGGCTGGATCACGACGCTGATGCCCCATGCGATGAGCGCGGCGACGACCGAGAAGCCGATCATCCACTTGAAGGTGCGGAAGGCCATCCTGCCCATGCCGGACCCGGTCATCGACCCGGTCGCGACGATCACCGACGACATCACGAGCGGCACGATCGCCATCTGGATGAGCCGGATGAACATGTCTCCGACGAACTTGAGGTTCGCGGCCCACTCTCCGACGATCAGACCGAAGACGATGCCGAGAATGGCGGCGCCACCGATCTGCAGGGCCGGGTTCTTGAGGGCTTTCATGGGGATCCTTCGCGTCGACGGGAGCGCCGTCCGAAGGGCGGGTCGGCGGCGGTTGTCCCCAAAAGTAGGGTCGCGCCGGCCCCGGTCTGTTCGATTGACAGGACGTTTAACGGGGGTTTTACGTCGGCTCGCGCCCTGTAATCAGCCGGTCACGTGAGTTCTTCTGTCCGACCCGGGAAGAGGCGTGCGCGCCGGGTTCGCAGCGGTGCGCCGCGGGGGCGGCGAGCGGATGCCGTCCGGCACGGAGCCGCGTGCCGTCCACCGGCGATCCGCGTGAGAGTCTGGCAGCAGACACCATCAAGGAGGGCGGACCCGCATGCGTGTGCTCATCGCGGTCGACTCGTTCAAGGGCTCGCTCAGCTCGCCGGACGCCGGCGCGGCGCTCGCCGCAGGGTGGCGGTCGGTGCGACCGGGCGACGAGCTCGACGTGCTGCCGCTCGCCGACGGCGGCGAGGGGACGGCGGAGGTGGTCGCGGCGGCCACTCCGGGGGCGTCGCGCCGCGAGGTCCCCGGCGTGGCCGGTCCGGACGGCCGCGCGGTCACGGCGGAGTGGTACCTGCTGCCGGGCGGCGTCGCGGTGCTCGACCTGGCGCAGATGAGCGGCCTGCCGCTCATGGCCGCGCTCGATCCGATGGGCGCCACGACGCGCGGTCTGGGCGAGACGATCCGGGCCGCCGTGGCCGACGGCGCCCGCGAGGTGTGGATCGGCCTCGGCGGCAGTGCGTCGACCGACGGCGGTCTGGGCGCGCTGCGCGCCCTGGGCCTGCGGGCCCTCGACGCGGACGGCGAGGAGATCCCGGAGGGCGGCGCGGGGCTTCGTCGGCTGTCGGCCGTCGATCGCACCGGCCTGCTCCCGATCCCGGGCGGCGTGAGCCTGCTCACCGACGTGACGTCGCCGTTGACCGGGCCGCACGGCGCCGCCGCGGTGTTCGGTCCGCAGAAGGGCGCGACGCCCGAGCAGGTCGACGTGCTCGACCGCCACCTCGCGCACCTGGCCGAGGTCCTGCGCGCCGACCCGACGGCAGCGGGCGGGGGAGCGGCGGGCGGCACCGGCTACGGCTTCGTCGCCGTCTACGGCGCGGCGGTCGTGCCCGGTGCCGACCGTGTCGCCGAGCTCACGCGCCTCGACGACCGCATCGCCGCGGCCGACCTCGTCGTCACCGGAGAGGGCGCGTTCGACTTCCAGAGCCTGCGCGGCAAGCTCGTCGGCAACATCCTGCGTCGCGCGGAGGCCGCGGGCACGGGTCGTGCCGTGGTCGCCGGCGTCGTGCGCGAGGATCCCGGCGTGCCCCACGTCGGCCTGGTCGAGGTCGCCGGCGGCGTCGAGGGCGCGCTGGGCGAGCCCGCCCGCTGGGCCGCCGTCGCCGCCGCGGCACTGGCCCGCCGGTTCGAGGGGCGCGCGTAGGCCGACCCGTCGGCCGGGAGCCACGGCATCCGCCCCTCAGCTCGTCTCGAGGTACCTCTTCAGGCTCTGCAGGTGGGCGCCGTCCTCCTTCTTCATGATCGCGGCGACCATGGGCAGCATCATCTTGCGCAGTCCGCCGGCCTCGAGCTCGCAGGTCCACTCGAGGCGGGTCCCGTCGCCCTCGGGCGACAGCCGGTAGTGGTAGAGCACGGTGATGCCCTCGGCGGCGCTGCTGATCGCGACGTGGGTGTGCGGCTCGTAGGCGTCGACGACGAGGTCGGCGCTGGCCGTCTTGCCGCCCACGACGCGGGTCTCGCGGATGACCGTCCCGACGCCGATGGGGCCGTCGGTCACCTTGACGCTCTCGGTGATGTTGTCGAGGAACATCGTCGCCTCGGTCGGATCGGCGATGACCGCGAAGACCTCCTCGGGCGACCTCGCGATGTGCTCACTGAACTGGAAGCCGTTCATCTTCCGCTCCTTTCCGGGTTCGTCTCAGGGGTGCCAGCGGCACGTAGGCGTCGGTCCAGAGCCGTTCCAGGCGGCCGCCCCGGGCCCGCTCGCAGCGATGGATCTCGAAGGGCGCCATGGTGCGCAGGCCGTACTCGTCCGGCAGCAGCCATTCGACGCCGATGTAGGCGAACGTCTTGGCGATCTCCTCCAGGCCGCCGCGATGACGGCGGGCGACGCACAGGCCCGGCTGGTGGTGTCGGCGGCCGATCGGATGGCTCACCGCGACCGGCCCGCTCACCGGCAGGCAGGCGTCGAAACGGATCCGGTGCTCGTCGGTCACGTACGGGTCGTCGTGGGTGATGCCGATGAGCAGTTCCGGCGAGTACTGCAGCCCGTGCGCGTCGGCATAGGCGAAGAGCTCGTCCCAGAGGTCGAGGGGGCGCTCGCGGCCGGCGAGCAGATGCTCGTAGCCGTGGTGTCGCACGAAGATCAGATGGCGCGCCGGCACCGTCTCGACCCTGACCGGGTCCTTGTGCAGGTCGAAGCGCAGCGTGAGCGGCGTCTCGTCCGTGAAGCCCGCGAAGGTGGTCGTGGCCATCGCGTCGTCGACGCACTCGCGATAGGCGCGCAGCACGCTGCGGAACTCCGACGGGCGGATGCCGAATCGACGCGTGAAGGCGCGGGTGAAGGTCTCGTGCGTGGCGAAGCCCGACTCGAGCGCGATCTGGAGCACGTTGTCGGGACTCGCCTTGAGGCGGTGGACCGCGCGCTCCAGCCGCAGGCGGCGCACGTACTCCTTGGGCGCCTCGCCCGTGACGTGACGGAAGATCCGATGGAAGTGGTGCGGCGAGAAGCCGCCGACGGCCGCGAGCTCGGCGAGCGGGAGCGGCTCCTCGAGATGCTCTTCGCAGTGCAGCAGCACCGGGAACACGCTCTGCTCGTAGTTCCCGGCGGTCTCTGCGCGGGCGGGGCGGAACACGCTTCGAACCTATCCGCCGTCCTCGTCGCCCTCTCGACTTTTCTTGCGGCCTCTCACCGGGCTGCCGCGGCGGGGCGAGCCCTCCAGCCGTTCCGGTGAGTGCTCGGACGCGCTAGAACTGACTCGTGGCAGCGGAACGCGAGGCCGGCGACACGGGCGACGGGGTCGCGGCCGGTCGCGCCCGGGTGCGGGCGGACGACATCGTCGACGTGTTCGTCTACACGGTCGTGATCGCGTTGTTCGTGGAGTTCTTCCCCCAGGTCATCTCCGAGTCGTTCGTGCTCACGCTCCTCACCGCGATCTTGCTGAAGCTCGTCCTGGAGCTGGTCGTTCACGTCAAGGGTGCCCTGTTGCGCCGCGTGCGGACGGCCGAGACGCTGTGGCGACGGGTGGCGAACATCGCGACGTTGCTGCTCGTCCTGCCCGGCAGCAAGTTCCTCGTGCTGGAGCTGACCGCGTGGGTCTTCGGCGGGAGCGTGTACCTGGGCGGCTTCTTCCCGGTGACGGGCCTGATCGTCGTGCTCATGCTGGCCCGCGGGGGCGTGCGCCGGCTGCTCGCGCCGCGGTAGGCAGCCCGGACGGCCCGGAGCGGATGCCGCGGCGACGGTCCGCGGGGATGCGTGGCCGCTACGCGCTCGCCGGCGCGGGGCCGCCGGTGGCGCGCCACGAGCCGAGCGGCTCGTCGGCGACGTCCTCGTCGGTGTCCTCGCTGCCGACGACGACCAGGCCGCGCGCCTGGTAGTTGGCGAGCGCGGCCTCGCCGTCGAGCGTGCACGTGTGCACCCACACGCGGACGACGGGTGCGAGCGCGGCGCGCTCATGGACGGTCCACGCGGCGCGGATGCCGTGCTCCAGCAGGCGTCCGCCGAGTCCCCGGCCGATCGCGGCCTCCGCGAGGCCGAAGTAGCGGATCTCGACGCTCGTGCCGCCGTCGACGGGTTGCGGATGCAGGTGGACGTAGCCGAACGGGATGCCGTCGCCGTACAGGATCCAGAACTCGGTGCCGGGCACGGCGAGCTCGTCGAGCCACTGCTGCCGCGACCAGGCCAGGCGGTCGGTCCAGTTCCAAGGACCGCCGACGAGCCCGTACAGGAACCGGGCGTACTCGGGCGGTACGTCCGTGGCCCGGTCGAGCCGGACGCCCTCGGGGAACGACCGCGCGGCGGTGGCCGGGGCGGCGAGCATCTCGAGGGTGGTGGTCGTGACCTTCACGGGGCTCCC
>NZ_JBDIAB010000062.1:0-13908 GCF_039812165.1 Microbacterium sp.
CCGCTCGATCACGACCGACGCGTTCTCCGGCTACTGACCCGTGGCATCCCGCTGACCCCGCCTGACCTCGCGCTTGTTGGCGCGGGGCGCTTCGTCTGGGCTGTTGGCGGCACCTTTCTGCTATGGCGCCACATGTCTGCGATGGCGCCAGTGCTTTCCGCGATGGCGCCAGATGTCTGCGATGGCGCTACATATTTGTAGGGGCCGAAGCAGGGAACTGGCGCCATCGCCTCGCGCTTCTTTGGTTGGGCGCTTCGTCTGCACCGTTGGCGGCACCTTTCTGTGATGGCGCCACATGTCTGCGATGGCGCCAGGTGCTTTCCGTGTTGGCGCTAGATGTCTGCGATGGCGCTACATATTTGTGGGGGCCGAAGCAGGGAACTGGCGCCGTCACCTCGCCCTTGTTTGCGGAGGGCGCTCCGTCTGGGCTGTTGGCGGCACCTTTCTGCGATGGCGCCACATGGCTGCGATGGCGCTAGTGCTTTCCGCGATGGCGCCAGATGTCTGCGATGGCGCTACATATTTGTAGGGGCCAAAGCAGGAAACTGGCGCCGTCACCTCGCCCTTGTTTGCGGAGGGCGCTCCGTCTGGGCTGTTGGCGACACCTTTCTGCGATGGCGCTAGGTGTCTGCGATGGCGCCACGCGCGGAGGCGGGGGGCTTCGCCAGACAGGCGGGATGCCGCGCCCAGGCCGGCTCGCCCGGAGGCTGGCCGCGGCTCAGGCGGGGTTCGCGGCTCAGACCGGGCCTACGGGACGCCGCGCCCAGGCCGGCTCGCCCGGAGGCTGGCCGTGGCTCAGGCGGGGTTGGCGGCTCAACCGGGCAGGCGGGATGCCGTGCCTCAGGCGGGGTCGGCGGGGCGCGCGGGCAGCCGCAGCTCGAACGTCGTCGAGCCGGGCACGCTCTCGACCGTGAGCGTGCCGTGGTGGGCGAGCACGATCGCCCGCGCGATCGACAGGCCGAGGCCGGTGCCGCCGGTGTGGCGCGCGCGGGAACGGTCGCCGCGCGAGAAGCGCTCGAACAGCTCGCCGGCGACGGCCTCGTCGATGCCGGGACCGTCATCGTGCACGCGCAGCACGGCGTCGCCGTCCACGCCCGCGACGGCGACCTCGACGCGCGTGCCGGCCGGCGTGTGGACGCGGGCGTTGGCGAGCAGGTTCGCGACGACCTGGTGCAGGCGCGCCGCGTCTCCCGCCGCGACGACGGGCTCGTCGCCGAATTCCAGCACCCACTCGTGCTCGGGGCCCGCGGCGCGCGCGTCGGCCACCGCGTCGATCGCCATGCGCGTGAGGTCGACGGTGCCGTAGACGAGCTCCTGGCCCTCGTCGAGCCGCGCCAGCAGCAGCAGGTCTTCGACGAGGCTCGTCATGCGCACCGACTGCGCCTCGATGCGCTCGAGCGCCGAGGTGGTGGTGGCCGTGGCATCCGGACCCGGCAGCTGGCGGAGCGCGCGCAGCGACAGCTCGGAGTAGCCGCGGATCGAGGCGAGCGGCGTGCGCAGCTCGTGGCTGGCGTCGGCGACGAAGGCGCGCATGCGCTCCTCGTTGCGCTGGCGGGCGTCGAGGGACGCGTCGACGTGGTCGAGGAGCGTGTTGAGGGCGGCGCCGACGCGCCCGATCTCGGTGCGCTCGTCGGCCTCGGACGCCGGCACGCGCTCCGAGATCGACACCGCGCCCTCGGCCATCGGCACGGCGGCGACGCGTGTCGCCGTGTCGGCGACGGCGCGCAGCGGCCGCAGCGAACGCCGGATCACGACGGCGATCGCGGCGGCGAGGAGCACGAGGCCGAGGCCGGTGATGAGCAGGATCGCCCACAGGATCTGCGCGATCGTGGCGTTGAGCGCGCTCAACGGCAGGCCGACGATGCCGTCGACCTTTCCGGCGTGGAACGGCACGACCCGGTACGCGCCGAGCTCGGGGACCTCGATCGAGGAGAACCCGCGACCGGCGCTCGCGAGGACCGCCTCGAGCTGGTCGCCCTCGAGCGGCCGCACGCCGCTGTCGGCGGTGACGACGGCGGCCGAGACCCCGTCGATCGAGGAGTTCACGACGAGGAGGTACCCCTCGGGCTGCCGCCCGGCGGAGAGCACCTCCGACGCGTCGCGGGTGCCCGGAGGCAGGCCCGGCTCGAACAGCCGCAGGCCGCCGGCCGACGCGTCGAGCGTCGTGTCGAGCGAGCTGGTCATCGCGTCGCCGACGCGCGCGCCGATCGCCACGGCGCTGCCGACGAGGATCAGGGCCACCATGCCGATGACGGTGACCATGAGCCGTGCCTGCAGGCTCCAGCGCCTTCTCATTGCGGGGCTTTGATCATGTAGCCGACGCCGCGCACGGTGTGGATGAGCGGCTCGCGGCCCTGGTCGATCTTCTTGCGCAGGTACGAGATGTACAGCTCCACGACCGACGACCGGCCGCCGAAGTCATAGCTCCACACGCGGTCGAGGATCTGCGCCTTCGACATCACGCGCCGCGGGTTGCGCATCAGGAAGCGCAGCAGCTCGAACTCCGTCGCGGTCAGCTCGATCGCGACGCCGTCGCGCTCGACCTCGTGCGAGTCCTCGTTGAGCCACAGGTCGCCCACCCGCAGGATCGGGTCGGCCACGTCGGTGAACGCCGTGCCGGCGCGGCGCATCAGGCCGCGCAGGCGCGCGACGACCTCCTCGAGGCTGAACGGCTTCGTGACGTAGTCGTCGCCGCCGGCGGTGAGGCCGGCGACGCGGTCGGCGACCGCGTCCTTCGCCGTCAGGAACAGCACCGGCACGTCGTTGCCGGAGCGGCGCAGGCGCTGCAGCACGCCCATGCCGTCCAGGCCCGGCATCATGATGTCGAGCACGAGCGCGTCGGGTCCGTAGTCGCGGGCGACGGCGAGGGCGTCGAATCCGGATGCCGCCGTGCGCACGTCCCAGCCCTCCATCCGCAGCGCCATGGCGAGGAGGTCGGTGAGCATCTGCTCGTCGTCGACGACGAGCACGCGCGGAGGCGTGCCGTCGCGGCGGCGCAGCTCGGGAGCAGGGGAGGTCATGCACTCATGATGCGACCGTTTCCTTTGCGAACGCTATGGATGGCCGATGACGAGGCTGCCGGGTTCGCGCCGCCGCGCGGCGATGTCATAGGGATCCCATCAGCACCTCCTGTGCTGCGCTCACCCGCGCGCCCTAGCTTCGGGTCCGACGACCGGTGGATGCCGGCGGGAGGAGACCCATGTACTGGACGTATCTGCGCCGCGAGCTCGCGGGGCGAAGGAGGCAGACGATCATCGTCGCGGTCGGGCTGGCGATCGCGATCGCCCTCGTGATCGTGGTCAGCTCGCTGGCCGCGGGCGTGCGCGACGCGCAGGCGCAGGCGCTCGAGTCGGTCTACGGCGTCGGGACCGACCTCACGGTCACCGGCGCTCAGGCCGAGCCCGGGCAGTTGGGCGAGCGCGGCGGCCCGCGCTTCGAGTTCGACCAGGACGGCGGAGCCACCGGCACCGACGGCACGACGACGCTCGCGCAGTCGCGGCTCATGGCCGACCCGCGGCGGGCGACGCTCGACGCCGGCACGGTGCAGACGGTCGCGGGCCTCGACGGCGTGGCATCCGCCTCGGGTGCCCTGAGCCTCACCGACACGACGTTCTCCGGCGAGCTGCCGCAGCCTCCGAGCGGCGACGCGGGATCGGGGGACGTGCCGCAGACGCGGCCGCAGGGCGGCGGCTTCGGCGGCGGCTCGTTCGACGTCGACACGTTCACGGTGCTCGGCGTCGATCCGGGCGCGGATGCCGTCGGCCCCCTGTCGGCGCTCGCGCTCGACGACGGCCGGGGGCTCGAGGCGGGCGACGTCGGCGCCGACGTGGCCGTCCTCGACGCGGCGTACGCGACGAGCGCGGGCCTCTCCGTGGGCGACACGGTCGAGGTCGGCGGCGTCGGCATGGAGGTCGTCGGCATCGTCTCGTCCACGTCCAGCTCGGCCGACACCGCCGCGAACGTCTACCTGCCACTCGACGTGGCGCAGGAGCTCGCCGGCGTCGGCGACGTCGTCTCGACGGTGTACGTGCAGGCGGCATCGTCCGACGACATCGCCGCCGTGCAGGACGCGATCGCGGCGGTCGTGCCCGACGCGACCGTCAGCTCGCAGTCCGAGCTCGCCTCGACCGTCTCGGGGTCGCTGTCGAACGCGTCGTCGCTCATCACGAGCCTCGGCACGTGGCTGTCGGTCGTCGTGCTCGCCGTCGCCGTGCTGCTCGCGGTGCTCTTCACGATGTCGGGCGTGGCACGCCGCACGCGCGAGTTCGGCACGCTCAAGGCGATCGGATGGTCCGACCGCCGCGTCGTCGGCCAGGTCGCGGGGGAGTCGATCGTGCAGGGCCTCCTCGGCGGTGCGCTCGGGCTCGCGCTGGGTCTCGGCGCCATCGGGATCATCGGGCTCGTCTCGCCCACGATCTCTGCGTCCGCCGGCACGCAGGGCGGTCAGGCGCCGGGCGAGGTGGGCGGTGCCGGCGGCCCGGCCTTCGGCGGCGGCGGCGGTCCGTTCGGCCAGGCCGCCCAGGCGGCGCAGGACATCGTGCTGCACGCCCCGCTCACGATCGGCGTCGTGCTCGTCGCGGTCGGCCTGTCGATCGCGAGCGGCCTGATCGCCGGAGCCTTCGGCGGCTGGCGCGCGGCGCGGCTCAGCCCCGCCGAGGCGCTGCGATCGGTCGCGTGACCCGCGTGCCCGTCCCCGTGCTCGTCCCGAACCGCCGTCACCGGAGAGCCGGTCGCGTGACCCGCACATCCGCCCTCGCTCCCGTCCCCGACCCGTCACCACGAGGAGAGACCCCATGACCATGCCCCGCACCCTCGACGCCGCTCCGCCCGAGCGCGGCGCCGATCCGCTGTACCGCCTCGTCGCCGTCACGCGCACCTACCGGCAGTCCGGCCGCGTCGTGACCGCGCTCGACGACGTCGACCTCGAGATCGCCGCGGGCGAGTTCGTCACGATCCAGGGCCCCACCGGAGGCGGCAAGTCGACGCTCCTGCAGCTGCTCGGCGCGCTCGACCGTCCCACATCGGGATCGATCGCGCTCGACGGCGCCGACATCGCCACGGCGTCCGACGCCGAGCTCGGCCGCGTGCGCGCGCGCGACGTCGGGTTCGTCTTCCAGGGCTTCAACCTCATCCCGACCCTCACCGCCCGCGAGAACGTCGACATGGGCCTGGAGCCCCTCCGCCTCGCGAAGGCCGAGCGCGCCGATCGCGTCGACGACGCGCTCGCGCGCGTGGGGCTCGCCGACCGCGCCGACCACCGTCCGGGGGAGCTCTCCGGCGGGCAGCAGCAGCGCGTCGCGATCGCGCGTGCGATCGCGAAGCGCCCGCGCGTGCTGCTCGCCGACGAGCCCACCGGCAACCTCGACGAGGGCATGCGCGACGAGATCCTCGGCGCGCTGCAGGCGCTCCACGCCGACGGGCTCACGCTCGTCGTCGTGACGCACGACTCCGCCGTCGCGCACCGCGCCGAGCGGCGCCTGCGGCTGGAGCGCGGTCGCGTGCGCGACCTCGCGGGCTGAGATCCCCGCCCGAGCAAGATCCGGCCTCGTCGGTCGGCCCGGCGCCCGGGTCGCACTGGCTCGGTTCAGCTCCGCGAGCGCGTACCGGTCCGCGACGGCACGAGGAGGAAGGCGAGCAGCAGCATGAGCAGCATCCCGACCACGGCCCCAAGCGTGTTCGCGACCAGGTCGCGCGCGTCCGGCACGCGCGTGTCGAGGAACAGCGCCTGCGTCAGCTCGATCGCGCCGCTCAGGGCGAGGCCCAGCACGGGAGCGGTCCACCAGCCGCGCACGCCGAACCACAGCACGGCGAAGACCCCCAGGGGCACGAACATCGCGACGTTCGAGGCGAACTCGACGCGCTCGAACGTGATCCACGCCGTCGCCGCGTGCCGCGCGAACCACGCCAGCAGGCGTTCCAGCACGTCGGACACCTCGGCGCCGTAGGGGCGGGCGCGCAGCGTGATCCACGCCACGGCGGCGAGGTACGCCGCCGACAGGAACGCGAGGACGATGCGCGCCGCCGTGCGTCGGACGCGCATCGTCTCGTCGGCGGACCTCAGTGGGTGTCTTCCGCCTCGATCTCGGACCGGTCGCCCGACCACAGCGTGTGGAAGGTGCCGTCCTTGTCGATGCGGCGGTAGGTGTGCGCGCCGAAGAAGTCGCGCTGGCCCTGGATGAGCGCGGCCGGCAGGCGCTCCGCCCGCAGCCCGTCGTAGTACGCGAGCGACGACGAGAACGCCGGGGCCGGGATGCCGGCGGTCGCGGCGGTCGCGACGATCGAGCGCCACGCGTCCTGGGCGCGGCCGAGCGCCTCGACGAAGTACGGCGCGGCCAGCAGCACGGGCAGCTCGGGCTGCGCGTCGTAGGCCTCGGCGATGCGGTTGAGGAACTGCGCGCGGATGATGCAGCCGCCGCGCCAGATCTTCGAGACCGCGCCGAGGTCGATCTCCCAGCCGTACTGGGCGGCGCCGGCGCGGATCTCGTCGAAGCCCTGCGAGTAGGCGACGATCTTCGAGGCGTACAGGGCGAGGCGCACCTGCTCGACGAACGCGTCGGCGTCGGCGACCTCGAGCACGCCGGAGGGGCCGGGGAGCTCGCCCGACACGGCGCGCTGCTCGCGGTGCGACGACAGCGAGCGCGCGAACGTGGCCTCGGCGATGCCCGACACCGGCACGCCGAGGTCGAGGGCGGTCTGCACGGTCCACGCGCCGGTGCCCTTGGCTCCGGCCGAGTCGAGGATGACGTCGACGAGCGGCTTGCCGGTCTCGGCGTCGACCTGGCGGAGCACCTCGGCGGTGATCTCGATGAGGTAGCTCTCCAGCTCGCCGCGGTTCCACTCGGCGAAGATCTCGGCGATCTCGGCGGGCGTCTTGCCCGTGCCGCGGCGGATGAGGTCGTAGGCCTCGGCGATCAGCTGCATGTCGGCGTACTCGATGCCGTTGTGCACCATCTTCACGAAGTGGCCGGCGCCGTCGTGTCCGACGTGCGTGACGCACGGCTCGTCCTCGGCGATCGCGGCGATGGACTTCAGGATCGGGCCGAGGGTGACCCACGACTCGTCCGAGCCGCCCGGCATGATCGACGGGCCGCGGAGCGCGCCCTCCTCGCCGCCGGAGATGCCGGCGCCGACGAAGTTGATGCCGGTGTCGCGCACGGCCTTCTCACGGCGGATCGTGTCGGTGAACAGGGCGTTGCCGCCGTCGACGATGATGTCGCCGGGCTCGAACACCTTCACGAGGTCGTCGATCACGGCATCCGTCGGCCGCCCCGCCTTGACCATGATGATCGCGGTGCGGGGCTTCGACAGGCTCGCGGCGAACTCCTCGTACGAGTAGGCGGGGATGAACTCGGCCTCGGGGTGCTCGGCGATGAGCGTGTCGGTCTTCGCGGCGCTGCGGTTGAGCACGGCGACCGTGTTCCCCTCGCGGCTGGCGAGGTTGCGAGCCAGGTTCGATCCCATCACGGCGAGTCCGACGACTCCGATGTTGGCGGTGCGGTCCGAGGTCATGGAGGAGGCCTTCCGGTCGAGAGGGGGCGCCCGGCGGGAGCGCGGGCGCTTTCAGGGTAGCGGGCGGGTCGCGCTACGCGGGAGATGCGCCGCGCTCGGCGACGAAGCGGCGCGAGACGGAGATGTCGCGGTCGCCGAGCCCGCGCTCGACGATCTCGTCGAACGCGGCGCGCAGGGCCGGCAGCAGCACCGCGGCGGTGCCGGTGGCCTCGGCGATGTCGTTCGCGAAGCGCAGGTCTTTGACCATGTACTTCGCGACGCCGCTGGGGGAGTCGTCGCCGGCGACGAGCTTGTCCTTGCGGCTGTTCAGCACGTTGGAGCCGGCGTAGCCGCCGGCCAGCAGCGTCCAGAGCGCCTCGAGGTCGAGACCGGAGCGGTCGGCGAGCACCGTCGCCTCGCCGAGGGCGAGGATCGTGGATGCCACGACCAGCTGGTTGCAGGCCTTCGCGACCTCGCCGGCGCCCAGCGGCCCGAGGTGCACGGGCGTGCCGCACGGGGCGAGGATCTCGGCGGCGCGCGCGGCGTCGGCGTCGTCGCCGCCGATCATGATCGACAGACGGCCCGCGCGGGCGCCGTCCTCGCCGCCGGAGACCGGGCAGTCGATGACGCGGACGCGTCCGTCGGTGCGGGCGGCGAGCCGCTCGGCGAGCGCACGCACACCGGGGGCCGACGAGGTGGAGCCGATCATGAGGAGGAGGTCGCCGGTGCCGGCGAGGAGGCCGTCGGGGCCCTCCAGGAGGCTCTCCAGGTCGGGCAGGTCGGGGAGGAAGACGACGATCGCGTCGGCCTTCTCGGCGAGCTCGCGGGGCGTCGCCGCCCACGTCGCGCCGGCGGCGACGAGCTCGGGCCGGGGAGAACGGGCGTGCACGACCAGGGTGCCGCGTGCAGTGAGCAGGTGCTGGGCGACCGGCGTCCCCATCGAGCCGATCCCGACGATCCCCACCACGTCGGGGCGGGTCGTCTCGGCGTCCGAACGGTTCTCGTCTTCGAGTGGCGCGTGGCTCATGCGTGCCATGATAGCGATGATTCAACAGGACGGACAGTGTCCAACAGGTTGGATTTGGGCTAAGGTGTCGGTCATCACGACTCCGCCCGCTGGAGCCCGATGGAGAGCCCGATGGAGGAAGACCACATGTCTGCGACCGAGAAGAAGCTGCGCGCCGTCGTGGCGGTGCCGCTTTCGGAGGAGCACTGCCGGCTGATCGAGGAGCTCGAGCCGCGCGTGGAGGTCGTGCGCGACCACGGCCTCGTCCACCCGATGCGCGGCCCCGCGGACTGGTCGGGCGACCCGGCGCACGTGCGCACGCCCGAGGAGCAGGCCGCCTTCGACGCGATGGTCGACAGCGCGGATGCGCTGTTCGGCATCCCGGACGTCGACCCCGCCGCCCTCAAGCGCACCGTCGCGGCCAACCCGCGCCTGCGCTGGGTCATGACGACCGCCGCCGGCGGCGGCAGCCAGGTCAAGGCCGCCGACCTCGACGCCGACGCGCTGGAGCGGATCGTGTTCACGACGAGCGCCGGCGTCCACGGCGGACCGCTCGCCGAGTTCGCCGTGTTCGGCGTCTTCGCAGGGGCGAAGAACCTGCCGCGGCTGGCCGCCGACCAGGCGACCCGCACGTGGGGCGACCGCTGGGAGATGCGGCAGATCGACGAGCTCACCGTGCTCGTCGTGGGCCTCGGCGGCATCGGCGCGGAGTGCGCGCGGCGCTTCCACGCCCTCGGTGCGCGCGTGTGGGGCACGACGCGCAGCGGCGCGCCCGTCGAGGGCGTCGACCGCCTCGTGCCGCTCGACGAGCTGGTCGACGCCGTCGGCGACGTCGACGCGATCGTCGTGACGCTGCCGGGCACCGAGCAGACCCACCACCTGATCGGGGCCGACGTCTTCGCCGCCGTCAAGCCGGGCGCCATCGTCGCCAGCGTCGGCCGCGGCACGGTCGTCGACGAGGCGGCGCTCCTGGCCGCCCTCGACGACGGCCGGGTGTCGTTCGCGGCCCTCGACGTCTTCGAGGTCGAGCCGCTGCCGGAGTCCTCGCCGCTGTGGTCGCACCCCCAGGTGCTCGTGAGCCCGCACACCGCGGCGCTCAACAGCAAGGAGGAGGAGCGCATCGCGCGCCGCTTCGCCGAGAGCGCCACGAGCCTCCTCGACGGACGACCGCTCCGCGCGGTCGTCGACACGGTCGAGTTCTACTGAGGCCGGCGCGGCGAGAGGGGAGCGGGCCATGGTCGACGACGGCGACGACAGGGCCGGGCGGGATCCGGCACCGGCGGTCACGCGCGCGATCCGGCTCCTCGGCCTGCTCGCCGATGCGCGGCATCCGCTGACCCTCACCGAGATCGCCTCGGAGCTCGCGCTCGCGAAGTCGTCGACGGCGAACCTGTGCCTCGCGCTCGAGTCCGCGCGCATGATCGAGCGCGTCGCCGCCGGCTACCGCCTGGGCATGCGCACGGCCGAGCTCGGCGGCGCGTTCGCGTCGCAGTTCACCCAGATCCGCGAGCTCTACACGGTGTGCGAGGCCTCGCCCGTGCTCGCGGACGAGCTGGTGCAGATGGCGATCCTCGACGGCTGCGACACCCTCTATCTCGCCCGCTACGAGGGCGCCCACTCCGCTCGGCTGGGCGCGCCGCTCGGCTCCCGGCTGCCGGCCGCGCTCACCGGCGCCGGCCGCGCCCTCCTGATGCGGCTCGACGACGCCGAGGTGACCGCGCTGCTGGCGGATGCCGCGCCCTTCCCGGCGCTCACCGAGCACAGCACGCGCGACCTCGACGGGCTGCTCGCGCGGCTCGACGCCGCTCGTGCACGGGGCTGGGCGCTCGACGAGGAGGAGTCGACGGTCGGCATCGTGGGCGTCGCGGTGGCGGTCGAGGGCTGGGCGCCGGGGGACCCCCGGTTCGGGCTCGGCGTCGGCATCCCCGTCGGCGAGGCGGTGCCCGAGCGGATCGCGCGCGTGGGCGCCGCGCTGCAGCAGGCGGCGCACGCGCTCACGAATCCGTTCAGCTCGGCCGTCGCGGAGGCGCGATGATCCGAGCAACAATCTCTGTTCAACATATTGAACTTGGTTCAGCGGGTTGGTAACCTGATCTCGTTGCCACAAGGCACGCCGATCGAAGGAGATGGCAGTGAGTGACGTTCACACCGCGGTGGATCCCGCCAAAGACGACCCCGAGTACGCCGCGAATCTGCGGCGCGCGACCCTTGCCTCGAGCATCGGCAGCGCACTGGAGTACTTCGACTTCGCCCTGTACGGCCTGTCGACGGCGCTCATCTTCAACGTCCTGTTCTTCCCGCAGGACGACCCCGGCATGGCGACCGTCGCCGCGTTCGCCACGTTCGGCGTGGGTTTCGTCGCCCGTCCGTTCGGCGGCCTGTTCTTCGGCATCCTCGGCGACAAGCTCGGCCGCAAGTGGGTGCTGGTCATCACGATCGTCCTGATGGGCGGCGCGTCCACCGCGATCGGCCTGCTGCCGACGTATGCCGCGATCGGCATCTGGGCGCCCGTCCTCCTCGTCCTCATGCGACTGCTGCAGGGCTTCGGCGCCGGCGCCGAGCAGGCCGGCGCGACCGTGCTGATGGCCGAGTACGCGCCGATCAAGCGCCGCGGCTTCTTCTCCGCACTGCCCTTCATCGGCATCCAGGCGGGCACGCTCCTGGCCGCGGTGGTGTTCGCGCTCATCTCGCTCATGCCCGAGGACCAGCTGCTCAGCTGGGGCTGGCGCGTGCCGTTCCTGGCGTCGTTCGTCCTCATCCTCGTGGCCCTGTTCATCCGGATGCGGCTGCGCGAGACGCCGACCTTCATCGAGCTCGAGAAGCACGAGCAGATCGCCGAGCACCCCATGCGCGAGATCTTCACCAAGGGCCTGCCGAGCGTCATCGTGGGCGTGGGCCTGCGCATGGCCGAGAACGGCGGCTCGTACATGTTCTCGACCCTGGGCCTCGCCTTCTTCGCGGCCGTCGTCGCCGACGCCGACCGCAGCCTCCTCACGTGGGGCGTCACGCTCGGCTCGCTCATCGGCATCTTCTCGATCCCGATCACCGGCGCCATCTCCGACCGCGTGGGCCGCCGCCGCGTGTACCGCTTCGGCGCCGTGTTCATGCTGCTCTACGCGTTCCCGGCCTGGTGGCTGCTGTCGCTCGGCAACTACGCGATCGCGATCGCGGTGGTGGCCGTCGGCATCGGCATCGGCGTCAACTCGATGCTCGGCCCGCAGTGCGCGATGCTGCCGGAGATGTTCGGCAACCGGCACCGCTACCTCGGCGTCGCGATGGCGCGCGAGATCTCCGCGGTGCTCGCGGGCGGCATGGCCGGCGTGCTCGGCGCCTACCTCATCGCGGTGAGCGACGCGAACTGGCTGCTGCTGGCCATCTACCTGGCCGTCCTCGCCCTCATCACCGCCGCGTCGACGTTCCTCGTGCCCGAGACGCTGCGCCGCGACCTCACCCGCACCGACGACGTCGTCAAGGTGTCTCGCGACGAGGTGGGCGAGGGCGTGGACGCCACCACCCAGACCGTGCGCACGGTCCGCTGACCCGCAGCGATCGATCACAGAAGGAAGCCGACGACAGATGACAACCGACAACGCGACCCCGTTCGGACTCGCCGCCTTCGACCTCACCGGTCGTACGGCCCTCGTGACCGGATCGAGCCAGGGCATCGGACGCACCCTCGCCGAGGGGCTCGCCGCAGCGGGCGCCACCGTCGTCGTGCACGGCAGGGACGCGGCCAAGGCCGCCCGGGCCGCGGAGGAGATCTCCGCGGCCACGGGCGCCGCGACCCGCAGCCTCGTCTTCGACGTGACCGACGCCGCGTCGGTCGACGAGGGCGTCACCCGCCTGGAGGCGGAGATCGGCACCCCCGACATCCTCGTCAACAACGCCGGCGTGCAGCGGCGCGCCCCCATCGCCGAGTTCGCCGACGAGGACTGGGACGCGCTCGTGCGCACCAACCTGTCGAGCGTCTTCTATCTGTCGCGGCGCGTCTCGCGCGGCATGATGGCGCGCGGCTCGGGCAAGATCGTGCAGATCGGCAGCGTCCAGTCGATGCTGGCCCGGCCGTCGATCGCGGCGTACTCGGCCACCAAGGGCGCCATCGTGATGTTCACGAAGGGGCTGTGCGCCGACCTCGCGCCGCACGGCATCCAGGCCAACGCGATCGCCCCCGGCTACTTCGCCACCGAGCTCACGAAGGCGCTCGTCCAGGACGAGCAGTTCTCGGCCTGGGTGCGCACGCGCACCCCCGCCGGGCGCTGGGGCGACACGCGCGACCTCGTCGGAGCGCTCGTGTTCCTCTCGAGCCCGGCGAGCGACTTCGTCAACGGGCAGACGCTCTTCGTCGACGGCGGCATGACGGCGGTGATCTGATGCGCATCGGCAGGCTCCGCACGGCCGACGGCGTCGTCCACGCGCGCCGCACCGAGACGGGCTGGGCTCCCGTCGAGGACCCGTACGAGGCCCTCGCGCAGGGACGCGAGCCCGCGGACCTCGGCGGAGAGGCGGCCGGGGAGCTGCTGCCCCCGTGCGAGCCGCTCGTGGTCGTCGGCATCGCCCAGAACGGACCGGAGCACCACTCGCCGGTGCAGGCGTGGCTGAAGAGCCCGCGCACGGTCGTCGCGAGCGGCGCCGAGGTGACGCTGCGACGGGATGCCGGCACGCCCTACGCCGAGGGCGAGATCGCGGTCGTGATCGGCCGCGACACCGAGGGGCTCACCGCCGCGAACGCGCACGAGTACGTCCTGGGCGTCACGGCGGTGAACGACCTCTCCAGCCACGACCGCGCGCAGTTCGACCCGCGCAACTTCGAGTCCAAGGCCGGCGACGGCTACACGCCGCTCGGTCCGTGGATCGACACGGACGCCGACCTCGACGACGTCGCGCTGACGCTCGAGGTCGACGGCGAGACGATCGCCGAGACCGGGAGCCGTGAGCTGCCGTCGACGATCCGCGACTGCCTCGCCTACGTCGCGACGTGGGCCAGACTGGGACCGGGCGACGTCATCATGACCGGCGCCCCCAAGACCCTGCATCCGATCCAGGCCGGCGCCGTCGTCGCCGTCCACGTGGCGGGCATGACGCTCGTCACCCCCACCCGCTGAGACCAACAGCACCGCGAGAGAGGAACCGGTCGATGGAGAATCCGGGAGTCGTCGTCCACGCCGCCCATGACATGCGCGTCGAAGAGCTGGGCGAGCCGCGCCCCGCCGCCGACGAGGCGATCGTCGAGATCGCCTACGGCGGCGTGTGCGGATCCGACCTGCACTACTGGCAGCACGGCGCCGCGGGCGCCTCGATCCTGCGCGAGCCGATGATCCTCGGCCACGAGGTGTCCGGCACGGTCGTGCAGGCCGCCGCCGACGGCACCGGCCCCGCCGCCGGCACGCGCGTCGCGGCGCACCCGCTCACGCCGC
>NZ_JBDIAB010000063.1:0-13732 GCF_039812165.1 Microbacterium sp.
ATAGAATCCTCTGGTGAAGCCGTTCCTGCTGCTGGCCACGCGCGCCGAGGATGTCCCCGCCGACGAGGAGTACCAGCTCTTCCTGAAGTACTCCGGGCTCACCGAGGACCAGCTCGTGCGCGTGCGCCTGGAGTCGGGCCCGATGCCCGACGTCGACCTCGACGACCTGTCCGGCATCTTCGTCGGCGGCGGCCCGTTCAACGCCTCCGACCCGCCGCAGAAGAAGTCGCCCGTGCAGCATCGCGTCGAGGGAGAGTTCCGCGCGCTCCTCGACCAGGTGGTCGCGCGCGACTTCCCGTTCCTGGGCGCGTGCTACGGCGTCGGCACGCTCGGCGTGCACCAGGGCGCCGTCATCGACGACACGCACCGCGAGCCGATCAGCGTGATCGAGGTCACCCGCACCGAGGCCGGGCGCGCCGATCCGCTCCTCGCCGAGATGCCCGACACGTTCGCCGCGTTCGTCGGCCACAAGGAGGCGGTGTCGCGCCTGCCGGAGTCCGCGACGCTGCTGGCGAGCGGCGCCGCGTGCCCCGTCCAGATGTTCCGGGTGGGCCGGAACGTCTACGCCACCCAGTTCCACCCCGAGCTCGACGTCGACGGCATCACGACGCGCATCCACGCCTACGCCGACCACGGGTACTTCGCCTCGCACGAGCTCGAGCTGACGCTGGAGGCCGTCCGCCGCCTCCATGTCGCCCACACCGGCCGCATCCTGCGCGCCTTCGCGACGCGCTACGCGCGCTGACACCGCCTCCGCACCCATAGTGCATTATGATGCACTTGTGAGTGCATCGAAAGTCCCTGCCTGGTCGCTGGCCGTCGCGGCGATGCTGCTGATCCAGCTCTCCAACGCGCTCTCGGTCGAGGTCATCGAGCACGTCGGCGCCGCGGGAACCGCATGGCTGCGCATGTGCTTCGGCGCCATGATCCTCTGGGCGATCGTGCGGCCGTCGCTCCGCTCCATCCGGCGCGCGGACCTGCCGATGCTGCTCGCCCTCGGCGCCGTCACCGGGCTCATGACGACGTTCTTCCTCGGCGCGGTCGAGCGCATCCCGCTCGGCACCGCCGTCGCGATCGAGTTCCTCGGCCCGCTCACCGTCGCGGGGCTCACGAGCCGGCGGCGGGCCGCCCTGGCCTGGCCGGCCCTCGCTCTCGCGGGCGTGGTGCTCCTCACCGAGCCGTGGCACGGGAGCATCGACCTCGTCGGCATCGGCTTCGCCGCGCTCGCGGGCACGTGCTGGGGCCTCTACAACGTGTTCACGCAGCTGGTGGGCGACCGGTTCTCGGGGATCAGCGGGCTCGCGCTCACGATCCCCGTCGCCGCGGTCGTCACGACCGCCTTCGGCCTCCCCCAGGTCGTCGGCGGCGACCCGACGTGGGGCACGGTCCTCCTCGCGGCGGGCATCGCGCTCATCGCCCCGGTGATCTCGTTCGGCCTCGAGATGCTGGCCCTGCGCCGCATGACCCACACGGCGTTCGGCACGCTGCTCGCGATCGAGCCCGCGTTCGGCATCGTGATCGGGCTGCTGATCCTCAGTCAGACCCCGACCGTCGTGCAGCTGGCCGGCATCGCCCTGGTGGTCGTCGCCGGGGCGGCCGCCCAACGGGGCGGCACCCGTGCGCTCGCACCCGAGACGCCGCCCCAGACGACCTGACGCCGCTCAGTACGCCGGCGGGGTGTGCCAGATGCGGTCGATGTAGTCGCGCATCGACCGGTCGGACGAGAAGAACCCGCAGCGGGCGACGTTGAGGATCGCGGCGTGCGTCCAGGCATCCTGGTCCGCGTAGGCGGCATCCACCTTCGCCTGCTCGGCGATGTACGACGCGTAGTCGGCGAGCACCATGAAGCGGTCGTCGTAGAGCAGGTTCGACACGATCGGCTCGAAGGTCGAGCGGTCGCCGTTCGAGAACGCCCCCGAGGCGATGAGGTCCATCGCCCGGCGCAGGTCGTCGTTGGACTGGTAGAACTCGCTCGGGCGGTAGCCCTTCTCCCACAGCGCCTCGACCTGGGGCTCGCTCATGCCGAAGAGGAAGAAGTTGTCGTCGCCCACGAGCTGGCGGATCTCGACGTTCGCGCCGTCGTCGGTGCCGATCGTGAGCGCGCCGTTGAGCGCGAACTTCATGTTGCCGGTGCCCGAGGCCTCCTTGCCCGCGAGCGAGATCTGCTCGGACAGGTCGGCGGCGGGGATGACGCGCTCGGCGAGCGTGACGTTGTAGTTCGGCGGGAACAGCACCTTCAGGCGCCCCTCGACGCGCGGGTCGTCGTTGACGACCGAGCCCACGGCGTTGATGAGGTGGATGATGCGCTTGGCCATCGCGTAGCCGGGCGCCGCCTTCGCGCCGAAGATCACGGTGCGCGGCTGGACGTCGGATGCCGCGAGCTTGCCCGAGACGATGTTCTCGTACTGCGTGACGACGTGCAGCAGCTTCAGCATCTGGCGCTTGTACTCGTGCAGGCGCTTGACCATGACGTCGAGCATGTGGCCGTCGCTGACCTCGAAGCCGTCGCGCGCGCGCAGCACCTCGTGCAGGCGCCGCTTGTTGGCGGCCTTCACCTCGGCGAACTTCGCGCGGAACTCGGGGTCCTCGGCGTACACCTCGAGCTCGCGGAGGCGGTCGAGGTCGGTCAGCCACGCGGGGCCGAGCGCATCGGTGATGAGCTCCGACAGCGCGGGGTTGGCCAGGCGCATGAAACGGCGCGGCGTGACGCCGTTGGTGACGTTCGTGAACTTGCCCGGGAAGAACTCGTTGAAGTCGGGCAGCACCTTGTCGCGCAGCAGCTGCGAGTGCAGCTCCGCGACGCCGTTGACCTTCGCGCCCGCGACGGTCGCCAGGTACGCCATGCGCACGGAACGGGTGGGGTGCTCGGCGATGATCGACATGTTGCGAATGCGCATCTCGTCGTCGCCGAACTGCTCGCGCACCGCGTCGAGGAACTCGTCGTTGATGCGGTAGATGATCTCCAGATGGCGCGGCAGCAGGCGGCCGAGGAGGTCGACCGGCCACACCTCGAGCGCCTCGGGCAGGAGGGTGTGGCACGTGTAGGCGAAGCACTGCTGGGTGATGGCCCAGGCATCCGCCCACGCCATGCCCTTCTCGTCGACGAGCACGCGCATGAGCTCGGGCACGGCGATGACCGGGTGCGTGTCGTTGAGCTGGAAGATGACCCGCTCGGGCAGCTTCGCGAGGTCGTAGTCGGCCGGCAGCACGCGGTTGATGAAGTCCGCGATGGATGCCGCGACGAAGAAGTACTGCTGCTGCAGGCGCAGCTCCTTGCCCTGCGGCGTGGAGTCCTCGGGGTACAGGACCTTCGAGATGTTCTCGGCGTAGGTCTGGGCACGGACGGCCTCGGCGTAGTCGCCCGAGTTGAAGATGCGCAGGTCGAAGGCGTCGGTCGCCTTCGCGCTCCACAGGCGGAGCGTGTTGACGCGGCCGTTCTGGTAGCCGGGGACCATGTAGTTGTAGGGCACCGCCGACACGTTCCACGCCGGGATCCAGCGCGTGCGCGTCACGCCCTCGTCGTCGTAGGTCTCGGTGTGGCCGCCGAACGAGATGGTCTGGGCGGCCTCGGGGTGCGGGAACTCCCACGGCGACCCGAGCGTGAGCCACGCGTCGGGCTGCTCGACCTGCTGGCCCTCGACGAACGTCTGGCGGAAGATGCCGTACTCGTAGCGGATGCCGTAGCCGATGTTCGGCACGCTCATCGTCGCGAGGGAGTCGATGAAGCACGCGGCGAGGCGGCCGAGGCCGCCGTTGCCGAGCCCGGGCTCGACCTCCTGCGCGCGCAGCTCGTTGAGGTCGAGGCCGCACTTGGCCATCGCCTCGGTCGCGATCTCGGTCAGACCGGCGGCCATGAGGTTGTTGTCGAGCTGGCGGCCGAGCAGGTACTCGGCGGAGAGGTAGCAGACGCCCTTGGACTGCGTCTCGCGCTGACGGCGGAGATCCTCGAGCCAGCGCGCCATGAGGTAGTCGCGCACGGTGTACGCGAGGGCGGTGTACTGGTCGGTGGTGCTCGACGCCGAGAGCGGCACGCCGCGGTCGAAGTTCAGGTTGAGCAGGAACTGGCGGACGAAGCCGTCGACGGAGCTCGGCGGGCCGGTCACCGGGGCGAGGGCGATCGGGTGCGTGGCGCCGGTGGGATGCGCGTCGACAGGGGCAGCGGGTGCGGTTGCGTTCTCGGGCACAGATAGGAAGGTACATGCCGTTCGGCGGATGCGCGAAAACGCAACACGCGTGCGCGCGTCGTTCAGGAGCGGTCGAGCTCGGCCGCGCGAGCCTCGCGCGCGCGGCGCAGCTCCTCGGTCGCGGCGGCCACGGCGTCCTCCGCGCTCCGCACGCGACGCTGCGCGAAGGTCGACGCGCCGTGCCGTGCGCGCACCCGGTCGGCGCCCTCCTCGACGCCCGTGACGATGTAGGCGCACGCGATCAGGATCACCTGCGCCGACAGGTTCACCCACAGCAGCAGCGCGATGAGCGAGGCGAACGAGGCGAGGAGGGGGTTGGATGCCGCACCGCCGACGAACAGCCCGGACAGCTGCTGCAGCACCGTGAGGCCGAGACCGCCGACCAGCGCGCCGCTCCACAGCGCCCGCCCGCGCGCGGTCATGCCCGACAGCACGCGGAACAGCACCGCGATGATCGCGGCGTCGAGGAGGAAGGTCACGAGCACCGCCACCGAGCGGGAGGCGGTGGCGGCCAGGACGTGATCGCCGGGAAGGCCCAGCCAGCCGATGACGACCCCCACGCCCGCCGTGCCGAAGAACGTGACCGCCGCCGACGCGGCGAGCGCACCGCCGATGCCCACCGCGAGCGCGAGGTTGCGCAGCAGCACCCAGTACCAGAGCACGTCGTCCGACACGGTGCCGGCGATCGTGCGGATCGCGATGCGCAACGACCCGATGGCGCCGATCGCCGCGCCGACGAGACCGACGAGCGAGACCGCCGTCGCGATCGACAGGCCCCCCGGCGCCTCGATCGACGACGGCTTGATGATCCCGTCGTCGCCGACGAGGCCGGGGATGGCGGCATCCACCGCGTCGATGAGCGCGCGCCACGCCTGCGGATTGCCGGCGAGCCACAGCGCCGCGATCGAGAAGCCGAGCAGCACGCCGGCGAAGATGCTGAACAGGGCCCGGTAGGTGACGCTGTCGGCGAGCGTCGGGCCGCGATGCTCCGAGTACCGCAGGAACGCCCGCACCGGTTTCAGCGTCAGGGCCCGGGCGATGACGCGCTGGAGGAGGTTCGGTCCGGCCATGGCGGCCACGATACCTGCCGTGCGCGGTCACGAGGCCAGGAGCGACCACGCGATCGCGCCCCAGGCGCCCGCGAGCATGAACGGCCCGAAGGCGATGCGCGTGCCGCGGCCGGCGCGTCGCGCGGCGACGAGAGCGAGGCTCCAGAGGCCGCCGAGGACGAAGCCGGCGACCGCGCCGAGGATCGTCTCGGTCCAGCCGAGGACACCGAGGAAGAGACCGATCGCGCCGGCCAGCTTGACGTCGCCCGCGCCCATGCCGCCGCCCGCGCGGTGCAGCACGTAGTAGAACGCGAAGAGCGCCGCCGCGGCCAGGAGCGCCCGGAGCGACGCCGTCGGCTCCCCCGCCGCGAGCGCCACGGCGGCGGGGACGAGCCCGACGGCGTACAGCGGCAGCACGAGGCGGTTGGGCAGCCGGTGCTCGCGCACGTCGATCGCGGCGAGCCGCACGCCGACGACGGCGAACACGGCGAAGGCCGCGATCGTCAGGACGGCGGGAAGGATGCCGCTCGCGGCGGCGTTCACGCGTGCGCCCGGTCGGTCATCGCGCCAGCGTAGCCATCCGACCCGCCCCTCCGTCGAGACTGTCCACAGCCGCGGTGGGGTACGGTGAAGCCCCCGGCGTCGGATTCATCGACGCCGGTCTACGGGCCGCTCCGGCGGCCCTCAACACCGAAGGAATGACGTCATGGCCACCGGCACCGTCAAATGGTTCAACTCCGACAAGGGATACGGGTTCATCGCACCCGACGACGGCTCCGCCGACGTGTTCGCCCACTTCAGCGCGATCGTCGGCACCGGCCACCGCAACCTCGAGGACGCGCAGAAGGTCGAGTTCGACACCGAGCGCGGTCAGAAGGGCCTCCAGGCCACCAGCATCCGCGTGATCTGATCCTCCTGAACGTGCCCGGTGGCACGGCGGCCGTGTGCCGCCGGCCACCGGGCATCTTCTTGCCTCGCCGGCCCGACGTGCACCGCCTGGGAGGACACCGGGCATCCGGACCGCATGCCTCTGCGCGCATGAGCGGACGGGTACGGTGGGCCTAGCGATCGGCGACCGCCCATGGCTCCGCACTGACCACGCACGCGTCGTGGCCGATCGAAACGGGTAGCGCCATCGCCTCCTCCACCCTCACCGCCCCGGCATCCACGCTCGGACGCGTGCGTCAGACGTACGCCGGCACCGAGACGTTCCCGCACATGACGCGCGCGTACACGCAGCTGTCGCAGGTCGTCCGTGAGACGGGGCTGCTGGCCCGCACGCGCGGCTTCTACGCGCTCGTCGGCGGCGCCCTGCTCCTCGGGCTCGCCGGCTGCGTGGCCGGGTTCGTCCTCCTCGGCGACAGCTGGTTCCAGCTCCTGATCGCCGGTGCGCTCGGCATCCTGCTCACGCAGATCGCCTTCCTGGCCCACGAGGCCGCACACCGGCAGATCCTCGCCTCCGGACCGGCGAACTTCCGGCTCGCCCGCATCCTCGCCGGCGTGGTCGGGATGAGCTACGCGTGGTGGGACGCGAAGCACACCCGCCACCACGCCAACCCGAACAGGGTCGGCAAGGACCCCGACATCGAGGTCGACACGATCTCGTTCCTCGAGGAGGACGCCGCGCAGTCCCGCGGCCTCATCCGGCTCATCACCCGCAGACAGGGGTGGCTGTTCTTCCCCCTGCTGACCCTCGAGGGGCTCAACCTGCACTATCTGGGGCTCAAGCACCTCCTGTCGCCGGGACAGGTCAAGGGCCGATGGACGGAGCTGGGCATCATCGCGGCGCGCTGGGCCGTCCTGCTCGTGCCGCTGTTCCTGTTCCTGCCCCTCGGCATGGCCTTCGCGTTCCTGGGTGTGCAGCTGGCCGTCTTCGGCGTCTACATGGGCGCCTCGTTCGCGCCCAACCACAAGGGCATGCCCGTGATCGCCGAGGACGCCAAGCTCGACTTCTTCTCGAAGCAGGTCTACACGTCGCGCAACATCCGAGGCGGCTGGTGGGCGACGTGGCTCATGGGCGGCCTCAATCACCAGGTCGAGCACCACCTCTTCCCGAGCATGCCGCGGCCGCACCTGTCGAAGGCGCGCGAGATCGTGCGCGATCACTGCGAGGCGCTGGACGTGCCGTACACCGAGACGTCGCTGCTGCGCTCGTACGCGATCGTCATCGAGCACCTCAACCGCGTGGGGCTGGCCGCCCGCGACCCGTTCGACTGCCCGATGGCCGCGCAGTACCGCCGGGTCTGACCCGGCCGCGTCCCGCCGACGGCGCCGCCCGCCTCAGCGGATGCGGACGGCTCCGGGCTGCACGGTGATCGTCACGCGCTGCGTCTCGCCGAGGTCCTCGCCGTCGATCTCGAACACGCGGGGCTCTCCGAGCTCGACGCGGAGCCGCCGCACGCGGCCGTGCGCGGCGCTGTCGGAGCTCTCGGTGCCGTTCGTCCCGGTGAGCAGGCGCCGGATGCCGTTGTCCCACACCAGGTTGCGGATGGTGTCGAGCCACTGCACGGCACCGTCGGCGCTCAGGACGAGCAGGTCCAGCTCGCCGTCGGAGGGATCGGCGTCGGGCAGCAGCGTCACACCCGCCTGCAGCATGCCGCAGTTGCCGACGAGCACCGTATGGGCGCGCGCGTCGGCCGGTTCCCCGTCGTCCACGGCGAGACGGAGGTCGATGACCTCGCTGGCCGTGAACGCCCGGCCGAGCGACTCGACGTAGGCGAGCCAGCCGGCCTTGTCCTTGAGGTCGTCGTCGGTCTCGGCGATCATGTGCGCGTCGATGCCGAAGCCCGCGAGCACCGCGAACGCGTGCCGCTCGGTGCCGCCGTCGAGGTCGACCTCGGCCCAGCCCACGTCGACCGGTCGCGCCGTGCCGGCGAGCACGCGACCGAACGCGGCGGGCAGGTCGTCCAGCGGCACCCCCAGGTTGCGGGCGAGGAGGTTGCCGGTGCCGAGCGGCACGATGCCGAGCTCCGCGTCGGCCTCCTCGTGCGCGAGGTGCTCGGCGACCGCGCGCACCGTGCCGTCGCCGCCCGCGGCGACGATCACGTCGGCGCCGTCCGCCAGCGCGCTCGCGGCCGCCCCCTGGCCGGCGTCGTCGGGAGTGGTCTCCCACCACGTGACCCGCGGCTCCGCGCCGGCGGATGCCGCGGCATCCGTCAGCCCGCTCTCGAGCTCCTCCTTCGAGGTCTTCGACGGGTTCCACACGATGCCGATCCGAAGAGCGTCCATGCCCGGATCCTTCCAGACGAGCCGGCGTCGGGCCATGGGGGTCACGCCTCGTCGATCGCGTGCTGGAACTGCGACTCGTACAGCCGCCAGTAGGCGCCCTTCGCCGCGAGCAGCTCGCGATGCGACCCCTGCTCGACGATCGAGCCGTGCTCCATCACGACGATCGCGTCGGCGTCGCGGATCGTCGAGAGCCGGTGCGCGATCACGAAGCTCGTGCGGTCGGCGCGCAGCCGCTGCATCGCCTTCTGCACGAGCACCTCGGTGCGCGTGTCGACCGACGACGTCGCCTCGTCGAGGATGAGCACCTGCGGGCGGGCCAGGAACGCGCGCGCGATCGTGATGAGCTGGCGCTCCCCCGCCGAGATGTTGCCCGCCTCGTCGTCGAGCACCGTGTCGTAGCCGTCGGGCAGCGCGTGCACGAACCGGTCGACGTACGCGGCGACGGCCGCCTCGTGGATCTCCTCCTCGGTGGCGTCCGGCCGCCCGTACGCGATGTTGTCGCGGATCGTGCCCTCGAACAGCCACGTGTCCTGCAGCACCATGCCGGTGCGGCCGCGCAGCTCGTCCCGCGTCATGCGGCGCGCGTCGACGCCGTCGAGGGTGATGCGCCCGGCATCCACGTCGTAGAACCGCATGAGCAGGTTCACGAGCGTCGTCTTGCCGGCTCCGGTCGGGCCGACGATCGCGATCGTCGACCCCGGCTCGGCGACGAGGTCCATGTGCTCGATGAGCGGCTTGTCGGCCTCGTAGCGGAACGACACGTCCTCGAACGCGACGCGCGCGCCGCCCGCGGCCGCCGGCGGCGCCTCGGGATCCGCCGGGTCGGGAGTCTCCTCCTCGGCGTCGAGCAGCTCGAAGATGCGCTCGGCGGATGCCACGCCCGACTGCAGCAGGTTCGCCATCGACCCCAGCTGGCTGAGGGGCTGGGTGAACTGGCGCGAGTACTGGATGAACGCCTGCACGTCGCCGAGGAGCAGCGTGCCGCCGGCGACCATCAACCCGCCCACGACGGCGATGGCGACGTACACGAGGTTCCCGATGAACATCATCGAGGGCATGATGATGCCCGACACGAACTGGGCGCCGAACGACGCCGCGAACAGCTCGTCGTTCTTCGCGTCGAACGCCGCGTCGACGTCGCGCTGGCGACCGAACGCCTTCACGATCGCGTGCGCCGTGTAGGTCTCCTCGATGCGCGCGTTGAGCTCGCCGGTGTGCCGCCACTGCGCCACGAACATGCGCTGCGAGCGCTTGGCGATCACCACGGTGACGAACATCGTGAGCGGGATCGTGACGAGGGCGACGAGGGCCAGGAGCGGCGAGATCACGAACATCATCACGATCACGCCGACGATCGTGAAGACCGACGTGATCGCCTGCGACAGTGTCTGCTGCAGCGTCTGCGACACGTTGTCCATGTCGTTGGTGACGCGCGAGAGCACCTCGCCGCGCTGCAGCCGGTCGAAGTACGACAGCGGCAGGCGGTTGATCTTGTCCTCGACGTCGGAGCGGAGCCGGTAGATCGTCCGCTGGATGGCGCCGTTGAGCACGAACCCCTGCAGCCACAGGAACAGCGCCGACAGCACGTACAGGCCCAGCACGATCAGGAGCACCGTGCCGAGTGCGCCGAAGTCGATGCCCTCGCCCGGGCGCAGGTCCATCGACGACACGAGGTCGGCCTGCTGGTCGTTGCCCTGCGCCCGCAGTCCCGCGATCACCTGGTCCTTCGTGGTGCCGGCCGGCAGCTGCGACGAGATGAACCCCTCGAAGATGATGTTCGTGCCCTGGCCGAGGATCTTCGGCGCGAGCACGGCGAACACGACGCCGACGATCGCCAGCACCGTGACGAGCACGACCGGCCACGCCTCGGGGCGGAGACGCCCCATCAGCCGCTTCGCGCTGGGGCCGAACTGCATCGCCTTCTGTGCCGGCAGCTGCGGTCCGCCGAACGGTCCGCCGCCGGCGCGGGGACGCGGCTGCGTCGCCACGGGGGCGGTCTGCCGGTCGCGGTCTGCGGCGCTCATGCTGCGGCCTCCTCGGCGCTCAGCTGGCTGGCGACGATCTCGGCGTAGGTCTCCGAGATCTGCAGCAGCTCGTCGTGGGTGCCGCGCGCGACGATCTCGCCGTGCTCGAGCACCAGGATCTGGTCGGCGTCGACGATGCTCGACACCCGCTGGGCCACCACGAACCGTGTGGCGTCGCCGACGTCGCGGTCGAGCGCTCGGCGGAGCCTCGCGTCGGTGGCGACGTCCAGGGCCGAGAACGAGTCGTCGAACACGTAGATCTCGGGGCGCTTGACCAGCGCGCGGGCGATCGCGAGGCGCTGGCGCTGGCCGCCCGACACGCTCGTGCCGCCCTGGGCGACGACGGACTCGAGCCCGTCCGGCATCGCGGCGACGAAGTCGCGGGCCTGCGCGACCTCGAGCGCGTGCCACAGCTCGGCGTCCGTGGCATCCGGATCGCCGTATCGGAGGTTCGAGGCGATCGTGCCGGCGAACAGGTACGGCTTCTGCGGCACGAGGCCGATGCGCGCGGCGAGCACGTCGGGGTCGAGCTCGCGCACGTCGACGCCGTCGACGAGGACGGCCCCCTCGGTGGCGTCGAACAGCCGCGGCAGCAGGTTGACGAGCGTCGTCTTGCCCGCGCCGGTCGATCCGATCACCGCCGTCGTGGTGCCCGGCTCGAGCCGGAAGTCGAGGTTGCGCAGCACCGGCTGCTCGGCGCCGGGGTACGAGAACGACACGTTCCGCAGCTCGACGGTGCCGTGCGAGCGCAGCGCCGTGACCGGCGCGACGGGTGCGACGACCGACGACGCGGTGTCGAGCACCTCGCCGATGCGGCCCGCGCTCACCGCCGCGCGCGGGATCATCGTGAACATGAACGTGGCCATCATGACGGCCATCAGGATCTGCATGAGGTACTGCAGGAACGCGAAGAGCGTGCCCACCTCCATGCCGTCGTTCTCGACGCGGAACGCGCCGAACCACAGCACCGCGACGCTGGAGACGTTCAGCACGGCCATCACGATCGGGAACATGAGCGCCATGTAGTTGCCGGCCCGCGTCGCCGTGTCGGTGATCTCGACGTTCGCGACGTCGAAGCGGTCGGTCTCCAGCGGCTCGCGCACGAAGGCCCGGATCACGCGGATGCCGGTGAGCTGCTCGCGCAGGACCGCGTTGACGCGGTCGAGGCGCTTCTGCATGACCCGGAACAGCGGCACCATGCGCGTGACGATGAGCCCGACGGCGATCAGCAGCACCGGCACCGACACCGCGATGAGCCAGCTCAGGCCGGGCTCGATCTGGATCGCGGCCACGACCCCGCCGATCGCGAGGATGGGCGCGGAGACGAACAGCGTGCACGTCATCTGCACGAGCATCTGCACCTGCTGCACGTCGTTCGTGGAGCGGGTGATGAGGCTCGGCGCGCCGAAGCTCGACACCTCGCGCTCCGAGAACGCGCCCACCCGGCGGAACACGTCGCGGCGCAGGTCGCGGCCGACGGCCATCGCGACGCGGGCCCCGAAGAACACCGCCGTGACGGTGCAGATCACCTGCCCGAGCGTGATGAGCAGCATCCACCCGCCGGTGGCGAGGATGTAGCCGGTGTCGCCCTTGGCGACGCCGTGGTCGATGATGTCGGCGTTCAGCGCCGGCAGCGCGAGGGTCGCCCACGCCTGCAGTCCCTGGAACGCGGCGACGCCGAGCAGCAGCGGCCAGTAGGGCCTGAGGTATCGGATGAGCAGTCGGAGCAGCATGGCCCGCTTCTTCCTCTCGGTGGATGTGTGCGTCGGAGCGGTCAGTGTGCGCGGAGCGCGGATTCGGGCGCCGTGGAGATCTCGGGCACGGCGATGCCGTGCAGCAGCAGCTCGCGGATCTCCGCGGGCGTCCACGGCTCGCCGCCGGCGAGCATGGGATGCGTCATGGCGAACGCGGTGCGGCGGATCACCTGGGCGGCGCGACGCGGCGCGACGCGCAGCTCGTCGCGGTAGGGCAGCAGCAGGTCGGCGATCGCGTCGGTGACCGCCTCGTCGTGCATGGAACGGCGGTCGGGCAGCCGACCGTCGCCGGGACGGATGCGCAGCACGCTCAGCAGTGCGAACGTGTCGGCGACGCGCTGCTGCGTCAGCTCGATGAGGCGGTCGATCAGGTCGGCAAGGGCGCGCTGGCGCGGGAGCCCGGCTATCCGGGCGGCCATCGTCGTGCTGTCGAGGCAGCGGTGCACGCACGCGGAGATCAGCTCCTCCTTGTCGTCGAACACCGCGTAGATGGTGCCCTCGGCGACGCCGGCCGCCTCGGCGATCTGCTTCGAGGTCGTCTCGCGCCCGTGCGCGGTGAGGAGCGGGATCGTGGCGTCCACGATCGCCTCGCGCCGCTCGTCGCGCGTCATCCTTCGCCGTCTCGACTCGTGCATCGCACCAGTGTAACTGAGTGAGCACTCACTCAGATAGTGCGGGATGTGCGGGCCCGTTCCACCCCGCGATCAGCCTCGCCGCCATTCTCAGCAAACACTCAGCAATCAGTCTTGTCCCCCATTTGGTGGACAAGGGACGTGCGCGCTACAGTCTCTTCTGTACCCGAGACGCCGGCTGCATACTGGGGTAGACAGCCGTGAAATGCCGCGACACAGTCGCAGCTCCCGTGCCATCCGGGAAAAGAATGGCGAGCCCTCTCGAGGTCTCCAGCTGGGGCTGGACTCCTCGAGAGGGCTTCTCTCTTCCGTCGCCGATGCGACGGAGGACCGCTCAGTCGTCGACGTCCGTGGCGACCACCGCGAGGTCGTCGGAGAGCGCCACCTCGACCTCGCCGCCGCGTCCGTCGCGGAAGGTCACCTCGAAGGCGACGCCCCGGTCGTCCGACGTCGAGATCGAGTCGACGACCACACCCGTGGCCACGGACGACGCCGCCTCCTGCGCCGCCGCCACGATGCGCTCGATCCGCGCGAGGTCGAGCTCGGGCTCCGGGGTCGGGTCGCCGTCGCGGTCGTACGGTGCCGACACGGTCCCGTCCGCGGAGACGAACACGTCGGCATCCGTCGTGCCGTCGAGCCGCACCTCGATCTCGTAGCCGCCCGGCTCGACGTCGATCGAGCTCACGCCCGACCCGCCCGACGCCGACAGGGCGGCCGTCGCCGCGTCGCGCAGAGACGCGGCGTCGGATGCCGGCAGATCCGCCGTCGCGCCGCCGGCGTCGCGACGCTCGCCGGCGCCGCGGTCGTCGTCTCGGTCGGCCGTGCGCGAGGCGTCGCCGGCCTGCGACGAGACCGTGGTCG
>NZ_JBDIAB010000064.1:0-13360 GCF_039812165.1 Microbacterium sp.
GCACGCTCCGCCGGTCAGGTCGCCTCGGAGTCGAACGGCACCGTCGCGGGCGGGTCGTCGGGGGATGCCGTCCGCTCGACGATCGGTCGGCGCGCGCCGCCGAGGGCCGAGGGCGCCGGATGCAGCACGTTCGTGGCCGCCACGGGACGCACCGGAGCGTCGTCGAGGAGCGCGTCGCGGATGATGCGTCGCGGGTCGTACTGACGGGGGTCGAGCTTGCGCCACTCGATGTCGTCGAAGTCGTCGCCCATCTCCTCCTTGACGCGCGACTTCGCGCCGTTGAGCCACTCGCGGGCCCGCACGGTGAGCCTCGCGAGGGCCTCGGCGTAGCGCGGCAGGCGCTCGGGACCGAGCAGGAGCACGGCGAGGAGGCCCAGCAGGATGAGCTTCTCCATGTCGAGCCCGAAGAACATGGCTCAAGGTTACCCGTGCGCCTGATCGCCGGATGCCGCCCGGCCCCGTACGCTGGCGGTGGAGGTCCACGCATGGGCGATTTCGACGCGATCCGCAGGTTCGCCGACGAGGCGACGGTCGAACCGGAGGCGTGCGCACGCGCACGCGCGCACGCACTCGAGCTCGGGGCCGACCCGATCAGCGCGCCGGTGGGGGCGCAGTGCGCCGTGATCGCCGCGGCGGCGAACGCGCTCAACATCGTCGAGATCGGCACCGGCGGCGGCGTGTCGGGGCTGTGGCTGCTGCACGGCTCGCCGCGCGCGACCCTCACGACGATCGACAACGAGCCGGAGCACCTGGCCGCCGCGCGTCGCGCGTTCGCCGATGCCAAGATCCCGCCGGCCCGCGCGCGGTTCATCGCCGGCCGCGCCGCGGACGTCCTCCCCCGCATGAACGAGGCGTCGTACGACATCGTGCTGGTGGACGCCGATCCGGAGAGCGTCATCGAGTACGTCGAGCACGGCCTGCGCCTCGTGCGCGCCGGCGGCACCGTGCTGATCCCCCGCGTGCTCGCGGGCGGCGCGGTGGCCGACCCGGTGCGCCGCGACCACGTGACGACCCTCTACCGCTCGCTGATCCAGGAGACCCAGGCCTCGCCCGCCGTCCTCGGCGCCCTCTCGATCGTCGGCGAGGGACTGCTGCAGCTGACGACCGTCGCCGCCGACCGCGCGCACTGACGCCCGCGCGGCGCGGACGGCGATCCGCAGACATGGAGAACGGCCGGTCCCGCGGGACCGGCCGTTCTCCATGTCTGAAGGACGTGTCAGGCGGCGCCGACGACCTCACCGAGGACGCTGTGCAATTCCTTTGCCTCGTCGTCGTTGACGGATACGACCAGACGCCCGCCGCCCTCGAGAGGAACACGCACGATGATCAGGCGCCCCTCCTTCACGGCCTCCATCGGTCCGTCTCCGGTTCGCGGCTTCATGGCTGCCATCGCGGTTCCCTTTCGTTCGCGGACTACCCGTCAAGTTTAGCGGGCGGTGCGACCGGGGGCGGTCATCCGCGTGTCAGGGCACGCGCCAGGCCGTGTCGCCGAGCCCGTACATCTCGTGGATCCACCACCACTGCGCGGCCAGACCCGCCACCAGCACCCCCGCGCGCCACACGATCGACCGCGGGACCGCGAACGCCCCGGCGAGCGGCGCGAGGGGCACGAGCAGCCGGAACGTGCTCGACTGCGGGAAGAACACGGCGAGCAGGTACACGAGGTAGCTCGCCGACCACAGGCGCACCTCGATGCCGGTGCGGCGCACGCGCGGGTCGAGCACGAGCGCCGCGGCGACCACGGCGAGGCCGGCCGCGAGCGCGGCGTAACCGACCGTGGCGGGCACGCCCCACACGCCCGACCACAGCTCCACCGCGTGCAGCACGCCGTCGAAGGGCACGAACGACTCCGGGGAGTCCGGCAGCCAGATGCGCCGCCACGACAGCTCGGTCTGCAGGTATGCCGCCGGGTCGCCCGTGACGAGCCCTGCGATCACCGGCCACGAGAACCCGACCGCCGCCGCGAGGAGGCCCAGCGCCACGATGTGGACGATCTCGCGACCCGGCAGCGGGTCGGAGCGGCGGCGGAGCCATCGCCGGCATCCGTACAGCGCGAGGAACAGCGAGAACGCGAGCACGCCGGGTCGCGTGTAGCCCATGAGCGGCACGAGCAGGTAGAGCCAGCCGTAGCGCCGCCGCTGCACGCAGCCGAGCGCGAGCAGGAGCCACAGGAGGAACAGCGACTCGGCGTAGCCCACCTGGAAGAGCGCGGCGAGGGGGCCGGCGGCGAAGAACGTCACGGCCCACATCGTCGCGACCTCGCCGAGCCGGGCCCGCAGCAGCGCGTGCAGCGCGAGGCACGCGAGGTAGCCGGCCACGACCGACAGCGCGATCGCGGCGACCGGGTACGACCCCGTGACGAACGAGAGCAGCCGGGCGAGCGCGGGATACAGGGGCAGGAACGCCCACGCGTTCTGCGTGATCGCGCCGTCGGGGCTCTGCGGCAGCTCGGCGGGGTAGCCGTGCGTCGCCACCACCCAGTACCACTGCGCGTCCCAGCCCATCGCGAGCGAGCCGATCGTGGCGTGCGCGCCGTGACGCGAGGATGCCGTGGACAGCTCGGCGGCGACGACGAAGAACAGCGTCGTGAGGACGCGCGCGGCGAGATAGACCGCGGCGACCCTCAGCGGGACCGGCAGACGCATGCCGCGTGCGGCATGCGTCAGGTCAGCCACGCTCGCAGACCCCGCTCGACGTCCTCGATCTGCGCGAGCGGGACGCGCTCCTCGTCGTGGTGCGCCAGACGCGGATCGCCGGGCCCGTAGTTGACGGCGGGGATGCCGAGCGCCGAGAACCGCGCGACGTCGGTCCAGCCGTACTTCGGACGCGGCACCGCGCCGACCGCGGCGACGAACTCCTGCGCGAGCGGCGCGTCCAGCCCGGGACGCGCGCCGACGGCCAGGTCGACGATCTCGACCTCGAAGCCGGCGAAGACGTCGCGCACGTGCTGCGTGGCGGTGGCCGCGTCGCGACTGGGCGCGAACCGGTAGTTGACCTCGACCTCGCACAGGTCGGGGATGACGTTGCCGGCGATGCCGCCGCCGATGCGCACCGCGTTCAGTCCCTCGCGGTAGGCGAGCCCCTCGACCTCGACCGTGCGGGGACGGTGCTCGGCGAGCCGGGTGAGGATGGGCGCGGCCATGTGGATCGCGTTCTCGCCCACCCAGGCGCGCGCGCTGTGCGCCCGCACGCCGTGCGTGCGCACGATCGCACGGAGGTTGCCGTTGCAGCCGCCCTCGACCTCGCCGTTCGTCGGCTCGCCGAGGATCGCGAAGTCGCCCTCGAACAGGTCGGGCCGCGTGCGCGAGAGCCGGGTGAGGCCGTTGAGATCGGCATCCACCTCTTCGTGGTCGTACCACATCCAGGTCACGTCCACGCGGGGGTCGGTCAGCTCGTGGGCGAGCTTGAGCTGCACGGCGACGCCGGCCTTCATGTCGACCGTGCCCCGCCCCCACAGGTAGTGCACGCCGTCCTCGATCTCGTCGCGGGTCGGCACGTTGCCGTTGATCGGGACGGTGTCGATGTGCCCCGCGATCACGACCCGCTGGGCACGCCCGCGGCTGGTTCGGGCGACGATCGTGTCGCCGTCGCGGTAGACGTCCAGGTGCGCGAGGTCGCGCACGGCGTCGAAGATCGCGTCGGCGAGCACGGCCTCGTCCCCGGACACGCTCGGGACGTCGCAGATCGCGCGGGTGAGGTCGATGCTGGAGGCGGTGAGATCGAGCCGGGGCATCCCCCGAGTCTAGCGATCCGCGTGCGCCCGCTAATCTGGAGGGATGAGCGAACAGCGGTGGGTATGGGGTGCGGGCCTGGCGACGGTGGATGCCGACGGGACGATCCTGGACGCCTGGTTCCCGGAGCCGGAGCACGGCCGTGCGCCGGCCGACGCCGACACGAGCGCGCTCGAGCCGTTCGCCGGGCCCGACGAGCGCCGGGCCGTCGAGCTCGAGGTCGTCGTCGCCGAGATCGACCTCGACGCGCCGCCGGCCGGCACGGTCGACGCGTACCTGCGCCTGCACGCGCTCTCGCACCGTCTCACCGCGCCGAACGAGGTGAACCTCGACGGCGTCTTCGGGCACCTGCCCATCGTCGCGTGGACCAACGCCGGCCCGATGCACCCCGCGGCCGCCGCCGGGCTCCGTCCGCAGCTGCGCCGCGACGGCATCCACGTGCACAGCCTCGACAAGTTCCCGCCCCTCACCGACTACGTCTCGCCCCCCGGCGTCCGCATCGCCGACACCGCGCGCGTGCGCCTGGGCGCGTACCTCTCCCCCGGCACCACCGTCATGCACGAGGGCTTCGTGAACTTCAACGCCGGCACGCTCGGCGCCTCCATGGTCGAGGGCCGCATCTCGCAGGGCGTCGTCGTCGGCGACGGCAGCGACATCGGCGGCGGCGCGTCGATCATGGGCACGCTGTCGGGCGGCGGCACGCACCGCGTGTCGATCGGGGCGCGCACGCTCCTGGGCGCCAACGCCGGCATCGGCATCTCGCTCGGCGACGACTGCGTCGTCGAGGCGGGCCTGTACGTGACCGCGGGATCGAAGATCGTCCTCGCCGACGAGCCGATCCGCGCCGACGGCACGCGCCCTGTGGTCAAGGGCGGCGACCTGTCCGGCCGCGACGGCCTGCTGTTCCGCCGCAACTCGCTGAGCGGCGCGATCGAGGCCGTCCGCCGCGGCGGCGTGGGCGTCACCCTCAACGAGGCGCTGCACGCCTGACGGCGGCCGTACCCCGGGGGCGCAGCGGCGCCGCGGCGCCGGCCTCAGAGCACCTGGGACAGGAACCGCTGCAGGCGCTCGCTCTCGGGCGCCTCGAAGATCTGCTCCGGCGGGCCCGACTCGAGGACGCGCCCCTGGTCCATGAACAGCACCTGCTGAGACACCGAGCGCGCGAAGCCCATCTCGTGGGTGACCACGAGCATCGTCATGCCGGATGCCGCGAGCTCCGCCATGGTCGCCAGCACGCCCTTGACGAGCTCGGGGTCGAGCGCCGACGTCGACTCGTCGAAGAGCATGACCTCGGGGTCCATCGCCAGGGCACGCGCGATGGCGACGCGCTGCTGCTGCCCGCCGGACAGACGCGACGGTCGCACGTCGGCCTTGTGGGCCAGGCCCACGCGGTCGAGCTCCTCGATGGCGCGCTCCGCCGCGGCATCCTTCGACAGGCCCTTGAGCTTCGTGAGACCGAGCGTGATGTTCTCGCGCACGGTCTTGTGCGGGAAGAGGTTGAAGTGCTGGAACACCATGCCGACGCGCTGTCGCAGCTTGTCGGGGTTGTCGGCGAGCACCGAGCGCCCGTCGAGCAGCACGTCGCCCGAGTCGGGCTCGAGCAGCCGGTTCACGATGCGCAGCACCGTCGACTTGCCCGATCCCGACGGCCCGATGATGCACGCGGTCGTCGCCGCCGGCACGTCGAGGTCGATGCCGCGCAGCACGCGGTTGCTCCCGAAGGCGAGGTGGACGTCACGGGTCGCGACGCTGATGCCGTGGCTGTGCGGCGCGAGGTGTGCCGTCGCCGCGGCGGGTTCGGTGCTCAATGCGCCTCCTGGGTCAGGGCGATCGGTGCGGGACCGGGGTCCTCCCCCTTGTCGCCGTCGTCGCTGCCGTCGGCCTTGCGGCCCTCGCGCAGGCGCTTGTCGATCGCGTTGACGACGTGCGTCAGCGGGATGGTGATGGCGAGGTAGAAGAGGCCCGCGAGCACCAGCGCGGACTGGTTGCCGGTGTTCGCCGCGGCATCCTGCCCGATCCGGAACAGCTCGCGCTGGTTGGCGAGGAGCCCCAGGAAGTAGATGAGCGAGGACTCCTTGATGAGCGAGATGAACTGGTTCACCAGGGCCGGGAGGACGCGACGCACGCCCTGCGGGATCACGACGAGTCGCATCGACTCGCCGTGCGAGAAGCCGAGCGCGCGCGAGGCCTCGGTCTGGCCCGGATCGACGCTCTGGATGCCGGAGCGGAAGATCTCGCCGATGTACGCGCTCGCGATGAGCGAGAGGGCGAGGATGCCGAGCGGGTACGGGTTCGGCCCCCAGATCTGCATGCCGAGCGGAGCGAGCCCCACGCCGATCAGGAGGATCGTCACGACGGCCGGGAGGCCCCGGAAGATGTCGGTGTAGATCCGCGCCGGCCAGCGCAGCCACCGGTGCCGCGAGAGGCCGGCGACGGCGACGAGCATGCCGAGGATCGTGCCGATGATGCCCGACGACAGCGCCAGGATCAGGGTGTTCGGCAGCCCCACGGTGAGGAGCTCCGGAAACGCCGCCGCCATCGCGTCGAGATCGAAGAACGTCTCCAGGATGTTGTTCAGGGCGTCAGGCATGGTGCTCCTTCAGGCCGTGGGGCTGCCGCGCGGTCACTGCGCGGAGCCGCTGCCGGGCACGAAGTCCGCGGGGATCTCGCGGTCGGGGTAGTACTGCTTCTGCAGCTTCTCCCACGTGCCGTCGGCGATGACCTCGTCGAGGCCCTTGTTGAGCGCGTCGAGGAGTGCGGTGTTCTTCTGCGACACCACGAAGCCCATGCCGTTCTCGTCCAGCTGCGTGGCGGCGATGGCGAGCTTGCCGCCGGACTCGTCCACGTACTTGACGCCGATCACGTCGGGCGCGATCCAGGCCGCGGCGGTGCCGCTGTTGAGCTGGTTGGCGGCGGCGTTGTAGTCGTTCACGCGCACCGGATCGAGGCCGGCCTTGGTCGCGTAGTCGTCCTGGACCGTGCCCTGGACCACCGCGACGCGCTTGCCCTTGAGCTGGTCGAACGAGGTGATGTCGGAGCCGGCCGGCACGACGAGGCCGAGGAAGCCGAAGTCGTACTTGTTGGTGAAGGCGACGTTCTTCTTGCGCTCCTCGGTGATGCTCACCGACGACGAGCCCACGTCGAACTTGCCGGTCTTCACCTGCGCGAGCAGCGAGCTGAACTCGGTGCCGACGAACTCGACCTGCAGGTCGAGCTTCTCGGCGACCGCGCGGAGCAGGTCGTTGTCGAAGCCGGTGAACTCGCCGTTCTCGATGTAGACGTTCGGCGGCGCGTCGGTCAGCGTGCCCGCGCGCAGGATGCCGGGCTGGACCAGCCCGTACGGGTTGTCGTCCGCGGCGGCGCTCGACGACGACGCCGGAGCGCCGGAGGAGCAGGCTGCGGCCGAGAGCACGAGTGCGGCGGCGGCGAGGGCGGCGAGAGCGCGTGAGCGCAGAGTCATGGGCTGCTGGTCCTTCGGTTCGTCGGGTGTCGGCGGGTGCGACTCAGGCGCTCCACGGACAGAGCGTGCAGCGACATTATCGGAACGGCTCGGCGTCCGCGGGGGCCGATGAAACATTTCGACACGTGCGCGCGGGGCGGACGAGCCGGTTAACCACGGTCTCGGCCCTGGCGCCGGCGTGTCGCGAGCCTCTAGGGTCGAGGAAACCGAACGAGGAGGACCGGGTATGGGACGCCGTGTGCCGAAGGCGCTGTACGAGAAGGAACTGAAGAAGCTGCAGGCCCACCTGGTGGAGATGCAGGCATGGGTGCAGGAGAGCGGCGCCCGCATCGTGGTCATCTTCGAGGGCCGGGATGCCGCGGGCAAGGGTTCCACGATCAAGCGGGTCACCGAGTACCTGAACCCCCGCGTCACGCGCGTCGTGGCCCTCCCCACGCCGACCTCGCGCGAGCAGTCGCAGTGGTACTTCCAGCGCTACGTGCCGCACCTGCCCGCCGCCGGCGAGATCGTGCTGATGGACCGCTCCTGGTACAACCGCGCCGGCGTCGAGCACGTCATGGGCTACTGCACCAACGCGCAGTACCACCGGTTCCTCCACCAGGCGCCGATCTTCGAGCGGATGCTCGTGGAGGACGGCATCCTGCTGCTGAAGTACTGGTTCAGCGTGTCGGACGTCGAGCAGGAGAAGCGGTTCCGCTCGCGCTACGAGGACCCGATGCGCCAGTGGAAGCTCTCGCCCAACGACGTGCTGTCGATCACGAAGTGGGAGGACTACTCGCGCGCGAAGGACACGATGCTCGTGCACACCGACATCCCCGAGGCGCGCTGGAACGTCGTGGAGTCGGACGACAAGCGCCGCAGCCGCCTCAACATGATCTCGCACCTGCTCTCGTCGATCCCCTACCGGGTGGTCGAGCGCCCGGTCGTGGAGATCCCGGCCCGTCCGCACACCGGCGGGTACGAGCGGCCTCCGCGCGACCTGTCGCACTACGTGCCGGACTACGCCGCCGAGCTCGTCGCCGCCGAGAAGGCCGACAAGGCGGAGTAGCCTACGCCGGGGCTGCGTCGCGCAGGCGCACGGACAGGCACGTGACGCAGCCCTCGAGCTTCTCGAACTCGGTGATGGGCACGGTCACGACCTCGAGCCCGCGGGCGCGCCACAGCGCGGCCGTCTCGGGCGCGTCGGCCGACATGAGCACGGTGTCGTCGTCGAGGACCACGACGGCGGTGCCGTGCTCCTCGGGCACCCCGACGAAGCGCGCGAAGCCCGCCGGGTCGTCCACGAGCGGCTCGTACCCGACGACGGTGCCGTCCGGGAGCGCGGTGATGCCGCTCTTGAGGTGGAGCACCTTGGTCACCGGCACGGCCTCGACCGTCCAGCCGCGCGGCTCGAGCAGTGCGCGCAGCTGGGCGATGCCCTCGGCGCTCGTGCGCGAGGAGGCGCCGACGTACGCGGTGCGGCCGACCTTGAGCACGTCGCCCCCGTCGAGCGTGCCGGGCTCCTCGATCGCGGCCACCTCGAGCCCCGTCGTCGCCACGACCTCGCGGGTCGTGTCGATCTCGCCGCGGCGCGAGTCGACGCCGGGCCGCGTGATCACCGCGAGGTCGCCGAAGACCACGACGGTGTCCTCCACGAACACGCCGTCCGGGTGGCCGTCGGCGGCCGGGATCTCCACGACCTCCCACCCGCGCCCGCGGAAGACGTCGACGTAGCCCCGCCACTGCTCGAGGGCGAGGTCGGGGTCGACCGGCACGCGGCCGATGTGGGTGAGCTCGCCCTCGGCGAGGCGCGGCGACGGCCGGCGCACGAGCAGGCGCATCAGCCGACGCCCGGGTAGTCGCGACGGGGCGAGCCGACGTACAGCTGCTGCGGCCGGCCGATCTTGGTCTGCGGGTCGGCCTGCATCTCGCGCCAGTGCGCGAGCCAGCCGGGCAGGCGCCCGATCGCGAACAGCACGGTGAACATGCGGGTCGGGAAGCCCATCGCCTTGTAGATGACGCCGGTGTAGAAGTCGACGTTGGGGTACAGGCGGCGCTCCTTGAAGTAGTCGTCGGCGAGCGCGATCTCTTCGAGCTCCTTGGCGAGATCCAGGAGCGGATCGTTGACGCCCAGGGCGGCGAGCACCTCGTCGGCGGACTCCTTGACGAGCCGGGCGCGCGGGTCGTAGTTCTTGTAGACCCGGTGCCCGAAGCCCATGAGCTTGACGCCGTCCTCCTTGTTCTTGACGCGCTCGACGAAGCGCTCCACGCTCTCGCCGGAGTCGCGGATGCGCGCGAGCATGTCGAGCACGGCCTCGTTGGCGCCGCCGTGCAGCGGGCCGTACAGCGCGTTGATGCCGGCCGAGATCGAGGAGAACTGGTTCGCGCCGGTGGAGCCGACGAGCCGCACGGTCGACGTGGACGCGTTCTGCTCGTGGTCCTCGTGCAGGATCAGCAGGCGCTCCAGCGCCCGCGACATGACCGGGTTCACCTCGTACAGCTCGCTGAGCACCCCGAAGTTGAGCTTGAGGAAGTTGTCGACGAAGCTGAGCGAGTTGTCGGGGTAGAGCATCGCCTGGCCGATGCTCTTCTTGTGCGCGTAGGCGGCGATGACCGGGAGCTTGGCGAGCATGCGGATGGTGTTCAGCTCGACGTGCTCGGGGTTGTGCGGGTCGGACTGGTGCTCGTAGTAGGTCGACAGGGCGGCCGTGGCCGCCGACAGCACCGACATGGGATGCGCGGTGTGCGGCAGCGCGGAGAAGAACCGCTTCAGGTCCTCGTGCAGGAGCGTGTGCCGCCGCACCTTGTCGTCGAAGGCGGCGAGCTCGTCGACCGTCGGCAGCTCGCCGTAGAGCAGCAGCCACGCGACCTCCAGGTACGTGGAGTGCGTGGCGAGCTGCTCGATCGGGTAGCCGCGATAGCGGAGGATCCCCTGATCGCCGTCGATATAGGTGATCGCGGACTTCGCGGCGGCCGTGTTCACGAAGCCGTAGTCGAGCGCGGTGTGGCCGGTCTGTCGCGTGAACGTCGAGATGTCGACGCTCGGCGTGCCCTCGGTGCCCGTGACGACGGGCAGCTGAGCGGTCCTGTCGCCGACCGTCACGGTGGCCAGCTGGGGGGTGCCCGTGTCGTTCACGAAGCCTCCTCGGGGTCGTCCAAGCGCGGTGGCTACAGCCTAGCCGTCGTGACCGACGTCCCGAGACGCGCGGCTCCGTACGCAACGTGCCCGAAACATGCGGGGCGGCGCCCGAGCCGCGTCAGCCGCGCAGGCGCCGCGCCGCGGCGGCGATGCGCTCGTCGGTGGCCGTCAGCGAGAACCGCACGTGCTGCGGGAAGTGCTCGCCGTAGAAGTGGCCGGGACCGGCGAGGATGCCGAGCTCCGCGAGACGTCCGAGGGTGGTCCAGGCGTCCTCGCCCGCGGTCGCCCAGAGGTACAGGCCGCCCTCGCTGCGGTCGATGCGGTAGCCCGCCGCCTCCAGCGCGGGTCGGAGCACCTCGCGGCGCGCGCGGTAGCGCGCCTTCTGCTCCACCACGTGCGCGTCGTCGCCGAGCGCCGCGACCATCGCCGCCTGCACCGGCGCGGGCAGCATGAGCCCGAGGTGCTTGCGAGCCGTCAACAGCCGCGCCACGAGCGCCGGGTCGCCGGCGAGGAACGCGGCGCGGTAGCCGGCCAGGTTCGACTGCTTGCTGAGCGAGTACACCGAGAGGAGCCCGTCGAGGTCGCCGTCGGTCACGCGCGGGTCCAGGACGCTCGGGACGGTGCCGGAGCCGGCGGGACCGGCATCGGCCCACTCGCCGTCCCAGCCGAGCTCGGCGTAGCACTCGTCGGACGCCACGACCGCGCCGAGCTCGCGAGCCCGCGCGACGGCGCCGCGCAGCTCGTCGACGCCGAGGACGCGGCCGTCCGGGTTGCCCGGCGAGTTCAGCCACACGAGGCGCGTGCCCTCGGGCCACTCCGCGGGATCGTCGGACGCGAACGGCGTCGCCCCCACGAGCCGCGCGCCCACCTCGTAGGTCGGGTAGGCCGCGCGCGGATGCACCACGACGTCTCCGGGCCCGAGGTCGAGGAGGAGCGGCAGGAGGGCGACGAGCTCCTTCGATCCGACCGTGGGCAGGACGTTCTCGACCGTCAGCCCGGGCACGCCGCGTCGGCGCGCGTACCACGCGACGATCGCGTCGCGAAGGGCCGGCGTGCCCACCGTCTGCGGGTACGCGTGGGCGTCGGTCGCCTCGCGCAGGGCCGTCGCCACGACGGCGGGGGTCGCATCGACCGGTGACCCGATGGACAGGTCGACGATGCCGTCCGGGTGCGCCCGCGCCGTCCGCGCGTACGGCGCGACGGCATCCCACGGGTAGTCGGCGAGATCGCGGACCGCCATCAGGGCGCCTGCGGCGGGAGCTCCGCGACGATCGAGTGGTCGGAGTGGATGACGCCGACCTTCGCCGCGCCGCCCGGCGAGCCGAGCTCCTCGAAGAACTCGACGTTCGCGGTGTAGTAGTCCTGCCACTCGTCGGGCAGATCGTCCTCGTAGTAGATCGCCTCGACGGGGCACACCGGCTCGCACGCGCCGCAGTCGACGCACTCGTCGGGGTGGATGTACAGCATCCGGTCCCCCTCGTAGATGCAGTCGACGGGGCACTCGTCGACGCACGCGCGGTCCTTGACGTCCACGCAGGGCAGGGCGATCACATACGTCACGGGGCAAGTCTAGTTCGTGGCCGTGCGCCGAGCCGCGGCAGGCCACGCCACCACGACGGCGACGACCACCGGCAGCGCGACGGTCCACACCAGGCCGGTCGACAGCGCCCCCTCGGCCGCCGCGGGGACGACGATCGAGCCGCCGGGCCCACGGCCCGAGAACAGCAGCGTCGCGCCCATGACGCCGAGGCCCGCCGCGAGCGCGGACCCTCGGCCCGACAGCACGCGCATGGCGACGAGGAGGGCGGCGACGCCCGCGATCGCCACGATCAGGCCCACCGGGAGCACGCCCCACGCGGCCGCCTGCCCGATCGTGCCGGCGACGCCGTAGACCGCGCCCACCACGAACGCCACGATCCACGTGACCACGCGCGCCGCCGAGACTCCCACCCCGCCAGTCTACGTTTCAGGCCGCCCAGCCCCACAGGCGCAGGAGCGCCGCGACGACCGCGGCGGCGACCACGACGACGAGGAACGGCGCGCGCAGGGCGAGGAGGCCCGCGGCCGCCAGCACGGCGGGCACGCGCGCGTCGACCACGATCGCGGTGCCGGAGGCGAGCGTCTGCACCGCGACGAGCGCCGCGAGGAGCGCGACCGTGAGGAGGTCGGTGATGCGCGCCGGGCGCGGCGCCTCGAGCGCGGTCGGCGGGATGAGGTAGCCGACGCCCTTGAGCGCGACGCACACGCACGCCGCGAGCAGGATGCCGTTCCACAGCGTCACGGCAGTCCCTCCCGTTCGGGCGCGTCGTCGGGCTCGGCGGGCGGGAGCGACTGGGTCCCGAACCAGTTGAACAGGCCCACGACGACCGCGACGAGCGCGGCCACGAGCACCGGCATCCCGGGCATGAGCACCGGCGTGAGGACGGTCGCCACGACGGCGGCGGCGACGCCCACCACGATCGGCTGGCGCAGGCGCAGGCGCGGCCACAGCAGGGCCAGGAAGGCCGCCGCAGCCGCGGCGTCGAGCCCGTACGCGCGCGGGTCGCCGAGCACGTCGCCGAGCAGCGCGCCGGCGAGCGTCGACAGGTTCCAGCCGACGTAGATGCCGATGCCGGTGATCCAGAAGCCCACCCGCCGGGCGCGCGCACGGGTCTGCGCGAGCGCCACGGCGGTCGACTCGTCGATCGTGAACTGCACCGCCGCGAGACGCCGCCACAGCCCGCCGCCCAGGAGCGGCGACATGCGCACCGCGTAGGCGACGTTGCGGACGCCCAGGAGCGCCGCCGAGGCCACGGCGGCGGGGAGCGCCGCCAGTCCCCCGCCGGCGACGACGCCGACGAACGCGAACTGCGACCCGCCGGTGAACATCACGAGGCTGAGGACGCACGTCTGCCAGACGTCGAGACCGGACGCCACCGCCAGAGCCCCGAACGACACGCCGTATGCGCTCGTGGCGAGCGCGACGCCGAGCCCCTCGCGGGCCGCCCGGCGCGCGGCGCGGGCGTCGTCGGGGTCGATGCTCACCCGTCCGAGCCTACCGACGGCCCGGCG
>NZ_JBDIAB010000065.1:0-13123 GCF_039812165.1 Microbacterium sp.
GCGCCGGCGCGCCTGGTGGGCCTCGGGGCTGGCCGCTGCGGCCGCCGCCGTCGTCGCCCTGGTCGTCGTGTTCACGCCGGCCTTCGCGCCGGGGCGCGCCGCCGAGGTCGTCGCGCTCGAGAACGTGACGGATGCCCCGCTCAGCGCCACCGTGGAGCTCGCCGACGTCGCGTGGGGCACCCGCATCGAGATGACGTGCCGCTACGACGAGGCGCCGTACGCCGACGTCCCCGCGGACGGATGGCCCTACGTGCTCGTCGTGGTCGCCGCCGACGGGACGACGAGCGAGCTGTCGACGTGGCGGGCCCGACCGGGCACGACGGCGCGGCTCGGCGCGGGCACCGAGCTGGCGCGCGAAGACATCGCCGCGATCGAGGTCCGCGCGCTGACCACGCAGAAGGTGCTGCTGCGCGCCGCGATCGCGGAATGACGGCGACGCGCTGAACCATTCCGGGCGCCGCGTCGTGATCCCGGTGTCCGCGAGCGCGGGCGGCCGCGTCCGCGGTCGAGATCGAAGGAGACCGTCATGACTGCCACCCGGATACGAGCGGCGCTGGCCGCCGCACTGCTCGCCGTCGCCCTCGCCGGCTGTTCGTCCACGCCCGCAGGCGACGGCGACGACACGCCCGAGGCGAGCGCCCCACCGCCGGCGGCGACGAGCGGCGCCGCGCTCATGGTCGCGGACTCGTCGCTCGGCGAGATCGTCGTCGACGGTGAGGGCATGACCGTCTACATGTTCGACAGCGACACGCAGGGCGCCGGGGCGAGCACGTGCGAGGGGCAGTGCGCAGCGAACTGGCCCGCCGTGACCACCGAGTCCGAGGCCCCTGCGGTCGAGGGCGTGACCGGCGAGGTCGGCACGATCACCGGCGTCGACGGCGCCACGCAGGTGACGCTGAACGGCTGGCCGCTCTACTACTTCGTCGGCGACACCGCCGCCGGCGACGTCAAGGGACAGGGCGTCAACGGCGTCTGGTGGGTGCTCACACCCGACGGCGAGCGCTTCGCCGGGTGAGCCGGGGTCCCGGCATCCGTCGCCCGGAACGCCGAGAGGCACCACGCCACGCGTGGTGCCTCTCGCGGATCCGCCGGATCAGCTCTTGGACTGGCCGTACGAGCCGAGCTGACGCGTGGCCTCGACGACGCGGGCGGCCATCGCCGACTCGGCGATCTTGCCCCACGCGCGCGGGTCGTAGGCCTTCTTGCTGCCGACCTCGCCGTCGACCTTCAGGACGCCGTCGTAGTTGGTGAACATGAAGCCGGCGACCGAGCGGGTGAACGCGTACTGGGTGTCGGTGTCGATGTTCATCTTCACGACGCCGTTGGCGACGGCCAGGGCGATCTCCTCGTCGGTCGAGCCGCTGCCGCCGTGGAAGACCAGGTCGAGGGGCTTCGGGCTGGTGCCGAACTGCTCCGCGATGCCGGCCTGGATCTCGCCGAGCAGCTCGGGGCGCAGCTTCACGTTGCCGGGCTTGTAGACGCCGTGCACGTTGCCGAAGGTCAGCGCGGCGATCCAGCGGCCCTGCTCGCCGAGGCCGAGCGCCTCGACGGCCTTCGCGACGTCGGCGGTGGTCGTGTAGAGCGCCTCGTTCGAGCCCTCGTGCTTGACGCCGTCCTCCTCGCCGCCCACGACGCCGATCTCGACCTCGAGGATGGCGTTGATGTTCTTGATGCGGGGGAGGAGCTCCTTCGCGATCTCGATGTTCTCGTCGAGCGGCACGGCCGAGCCGTCCCACATGTGCGACTGGAAGATCGGCTGGCCGCCGTCGGCGACGACCTCCTCCGAGGCGGCGATGAGCGGACGCACGAAGTCGTCGAGCGCGGGCTTCGGGCAGTGGTCGGTGTGGAGCGCCACCGTGATGGGGTAGCTCTTGGCGACCTCGTGCACGTAGGCGGCGAAGGCGAGGGCGCCGGTCGCGCGGGCCTTGACGGTGTGGCCGGCGAAGTAGTCGGCGCCGCCGGTCGTGACCTGCAGGATGCCGTCGGAACCGGCCTCGGTGAGGCCCTGCAGCACGGCGTTGACGGACTGCGAACTGGCCGCGTTGATGGCGGGGTACGCGAAGCCGCCCGCCTTCGCGCGGTCCAGCATCTCGGCGTACTGCTCAGGGGTGGCGACGGGCATATCAGCTCCTTGATCGGTGTCGTTGCGTCCGAGTGTATCCACTGACCCGCCCGGCGCGCGCGGGGGCGTCGCGTCGTCCCGAGCCCGACTCCGGCGGTCTCCTCCGACGCGTGCGTGCGCCCGGCCGTTAGGGTTGGCGGCAGCGATCGGCTGCGAGCGGAGGACTGCACATGGCGCGAAAGTCGCTGGTCAGCGTGGTGGAGAACGGCCTGCTCGAGCGGATCGTCGACGGCGTCTATGCGATCGGCGCGTCGCTGCCGAGCGAGGCGGAGCTCGCCACCGACTTCGACGTGAGCCGGCTCACGGTGCGCGAGGCGATGCGGTCGCTCTCGACCCAGGGCGTGATCGAGGTGGTCTCGGGCGTCGGGTCGTCGGTGCGACCGCCCGAGCGCTGGGCGTCGCTCGACGCGCTGCTGCGCTACCGCAGCGTGCACGGCGACGGCGACGTGGCCGTGCAGCTGGTGGCCGTGCGGCGCATGTTCGAGGCCGAGGCGGCGGCGCTGGCCGCCGAGCGCATCACCGACGCCGACCTCGAGGCGCTCGCGGCCTGCATCGACGCGATGCGCGCCGCGAGCGACGCCGGCGACGTCGACGCCTTCGTCGCGGGAGACCTGCGGTTCCACGACCTGATCATGCGTCGCTCCGACAACGTCTTCCTGGCGACGCTGTTCGCCCCGCTCACGCGGGTGCTCGCCGACCGGCGGGCCGAGACGTCGCGCGTGCCGCAGATCCAGCGCAACGCCCTCGTCGAGCACGAGCGCGTGCTCGACGCCCTCCGGGCGCGGGATGCCGTGGCCGCGCGCGCCGCGATGGAGGGGCACATGCAGCAGACCCTCGACGATCTGCGCGCCTATGTGCTGAACGACCGTTGACACGCGCCGACTCGCATCGGTAAGCTATCTGATAGCTGATATCAGACAGTGACGTTCGATGAGGACGCCACGTCATCGACGACATGGGAGTTGCAGCAATGACAGTGACGGAGCTTCTCGCCTCCTACCCGGCCGAGGCGCCGGCCGATCCCGCCGAGATCGCCCGCTCGGTGACGGAGTCCGGCCGTGTGCTGATCGTCCTGGATGACGACCCCACCGGCACGCAGTCGGTGGCGGACCTCCCCGTCCTGACCCGCTGGGAGGTCGAGGACTTCGAGTGGGCCTTCGACACCGGCGCGACCGCCGTGTACGTCCTCACCAACACCCGCAGCTTCGACCCCGACGAGGCCGCACGCATCAACCGCGAGGCCGTGACCTCGGCCGTCGCCGCCGCCCGGGCGCGCGGCATCCGTCTCGGCTTCGTCAGCCGCGGCGACTCGACCCTGCGCGGACACTTCCCCCTCGAGCCCGACGTCATCGCCGACACGCTCGTCGCGCTCGGCGAGTCCCGCCCCGACGGCGTGATCCTGGTCCCCGCCTTCCCCGACGCCGGACGCGTCACGATCGGCGGCGTGCACGCCCTCGTCTCGGGCGACGACGTCACGCCGGCGGGCGAGAGCGAGTTCGCCCGCGACTCCACGTTCGGCTACCGCTCGTCGCGTCTCGCGGACTGGGTCGAGGAGAAGACCGGCGGCGCGATCGCCGGCGACGCGGTCGTCGAGCTCACCCTCGACGTCATCCGCGGGGGCACCGACGGCATCGCCGCCGCCCTGCGCGACGCGCCGGCGGGCTCCGTCTTCGCGGTCGACGTGGTCGTCGAGAACGACCTCCGTCAGCTCGCGCTCGCCCTCGAGGTCGTCGAGGCCGAGGGGCGCTCGTACGTCTACCGGGTCGGACCGCCGTTCGTGCGGGCCCGCATCGGCCAGGAGGTCAGCGCGCCGGTCGAGATCGACGTCGCCGACGACGCGGACGCCGTCGCGGGCGGTCTGATCGTGGTCGGCTCGCACGTGGGCCAGACCAGCCGTCAGCTCGCGCACCTGCTCGCGAACCGCCGGTCGGCCCGCGTCGTCGAGGTCGACGTGCCGTCCATCCTCGACCCCGCGATCGCGCGCGCCACGCTCGACGGAGCCGTCTCCGACGTGCTCGCCGGGCTCGACGACGGCGCCGACGTCGTCGTGCACTCCAGCCGCACGCTCATCCGCACCGACGACCCCGACGAGAGCCTCGCGATCTCGCGCAAGGTGTCCGACGCCCTCGTCGAGATCGTGCAGCGCACCGTCGCCGCGCGCCGGCTGCGGTTCGTGATCGCCAAGGGCGGCATCACCTCCAGCGATGTCGCCACGCGCGGCCTCGCGATCGGGCGGGCGACCGTGCAGGGCTCGCTCTTCCCCGGGATCGTCTCCCTGTGGCGCCCGGCCGACGGCACCGCCGTCGGCGTCCCGTACATCGTGTTCGCCGGCAACGTCGGCAGCGACACCAGCCTCACCGAAGCCGTCGAGAAGCTCTCCGCCACGCAGGCGTGAGGCCCGGCATCCACCCCGAACGTCCCGAAAGGAAACCCGCTATGACCACTTCCACCACCGTCGCCGTCCTCGGCCTCGGCGCGATGGGCCTGCCGATGGCCTCGCACCTGGCGCAGGACCTCGTCGTCCGCGGCTTCGACATCGCCCCCGCCCGTCTCGAGCTCGGCGCGCAGGCCGGCGTCGTGCCCTGCGGCTCCGGCCGCGAGGCGGTCACGGGCGCCGACGCGGTGCTCCTCGCCGTCCGCGACTCCGCGCAGCTGAACGACGTCCTGTTCGGCGAGAACGGCGTGGCGGATGCCATGAGCCCGGGCGCCGTCGTCATCCTCACGAGCACCGTCGGCACCGACGGCATCGCGGACGTCGTCGCCGGCCTCGCCGAGCGCGGCATCGAGCTGGTCGACGCGCCGCTGAGCGGAGGCCCCGCCCGCGCGGGCTCCGGCGACCTGCTCATCGTCGTCGGCGCGACCCCCGAGGCGCGCGCGAAGGCGCAGCCCGTGCTCGAGCGGCTGGCGTCGACGCTGACCGTGGTCGGCGACCGCCCCGGCGACGGCCAGGCGCTCAAGACCGTGAACCAGCTGCTGTGCGGCGTGCACATCGCCGCCGCCGCCGAGGCGCTGGCACTGGCCGAGGCGATGGGCCTCGACCCCGCCACGACCCTCGAGGCGCTCGGCGCCGGCGCTGCGGCGTCGTTCATGCTGGCCAACCGCGGTCCGCGCATCCTGCAGGCCTACGACGAGGAGGGCGCCGAGGTGCTCAGCCGTCTCGACATCTTCGTCAAGGACCTCGGCATCGTGAACAAGGCCGCGCGCGCCCACAAGCTGGCGACCCCCGTCGCCGCGGCCGCCGAGCAGCTCTTCCTCCTGGGCCAGGGCATGGGCCTGGCCGCCGTCGACGACTCCGCCGTCATCCGCGTCGTCGCCCCCGAGCGCCCCGCGCGCTGAAAGCCCGATTCCGGCGCGCGGCGTGCCTCGCGCACCCGCGCGCCGGGGCCACCCCCTCGCTAATGTACGACGTAGGCCCAATGGCGAGCTAAGGAGTTCCCTCATGACAATGACCCAGAGCATCGACCTGACTCCGCTGCATCCGGATCGCAACCTCGCGCTCGAGCTGGTACGGGCGACCGAGGCCGCCGCGATCCGGACGGTGCCGTTCATCGGCCGCGGAGACAAAGAGGTCGCCGACGGCGCCGCCGTCGACGCGATGCGCGCGTTCCTGTCCACCGTGCAGTTCGACGGCACGATCGTCATCGGCGAGGGCGAGAAGGACAACGCGCCCATGCTCTACAACGGCGAGCGCGTCGGCAAGGGGCGCGGCCCGCGCTGCGACATCGCCGTCGACCCGATCGACGGCACCACGTTGACCGCCGACGGACGCAACAACGCCCTCTCGGTGCTCGCGGTCGCCGACCGGGGCGCGATGCTCGACGCGTCGTCGGTGTTCTACATGGACAAGCTCGTGACCGGCCCGGCCGGCGTCGGCGTGGTCGACATCCGTCTCCCCGTCGGCGAGAACATCCGCCGGCTCGCGCAGGCGCTCGACAAGCGCGTCGAGGAGATGATCGTGTCGGTCCTCAACCGGCCGCGGCACGCGAAGCTCATCGAGGAGATCCGCGCCGCCGGCGCCGGCACGCGCCTCATGAGCGACGGCGACGTCGCCGGCGGCATCAACGCCGCCCGTCACAACGCCCGCACCGACATGTGCGTCGGCGTCGGCGGCAGCCCCGAGGGCATCGTCACCGCGTGCGCCGTCAAGGCGCTCGGCGGCCACATCCAGGGCCGGCTCTGGCCGCGCGACGACGACGAGAAGCAGCGCGGCATCGACGCGGGCCTCAAGCTCGACGACTTCGTCTACGAGGCCGACGACCTCGTCAAGGGCAAGAACACGATCTTCGTCGCGACCGGCGTCACCAACGGCGAGCTCGTCAAGGGCGTGCGTCTCTCCGACGACTACGTCTACACCGAGAGCGTGGTCATCCGCGGGCGCTCCGGCACGCTGCGACGCATCGCATCGGAGCACGTCGCCTCCAAGTGGTTCTGAGCCCGAGCGGGTACTGTCTGAACTCGAACGGCACCGAGCCACGCGCGCCGCGCTCCACGAACGCGCACCACGGCCCACGAGACGCGAACAGGCACTGAAGGAGGACGTCGTGTCCACAGCATCGAGCAGACCGTCGACCGGACCCATCTCGGTGCCGATCGACCCCGCCAGCCGCCCCGACGTGCTGCTGCGCCGCCGACGTCCCGTGGATCACCGGGTCAGCCCGTGGTGGCACATCAGCGCCTTCGTCGCCGTGTCGATCGCGGTCGTCTGCCTCATGAACCTCTTCCCGGGCGGCTGACCTCCTCTCCCCGTCCGGTCGCGCCGTCGGACGCCGGCGCGTCCGCCGCGTCGGCGGCGGCGCTCCGGTCGGCGTCTGCGGCCCCGCCGTCGCCGGATGCCGCGGCCAGCCGCGCGCGCAGCTCGCCGATGTCCGCGTGCGACGCGCCCTCGACGTCGATCGGGAGCGTGTCGCCGCCCATCGAGACGTCCCGCGCCGGCGGCACGAGCTCGGGCGCGGTCAGATGGCGGGGGAGCCGTTCGATCGCCGCGGGGGCGGTCGTGGCATCCAGCTTCGTCTCGTCGATGCCGGGGAACCGTCGCGCGCTGACGAGGACCCGCGTCTCCAGCGACCCGACGAGCTTGTTGTAGCCGTCGACGGTGCGCTCGATCGCGCGCCGCAGCTCCTCGGTGTGCGCGGTGAGCCCGCCCAGGCGCTGGTACAGCTCGTTGCCGAGCTCGAACAGGCGCCGCGCCTCGTGCGAGACGTCCTGCTGCGTCCACGTGTACGCGACCGTCTTGAGGACCGCCCACAGGTTGACCGGCGAGGCCAGGGCCACGCGTCGGCCGAAGGCGTAGTCGAGGAGCGCCGGGTCCTCCTCGAGCGCCGCGGCCAGCAGCGACTCGCTCGGGATGAAGCACACCACGAACTCCGGGCTCGCGCCGATACCCGCCCAGTAGGTCTTCTTCGCGAGCGCATCGACGTGGGCCCGCACCGCCTTGACGTGGCGCGCGAGGAGCGCCTTGCGCCGGGCTCCCTCCGCGCCCTGCGCCGTCAGCGGGATCGCGCTCGCCTCGAGGTAGGCGTCGAGCGGCACCTTCGCGTCCACCGCGAGCGCCTTGTCGCCGGGGAGCCGCACGACGAGGTCGGGGCGCCCGGCGCCCGCATCGGACGCGATCGAGGTCTGCGTCTCGAAGTCCACGTACCGCGTGAGCCCCGCGGACTCGACGATGCGCCGCAGCTGCGTCTCTCCCCACACGCCCCGCGTGGCGCCCGAGCGCAGCGCGCCCGCGAGCGACTCGGTGGTCGCGCGGAGGGCCTCGTCGGACTCCTGCGCGCGCCGCAGCTGCTCGGCGAGCGAGCCGAACTGCCGGTGCCGGTCGCGCTCGAGCTCGTCGACCTTGTGCTGCATGGACTGCAGCGTCTCCTGCACCGGGGCCAGCGCCCGCAGCACCGCCTGCTCGCGGCGCTCGCGCTCGTCGCGCGCGGCCTGGTCGAAGCGCGCCTGCTGGCCGAGCTCGTGGTGCATCTCGCGCTGCTGCTCCAGCTGCGCCCGCAGCAGGGTCTCGGCGGTCTCGGCCGCGGCGAGGCGCACCGTGAGGTCGGCCCGGTCGGCGGCGCCGTGCTCGCCGGCGCGCGCGGTCGCGGCGAACCAGCCCGCGAGCAGGCCCGCGGCCAGGCACGCGAGGGCGACGACGGTGACGAGTGCGGCATCCATACCGCAAAGGATGCCGGAGGCCTCCGACATCGGCGGTTCGCGCCGTGCCGGCAGGCCCGCGCAGGCGGATCAGATCAGGGGGAGCGGCACCGAGGTCGGCGCCGGGATCTGCGGCACGCGCAGCCCCAGCAGCATCGCGAGCTCGACGACGTCGTACGCGCCGGCGCGCTGCGCGGCGTCGATCATGACGTGCGCGCACGCGAGCGCGTCGGCCGTGGCGTCGTGGTGCGCGAAGTCGAGGAAGCCGGCGGCGGCAGCCACGAGCGGCAGCCGGTACGACTCGAGCTCGTAGGTCTTGCGCGACACCTGCAGGCTGCACACGTAGCGGTACTCCGGGCAGAGGTCGCCGGTCGCGTCGCACGCCCGCCGCAGCACCGCCATGTCGAAGCCGGCGTTGTGGGCGACGAGCACGTCGTCGCCGACGAACGCCGCGATGTCGCCGAGCTGATCGCTCCAGGACTTGGCGTCGAGCACGTGCTCGGGACGGATGCCGTGGATCCCGATGTTCAGCTCGAAGAACCGGTCGTGGCCCGCGGGCGGGCGGATGAGCCAGCCGTCCGTCGCGACCACACGGCCGTCGCGCACGCGGGCGAGGCCCACCGCGCACGCCGAGGCACTCGAGGAGTTCGCCGTCTCGAAGTCGATCGCGGTGAAGTCCAGTCCCACGGCTCCAGCGTGGTCGCTCGACCGGGTCGCGCCGCCGAGGCGCGCCGGGCCGGCGGCGGATCGCCCCGGCATCGGCATCCGTCCGGGCCATCGCGCACCCTGCGCGAGCCCGGACCCGGGCATAGGCTCGAGGCATGGCCAGTCGCGAGGAGATGTCCCTGTCGTTCGGCGCCGCCGCCGACACCTACGAGGCGGGGCGTCCGGACTATCCGAGCGAGGCGGTCGCGTGGCTGCTCGAACCGGTGCGCGGCGGCGACCACGCACCGCGCGTCGCCGACGTCGGCGCGGGCACGGGCAAGCTCACGCGCGTCGTCGCGGCGCTGAGCGCCGAGGTCGTGGCGATCGAGCCCGACCCAGACATGCTCGCGGTGCTGCACGACGCCGTGCCGGGCGTGCCCACCTTCCTCGGCACGGCCGAGGACCTGCCGCTCCCGGACGCAGGCGTCGACGCGGTCGTGCTCGGCCAGGCGTGGCACTGGGTCGACCCGGAGGCGGGCTCCCGCGAGACCGGTCGTGTGCTGCGCGCCGGCGGCGTGCTCGGGCTGATCTGGAACATCCGCGACGACGGCGTGCCGTGGGTGGCTCGCATGACGGAGATCATGCACCGCAGCAACAGCGAGCTCATGCTCGACGAGAGCGGCCCGGTGGTGACGGCCCCCTTCGGCGCGCTCGAGACCCGCGAGTGGCGCTGGACGCGCCCGATGACCCGCGCGATGCTCCACGACATGGCCCGCTCGCGCAGCTACGTCATCACCGCCGAGCCGGCCGAGCGCGCACGCATCGAGGCCGAGCTCGACGCCGTCTTCGACGAGATCGGCGCGGTCGGCGAGGCCGTCGTCGAGCTGCCGTACATCACGCACGCCTACCGCGCCACGCGCCCGTAGCCGGCCGGACGGCCGCGGGTCACGGCATCCGTCGCCCACACGGCCCCGCGATGCCTCGGGGCGTGCCGGCCCACGTCCTAGACTGGATGCCCGTGGCTCTCACCATCGGAATCGTCGGACTGCCCAACGTCGGCAAGTCCACCCTCTTCAACGCCCTGACCAAGAACCAGGTGCTCGCGGCGAACTATCCGTTCGCGACGATCGAGCCCAACATCGGGGTCGTGAACCTGCCCGACCCGAGGCTGGGGAGGCTCGCCGAGATCTTCGGCAGCGAGCGCATCCTCCCCGCCGCCGTGTCGTTCGTCGACATCGCGGGCATCGTGCGGGGCGCCTCCGAGGGCGAGGGTCTCGGCAACCAGTTCCTCGCGAACATCCGCGAGGCCGACGCGATCGCGCAGGTCGTGCGGGGCTTCTCCGACGACGACGTCGTGCACGTCGACGGCGCGGTGAACCCGCAGAGCGACATGGAGACGATCAACGCCGAGCTGCAGCTGGCCGACCTCCAGACGCTCGAGAAGGCGATCGTGCGGTACGAGAAGGAGGTCCGCGGCAAGAAGACCGACCCGGCCGTCCTGTCGACGGCTCTCGAGGCGCAGGACGCCTTGCAGCGCGGCATCCTGCTGTCGGCGTCGGGCATCGACCTCGCGCCGATCCGCGAGCTGGGCCTGCTGACCGCGAAGCCGTTCATCTTCGTGTTCAACGTCGACGAGGCCGTGTTGACGGATGCCGGGCGCAAGGCCGCGCTCGCCGCGCTGGTCGCGCCGGCCCAGGCGGTGTTCCTCGACGCGAAGATCGAGTCCGAGCTCATCGACCTCGATCCCGAGGACGCCGCGGAGCTCCTCGCCTCGACCGGTCAGGAGGAGTCCGGCCTCGACCAGCTCGCCCGCATCGGCTTCGACACGCTGGGCCTGCAGACCTACCTCACGGCGGGGCCGAAGGAGGCGCGCGCCTGGACGATCGGCAAGGGCTGGAAGGCGCCGCAGGCGGCGGGGGTCATCCACACCGACTTCGAGAAGGGCTTCATCAAGGCCGAGGTCATCTCGTTCGACGACCTCGTGACGCTCGGCTCGGTCGCCGAGGCGCGTGCGAAGGGCAAGGCGCGTCTCGAGGGCAAGGACTACGTCATGCGCGACGGCGACGTCGTGGAGTTCCGCTTCAACGTGTAGGCAGTGCGCGGGGTTCGGATGAGTGCTCCCTCGGAGTTCTTCATCTACGTCAAGGACGTCGCCGTTCATCCGGGGCATCGCGCCCGTGGTCTCGGCGCGGTGGTCGTGGAGCGGCTCCGCGCGCAAGTGACCGAGCTGGCCGGTGGAACCGCGTTCCTCGGGTTGTTCTCGACGCCGGAGGCGGAGCCCTTGTACGAGAGGACCGGTTTCGAGGCCCGGCCGGGCTTGACCGGAATGCGGCAGATCCTTCAGGCCGGGCAAGAGGCCGAATCGGTGCCGGCATGACGAGAGATCTCCTCGTCGAGCGACCGTGCTTCAGGACGCGTCCTCCGCGACCGGCGCGGTGACCGCTGGCCGTTCGCGGATCACCTCGCCGCCGATGCGCTCGCCCGTGGGGGTGAACCCGAAGGAGTCGTAGAGACGAGCGGCGACGACGTTGTCGGGGTGATGCCCCAGTCTGATCGCGGTCTGCGGATGCGTGCGGTCGAAATGCTCGAGGAAGGTCCGGAGCGCCTGTCGGCCCAGTCCCTGTCCTTGGGATCGGTGGTCGATCATGAAGGTGATCAACCAGTACTCATCGTCGTCGGGATCGATTCCGTAGACGAGGAAGCCGACGGGCGTGCCGCCCCGGGACAGGGTCATCGGACGGAAGTGGCTCTCGAAACGGGACTCGGCGAGCCAGTAGACGACGGGGGCCGAGAAGTGGGCGGTCTGCTCCGGCGTGACGCCCAGCTGCGTGGTCGGAAACCAGTTCTCGCGGGTGACGTCTTCGATCATCAGCGCGGGAGGATCAGTGGTCGGTGCGGATGCCTGCTGTCTCAAGGTCCTCCTCGTCGCGGGGCATGAGCTCGATGTCGTGCCCGCTCAGCATAGGGCCCGTCTCGCAGACGGTCGGAGCCGGACGGACGTGCAGAAGCCCGTGACCCAGCGGTTCCGAGGCGCGCATGACCGGTACGATCGGGCGATGCCGCTGGAGTTCCACGTCTCGCCGAGGGTCGACGACGAGAGGCTGTCCGACCTGCATCGGCGCGCGTTCGGCTCCGACTCGGGCGCGTCGATGCCGTGGTCGGCGCGGCTGCGCCGACACAGCATCCTGTGGGTGACGGCCGAGGACGACTCCGGGCTGGTGGGATTCGTGAACGTCGTCGGCGACGGCGGCGTGCACGCGTTCCTCCTCGACACCGTCGTGTCGCCTGATCGCCAGGGCGAGGGGATCGGCAAGAGGCTCGTCGAGATCGCCGCCGCCGAAGCCCGCGCGCTCGGCTGCGAGTGGCTGCACGTCGACTTCGAGGATCGCATGGCGGGCTTCTATCTCGAGGGGTGCGGGTTCCGGCGGACTGCGGCCGGCCTGCTGCGGCTCCGGTGACGATCGGGTCGATCATCCGCCGCCGCGCGCCTGCCACCTCATAATAGAAATATTCGATTCTATGCTGGAGATGCAACGTAGATATGTGCTAATCTAGCTGTATCGACCCGTAGTGCCCAATTGACGGGGAGACCGTTCAGCGGAGCCGTCTTCGGCTTCGCCCGTGACGAGGAGTCTCGATGGGGCACATGGATGCGCGAGAGCGGATCGAGTCGGGGTGGCCGGCGCTGGACCGCCTGGTGTCCGAGGTGCTCGGCACGCGCCGCGAGGTCGCGGCGGCGCAGGCTCGGGAAGCGCGACTGCTCGCGGACGCGGTCGATCTCGTCACCGAGCGGGTCGCGGAGCGGCGGTTGCAGGGGGAGCGCGTCTCGGATGCGGATCTGCCGCTGCGCGAGGTCTCGCTGGAGCTCGGAATGGCCATGCGGGTCTCGGATCGCACGATCCAGGGCCGCATGGGCGATGCGTCCACGCTCGTGACCCGCTTCGTCACGACGTTCGAGGCGTGGCAGCGAGGGCGAGTGGATGCCGGTCATGTCTGGGCCATCGTGCGCGCCGGCATCGGCATCACGGACGAAGGTGGACGCGAGGCGTACGAGCGGCTCGCCCTCGAGGCGGCTGCGACGGAGTCGGCCGGTCGGATGGGCAGAGTGGCCCGCGAGATCGCGGCCGCGGTGTCGCCGGAGGACTTCGCCGCCGAGGTGCGGAACGCGTTCGCCGAGCGGATGGTACGCGTGTACGACCTCGACGGCGGCATGGCGCGGATCCTCGC
>NZ_JBDIAB010000066.1:0-13038 GCF_039812165.1 Microbacterium sp.
AACGCCGGGAACGCCTCGACCGCGAACGGCGGCGCAGGCACCGGCGCGGCGACGACGCCGAGCGCGGAGTCGGCGCAGGGCAAGGTCAACGCGGCGGCCGCCGTCGCGGTGACCCTCAGCACGGTCCGCGCCGAGACGATCCTCGGTCCGGCCATCACGGTCACGACGACCGGTGCCGCCGCCCTGAACACGAGCGCGAACACCGACGCGGCGTCGTCCGCGAACGGATCGGCGTCGCAGGGCGCGACGGCCACGATCGGCGCGGCCGTCGCCATCACCCTGGCCAATGTCACCAACCGGGCTGTCGTCCCGGCCGGTGTCACGATCCGGGCCGGGAGCCTCGCGGCATCCGCCACGGTGACCGCCGACGGTGCGGACACGACGGCGACGTTCGGTGCGGAGTCGATCGCCGGCGCCGGGGGCGGCAAGGTGTCGGTCGCGGGATCGTTCGCGCTCGCGGTCGTGAACCACACCACCACGGCCGGCATCGACGGCACGGTCGTGCTGACCGGCGGCGACGCCACGCTGACCGCGACGAGCGATGTCGCCACGACCGTGAAGGCCCTGCCCGCGGGCGCGGGCGTCACGACCGCCGGTCAGCTGGGCCTCGGCGCCTCGGTCGCCCTGGCCCTCGTGACCGACACCACCGCCGCGACCATCGGCGACAACGTGTCGCTCACCGGCGCGCGGAACCTCGCGCTCACCGCGACCGCGACCGACGTCGCGACCGCCGAGGCGCGCATGGGCGCCAAGGGCGGCAAGGTCGCCCTCTCGCCGGCCGTCGGCATCGCACTCTCCAACATCACGACGCTCACCCGGGTCGGCTCCGGCGGAACGTTGGCTCTCTCCGGCGGCCTCACGGCGACGGCGACGCAGCGGGCGACGGCGACGAGCACGGCGAACGCGGCGGTGCTGGATGCCGCGACCGCGGGCGTCGGCGTCGGCCTCGCGCTCACCATTGCGAACCACACCGTCACGAGCGCGCTCGCGCGCAGCCTCACCGCGGGCGGCGACGTCGCGCTGCGCGCCAGTAGCGTCTCCGACGCCACGTCCACCGCGACGGCGTCCGCGGCCGGCGCTCCAGAGAACGCCGCAGACTCCGGCGACGCGGGCAACCCCGGCGGTGCCGGCGGCGCGGGTGTCGACGACCTCGTCGCGGGGGAGCGCGCCCATGCCGGTGCGGCCTCCGAGGCCAACGGCGGCGCGGGCACCGGATCCGCGACGACGCCGAGCGCGGAGTCGTCTCAGGGCAAGGTCAACGTCGCCGCGGCCGTCGCGATCACGCTCTCCACCGTCCGCGCCGAGACGATCCTCGGCCCGGCCATCACGGTCTCCACGCCCGGGAGCGTGACGCTCGCCACGAGCGCCAACACCGACGCCTCCTCGTCGGCGAACGGGTCGGCGTCGCAGGGCGCGACGGCCACGATCGGCGCCGCCGTCGCGATCACCCTCGGGAACGTCGTCAACCGGGCCGTCGTCCCGACCGGGGTCACCGTGTCGGCCGGCAGCCTGACCGCGTCGGCGACCGTCACCGCCGACGGGGCCGACACCACCGCGACGTTCGGTGCGGAGTCGATCGCCGGCGCCGGGGGCGGCAAGGTGTCGGTGGCAGGCTCGTTCGCTCTCGCCGTCGTGAACCACACGACGACCGCCGGCATCGACGGCACCGTCACGCTCGCCGGCGGCGACGCGACCATCACGGCGACGAGCGACGTCGCCACGACCGTGAAGGCCCTGCCCGCGGGCGCCGGCGTCACGTCCACCGGTCAGCTCGGGCTCGGCGCGTCCGTCGCGCTCGCGCTCGTGACCGACACGACCACGGCGACCATCGGCGACAACGTGTCGCTCACGGGCGCCCGCGACCTGATCCTGACGGCGACGGCGACGGATGCCGCGTCCGCGGAGGCGCGCATGGGTGCGAAGGGCGGCAAGGTCGCCCTCTCGCCGGCCGTCGCGATCACCCTCTCGAACGTCACCACGACCACGCGCATCGGCAGCGGCGGCGTCCTCGGACTCGCCCGCAACCTCACCGCGACCGCGACGCAGAAGGCCACCGCGGGCACGACGGCATCCGCCGCCGTCCTCGACGCCGCGACCGCCGGCGTGGGCGTCGGCCTGGCCCTCACGATCGCGAACCACACCGCCACGACGACGCTCGCCCGCAACCTCACCGCCGCGGCCGTGAGCCTCCGCGCGAGCAGCATCTCGGATGCCACGTCGGTCGCGAACGCGTCGGCCGCGGGCGCCCCCGAGAACGCCGACGACTCCGGCGACCCGGGCAACCCCGGCGGCGCTTCCGGCCCCGGTGTCGACGACCTCGTCGCGGGCGAGCGCGCGCACGCCGGCGCCGCATCCCAGGCCAACGGCGGAGCCGGCACCGGCTCCGCGACGACGCCGAGCGCGGCGTCGTCGCAGGGCAAGGTCAACGTCGCCGCGGCCGTCGCCATCACGCTCGCCACCGTTCGCGCCGAGACCGTCATCGACCCCGCGGTCACCTCGATCGCCGTGACCGGCGCCGTCACACTCGCCACGAGCGCGAACACCGACGCCTCCTCGTCGGCGAACGGCTCGGCGTCGCAGGGCGCCACCGCCACGATCGGCGCGGCGGTCGCGATCACCCTCGCGAACGTCGTCAACCGCGCGACCGTGCCGGTGACCCTCACCGTCAGCGCGCGCGACCTGACCGTCTCGGCCACCGTCACCGCCGACGGCGCCGACACCACCGCGACGTTCGGCGCCGCATCGATCGCGGGCGCCGGCGGCGGCAAGGTGTCGGTCGCCGGCTCCTTCGCACTCGCGATCGTCAACCACGACACGAACGCCACGATCGACGGCACCGTCGTGCTCGCCGGCGGCGACGCCACCGTCACCGCCGCGAGCGCCGTCGCCAGCACCGTCACCGCGCTCCCGGCCGGCGAGGGCGTCACCGCGACCGGACAGCTCGGGCTCGGGGCATCCGTCGCCCTCAACCTCATCACCGACACGACCCGCGCCGACGTCGCCGACGGCGTCTCGGTGACCGGAGCGCGGAACGTGACGCTGACGGCGACGGCGACGGATGCCGCGACCACCGAGGCCCGCATGGGCGCCAAGGGCGGCAAGGTCGCACTCGCCCCCGCCGTCGCGATCACCCTCTCGAACGTCACGACCGCGACGCGCATCGGCACCGGCGTCCTGCAGGTGAGCGGCACGCTCACGATGGCGGCCACGCAGAAGGCGACCGTCGCCACGACCTCGACCGCCGCCGTGCTCGACGCGGCGACCGCCGGCATCGGCGTCGGCCTCGCGCTCACGATCGCGAACCACACCGTGACCTCGACCCTCGCCCGCAACACGACGGCGGGCGGAGCGGTCGCGCTGAGCGCCGCGGGCGTCTCCGGCTCGTCGGCGGGGGCCGCCGCGTCCGCCGCCGGCGCCCCGGAGAACACGGCCGACTCCGGCGACCCGGGCAACCCCGGCGGCGGCTCCGGCGACGGGGTGAACCAGCTCGCCCAGGGCGAGCGCGACTTCGCCGACAGCACCGCGACCGCCAACGGCGGCACCGGCTCGGGCGGTCAGGCGGCCCCCGAGGCCGAGACCTCGAGCGGCCCGGTCAACGTCGCCGCGGCCATCGGCATCACGATCGCCACCGTCCGCGCCGAGACGATCATCACCCCCGCCGTCACCGCGATCGTCGCGGGCACGTCCGTCACGCTCTCCGCGGGCGCCAACACCGACGCCACGTCGTCGGCCGACGGCTCGGCGGCCGGCTCCGGCTCCGCCACGATCGGCGCCGGCGTGGCTCTCACCCTCGCGAACGTCACGAACCGCGCCACGGTGCCGGCGACCCTGACCGTCACGGCGCACGACCTCACCGTCGCCGCGCTCGTGCAGCCCGACGGCGCCGACACCACCGCCACGTTCGGGGCGGCGTCGACCTCGGGCGCGGGCGGCGGAAAGATCTCCGTCGCCGGCTCGTTCGCCCTCGCCGTCGTCAATCACACGACGCTCGCCGCCGTCTACGGCACCGTGATCCTCACCGGCGGCGACGCGACCCTCACCGCCACGAGCGCCGTCGCCAGCACCGTGACCGCCCTGCCCGTGGGCGAGGGGGTCAGCGCGAGCGGCGACGCCGGCATCGGGGCATCCGTCGCCCTCAACCTCATCACCGACACGACCCGCGCCGAGATCGCCGACGGCGTCTCGCTCACCGGAGCGCGCACCGTGACGCTGACGGCGACGGCGACCGATGCCGCGACCACCGAGGCCCGCATGGGCGCCAAGGGCGGCGGCGTCGCGCTCGCCCCGGCCGTCGCGATCACCATCTCGAACGTCACCACGCAGACGCGCCTCGGCACCGGAGTGCTCCAGCTCGCGGGCGACCTCGCGATGACCGCGACGCAGACCGCATCCGCCGACACGACCGCCGCCTCCATCACCCTCGACGCGACCGACGCCGCGATCGGCGTCGCGCTCGCCCTGACGATCGCGAACCACGGCGCGACCTCGACGCTCGCCCGCAACACGACCGCCGGCGGCTCGGTCTCGCTGCGCGCCGCGAGCATCTCGTCGTCGAGCGCCCTCGCCACCGCGTCCGCCGCGGGTGCGCCGGAGAACAGCGGCTCCGGCGGCACGGCCGGCAACGGCGTCGACAGCCTCGCCCAGGGCGAGCGCGACAACGCCGACAGCGTCGCGACCGCCAACGGCGGGGCCGGCTCGGGCACGAAGCAGAACCCCAGTGCCTCGACGAGCGGCGGCGCCGTCGCGGTCGCCGCGGCGGTCGGCATCGTCGTGGCCACGATCGTGGCCGAGACCGTCATCGATCCCGCGGTCTCCGCCATCACCGCCGCGAACGCGGTCACCCTCGCCTCCTCCGCCAACACCGACGCCCGTTCCGGCGGCGACGGGTCGTCGGCCGCCACCGGCGACGCCACCGTCGGCGCCGGCGTCGCGCTGACCCTCGCGACGGTCACGAACCGCGCGACGGTGCCGGCGACCCTCACCGTCTCCGCGCACGACCTGACCGTGTCGGCCACGGTCACCCCGAACGGCTCCGACACCACCGCCGGCTACGGCGCCGCCGCCGCGGCGGGCGCCGCGGGCGGCAACGTCTCGGTGGCCGGCGCCGTCGCGATCGCGATCCTCCTCACCGACACGCTCGCCGCGATCTACGGCACGGTCGTCCTCACCGGCGGCGATGTCGCGGTCACCGCCGCGAGCGCCGTCACCAGCACCGTGACGGCCCTGCCGGTCGGCGACGGCGCCTCCGGAACCGGCGACGCCGGCGTCGGCGCCGCGTTCGCCCTCACCCTCGACACGCACACCACGACCGCGCTCGTCGCCGACGAGGTCTCGCTCACCGGCGCGCGCAACGTGACGCTGACGGCGACGGCGACGGATGCCACGACCACCGAGGCCCGCATGGGTGCGAAGGGCGGCGGGGTCGCCGTCGCCCCGGCCATCGCGATCGTGATCTCGGCCGTCACGACCCTCGCCCGCATCGGCACCGGAGTGCTCGAGGCCGCGGGCAGCGTCTCGATCACCGCGCGTCAGCACGCCGCCGCGACGACCCAGGCGACCGCGGCCGCCATCGCCTCGACCGACGCCGCCGTCGGCGTCAGCCTCGCGCTCACGATCGCCGACCACACCGTCACCGCCGTGCTGGGCCGCGACACGACCGCCGCCGGCGACGTCTCGCTCACCGCCTCGAGCTGGTCGGCCTCGAGCGCGCTCGCCACCGCCTCCGCCGCCGGCGCGCCGGAGAACGACCAGGACGCAGGCTCCGGCGACCCGGCCACCGAGGGCGGAGCCGCGGGCACCGGCGTCGACCAGCTCGTCGGCGGCCAGCGCGGCTACGCCGACAGCACCGCGACCTCGTACGGCGCGCAGCCCTCCGGCTCGACCTCGACACCGAGCGCGAAGACCTCCAGCGGTCCCGTCAACGTCGCCGCCGCGATCGGCATCGACATCGCGACCGTCCGCGCCGAGGCGCTCGTCGAGCCCCAGGTCGACAGCATCGTCGCAGGCGGCACGTTCACGCTCGCGTCGTCGGTCAACACCGACGCCTCCTCCGGCGGCGACGGGTCGTCGTCGAAGGGCGGGGACGCCGCGATCGGCGCCGGCATCGCGATCACGTACAACTCCACGGTCAACCGCGCGGTCGTCCCGGCGACGCTCACCGTCGCGGCGCACGCCCTGAGCGTGAGCGCGACGCAGACCGTCGACGGCGCCGACGACACGTCCACGGTGCGGGCGATCTCGTCGTCCGGCGCAGGCGGCGGCAAGATCTCCGTCGCCGGCTCGGTGGCTCTCGCGATCTCGACGTTCGACACCCTCGCCGCCGTCTCGGGCACCGTGACCCTCACCGGCGGCGACGCCTCGATCGTCGCGGGCAGCAAGGTCGCGACGACCGTCAAGGCGCTCCCCGCCGGCGAGGGCGTCGTCGCCACGGGCGACGCCGGGGTCGGGGCATCCTTCGCCCTGGCGCTGGCGACCAACACGACGATCGCCCGCATCGACGACGACGTCGAGCTCACCGGCGCCCGCGACCTCACCGTCGCGGCGGGGACGATCGACGAGACCACGACCGAGGCGAGCATGGGCGCCAAGGGCGGCAAGGTCACGGTCACCCCCGCGATCGCGCTCACCGTCTCGACGGTCACGACGCGCGCCACGATCGGCGCGCTCGCCTCCGGCCCGCTCGAGGCCACCGGACGCGTGCTCGTCTCCGCCTCGCAGACCGCCGCCGCGCGCACGACGGCCGGCGCCGTGGCGACCGGGGCGACGGATGCCGCGATCGGCGTCGCGCTCGCGCTCAACTTCGCGTTCGACACCGTCGAGGCCACGACCCGCCGCAGCATCACCGCCGGCGGCGAGATCCGCTTCCAGGCCAGCGGTTCGTCGCTGAACGGCGCTTCCGCGAGCGCGTCGGCGAGCGGCGCGCCCGGAGAGTCCAGCGGCGACGCCCCGGCCGGCGGCGTCGACGGCCAGCTCTCGTCGCAGCGCACCTACGCGAACCAGCAGAGCCTCGACACCGGCGGCGCGGGCGTGCAGAACAGCTCGAACCCGTCGGCGTCGACGAGCGACGGCGGCGTCTCGGTCGCCGCCGCGATCGCCCTCAACATCGCCGACGTCTCGGCGCGCGCGTGGCTGCCCGACGGTCTCACCCTCATCGCGGGCGGCGCCGTGCTGCTGCTGGCCAGCGAGCAGGTCGACGGCATCGTCCAGGCCGACGGCACCGCCCTCGCCACCAAGGACGCCGGGGTCGGCGCCGCGGTGGCCCTCAACCTCGTGTTCCTCGAGAACCGCGCGTGGGCGGGCGCCGACACCACCGTGCAGGCCAACGGCTTCACCGCGTCGGCCACCATGACCGCGGTCGGCTCCGACCGCAGCCACGACTTCTCCGCCATCGCGAATGCGGGCGCCGGCTCGCCGGACGTCGGCGTCGCCGGCGCCGTCGCGCTCAACATCGTCACCGACCGCACCGAGGCGTGGATCCCCTCCAGCGCCGTCGTCGACTTCGGCACCGGCGACGTCGTCGTCGCGGCCGAGAACCTCCGCACCGACACCGCGAAGGCCAAGGCCGACGCGAAGGGCGGCGGTTCGAGCACGGGCGTCGGCGCATCGGTCGCCATCAACGTCATCGCCGTCAACCTCACGCGCGCCGAGATCGAGGACGGCGCCGACGTCACCGGCGGCGCGAACGTGTGGGTCACCGCCGACGCGACCGACACCGTGATCGCCGAGGTGACCGCCGGCTCGTCGGGCGGCAACGCGGTGAGCCCCGCCGTCGGCATCAACGTCGTCCTCCCCGTCACCCTCGCCCGCATCGGCACGCCGGGCCCGCGGCCGTTCGTGGCCTCCGGCGACATCGTCGTCCGCGGCACGTACAAGGGGTCGGCGACCGTCACCGGCAACGCCGACGCCGCAGGCGCGAGCGTCGCGGTCGGCGCGATCATCGTCATCAACGTCGTCGACATCGACCCGATCGCCGCCGTGTACCGCGACATCACCGGTGCCTCGCTGTGGCTCATCGCGACGACCGAGCTGCACACGCGCGCCGAGGCGACCGCGAGCGCCCAGGGCACCAAGAGCAGCACGCAGGGCGGCGCGCAGAACTCCGACGCCCAGGCGCAGGACCAGCTGAGCGGCACTCCCGCCACGAGCGGCACGACCGGCTCGCTGCCCTCGGCGAGCAGCAACGTGTCGAGCGCGAACGGGCAGGCGAACAGCCAGTCCGGCCAGTCCAGCGACGGCGTGGGCGTGGGCGCCGCGGTCACCGTCAACTGGGTCACCGTCGAGAACGAGGCGATCGTCGCCCCCGGCCTCGTCATCACCCTCACCGGCGCGCTCGCCGTGCTCGCCACGAACGAGACGGATGCCGTCGCCAAGGCGATCGGCACCAGCTACAGCCTCGAGACGAGCAGCAGCAACATCGGCGCGGCGGTCGGCCTCAACGTCGTCACCGTCACCAACCGCGGGTCGATCGGCGCGGGCGCCACGATCACGGCGGGCTCGGTCTCGATCACCGGCATCACCCCCACGGGCGCCCGCAACGACTTCCAGACCTGGGCGATCTCGGCCGCGGGCGGTCGCGGCGACGCGAGCGTCGCCGGCTCGGTCGGCGTGCAGGTGCTGCAGCTCGTCAACGAGGCCGTCATCGGCGAGGGCTCGAGCCTCACGGTCACGGGGAACGTCGGCCTCGACGCGAGCAACCCGATGGGCCTCCAGACCCTCGCCGTCTCGGGCGCGTTCACGACGAGCGGCACCGGCGTGGGGGCGGCCATCGTCGTCCAGTACGTCGACGCCACGACCCGCGCCCACATCGACTCGTCGTTCGAGCGGCCCACCACGATCGACGCCGGCGGCTCGATCATCGGGCGGGCCACGGCATCCCTCGTGCCGCTCGCCGCACCCGAGGTGCCGCTCATCACGCTCCCCGCCTTCACCGCCGTCGCCCTCGGCGCCGCCGCGGCGGGCGGCGACGCCGCGGTCGGGGGCTCGGTCATCGTCGACGTCATGAACCGCACCACGCAGGCGTTCCTCGGCGACGCCGCGCGCGTGAACCAGAACGTGGCGGTCGTGGCCGCGCAGGACCTCGCGTTCACGGCATCCGACCAGTCCGAGCTCGTCGAGCTCGCCGGCGCCCTGGGGCTCACCACGGGGAGCGCGGGCGTCGGCTTCGCCCTCATCGTCGGCGTGCACAACAAGGACGTGCGGGCGTTCGTCGGCCGCGGCGTCGTCGCCGACCTCGGCGGCTCGGTGTGGCTCACCGCCACGGCCGGCGAGGGCTTCACCGAGATCGTCGCGGGCGGGGCCGCCGCCTCCACCGCCGGCGTGACCGGGTCGTTCACGGTGCTCGTCGTGAACGAGGGAGACAGCGACCCGGGCACGCGCGCGTACATCGACGGCGGACCCGAGACCCCCTCCACCGTCCGGGCGCGGGGATCGGTGACCATCGCGGCATCCGACCCCGTCACGATGGTCCTGTTCGCCGGCGGCGTCGGCGTGGGATCGACCGCCGGCATCGGCGTCGCGTCGGTCGTGTTCGTGCGCACCGGCGTCGTCGACGCGTACGTCGCCGCCGGCGACACGGTGTGGGCGCGCGGCGGCACGGGGCTCACGGTGACCGCGTCGCAGAGCGAGGACCAGTGGCTCGTCGCCGTGGCCGGCACCGTCGGCGGCACCGCGGCCGTCTCGGGCGCCGTGACCATCGGCGTGCAGAACAACACGACCACGGCGCACCTCGACCGCGGCGTCACCGTCGACGGGGTCGGCTCGGACGGCTGGCCCTCGGCCATGCTCGCCGCCTCCGACCACACGACCCTGCGGTCGGTCGCCGGTCAGCTCGCCGTGGGCGGCACCGCCGGCGTGGGCGCGGGCGCCGACGTGCAGGTCGTGAACAAGGACACGCAGGCGTGGATCGCGCCGCAGTCGCTCGTGGTCGTCTCCGGCGACGTCGCCGTCGACGCCACCTCGAGCGAGGACGTCACGAGCGTCTCGGCGGGCGGCAGCGTCGCCGGCACCGCGGCGATCGCGGTCAACGCGGCGGTGTCGGTGTACGACATCACCACCAAGGCGTTCATCGGCGAGATCTGCTCCGCCGGCACCGCGAGCACCGCCACGTGCCCGACCTCGCGCGCCATCGTGGTCGCCGGCGGCAGCGCCCGCGTCGCCGCGAACGAGGTGCTCGCGATGGACATCATCTCCGGCTCGGTGGCCGTCTCGGGCACCGCGTCGGTCGGCGTCACGGCCGCCGTCCCGATCCTCACGAAGACCACCACCGCGTTCGTCGGCGACCTCTCCCAGGTCACCGCGCTCGGCGGCGGCTCCGGCCTCGTCTCGACGACCGGCGGGTACGACACGCAGTACATCGACACGCGCTTCACCCCGGCGACGGCCATCCAGGGCGACGGCATCACGCTCGACCTCGGCTACGCGCACGGGCTCGCCGAGGGCCAGCAGGTCAGCTACGACCCGGGCGGCATGGACGAGATCGGCGGCCTCGACGCCGGCGCCGAGTACTACGTCCACGTCGTCTCGCCCACGCGCGTGCAGCTGTCGGCCACGCAGGGCGGGGCCCCCATCGTCCTCGGGGCCCCCGCACGCGGCGGCCGGTCGCAGCGCATCTACCCGACCGACCAGGCCACGGTGCCGGTGCGGTCCGCGCCCTACCTCACGCCGGCCCTCGACGTGTCGGGCAACACGGTCACGCTGCCGTACGACCTCGCCCTCGACGCCGGCGACGCGGTCGTCTACACGGCGAACGGCGGCACCCCGATCGGCGGCCTCGTCGACGGCCAGACCTACTACGTGATCCCGGTCGGACCCCACGCGTTCCAGCTGTCCGCGACCCCGTGCGGCGCCACCCCGTCGGCCGACGGCTGCTCCGGCGGCGCGACGCAGCCGATCGCGCTGAGCGCGGGCACCGCGACCGGCCGCGCGCACAGCTTCGTGCTCGAGGGCACCCAGCCTCCCGGAGACCCCGCGCAGATCACCGGCATCCGCATCGTGACGCCGCGCACCGACCGCATCTGGGGCGTCGCCGTCATCGCCAACAACAGCGACGAGATCCTCGCGATCGGCGCGAGCGCCGCCGTCTCGGCGACCGCCGGGGTGGGCGTGGGCGGCAACGTCAACGTCGTCACCGCCGACACCGACGCCTACATCGGCCGGCTCGCCCGCGTGAACGACGACAACACCGGCGCCTCGCCGCTGCAGTCCGTCCGGGTCGTCGCGGGCAGCGACTTCCGTCAGCTCATGGTCTCGGCCGCGGTCGGCGGCGGCATGGCCGGGGTGGCGACGAGCGCGACCGTCGACATCGTGACGCTGACGACGGATGCCGTGATCGACGACGGCGCGATCGTGCGCGCCGCGCGCGACATCGTCGTCGTGGCCACCGGCGCCGAGTCGATCACCGCCGCCGCCGCGGCGGTGGGTGCGGGCGTCGCGGGCGTCGCCGCGGCGGTCGCGACGATCGTCCTCGACGTGCACACCTACGCCCGCACCGGGCGCGTCGTGATCGACGCCGGCAACAACGTCCTGGTCGCGGCATCCGACGACACGTCGCTCACGACCGTCTCGGGCGGCATCGGCGTCGGCTTCGTGGGGGTCGGCGCGGGCGTCGCGGTCGTGTCGGCCACGAAGGACACGCGCGCGCTGATCGGCGCGGGCAGCACCGTCGACGCGCGCGCCCTCCAGCCGGCGTCGCCGCTCGACGGCATCCCGAACGGCACCGTCACGGCGACCTCGTTCCCGACCTCGCCGCAGTCCGGCCTCGCGGTGCTCGCATCGTCGTCGCAGACCGTGTTCGGCATGGCGGTCTCGGCCGCCGGCGGGTTCGTCGGCGTCGCCGGCGCGGTCAACGTCACGCTCGTCCGCGGCACGACCATCGCCCGCATCGACAGCACGAGCGCGCAGCGCACCGTGGTGAACGGCGACGACGGAGCAGGCTCCGCCCAGTCGGTCTCGGTCGTCGCGACCGACCGCACCGACGCACTGACCATCGGCGGCGGCCTCGGCGGCGGGTTCGTCGGCGTCGCCGGCGGCGTCGACATCGGCGTCATGGACCTCACCGTCCGCGCCGAGGTCGGCGACGGCGCCGTCATCACCGCGAGCCGCGACCTCGCGATCCGCGCCATGTCGATCCGCACCATCCGCTCGTACGCGGTGAGCATCGCCGGCGGCGTCGTCGGCGTCTCGGGCTCGGTCTCGGTGTGGACGGCGGGCGGCTCGCCCTCCGCCGGCTACGACACCGGCGGCGGTCAGCAGGACCCGCTGAACGGCGGCGCTCCGCAGTCCGCGGCCGGCGGCCACGCCTCGGGCGGCGGCGCCGACGGCTACACGCACATCCTCGACGGCGCTCAGCGCTCCTCCGGCGACCGCGCGGGGCAGCGCATCAACCCGACGCTGGATGCCGCGACCGCCGCGATCTCGTCGGCGACCCCCGACAGCGACCTCGTCTCGCGCGAGTTCTCCCAGCCGCCCACCCCCGGCGGCACCACGAGCGCCATCGGCATCGGCGCCACGATCACCACCGGCCGGCACGTCGAGGTCACCGCCGAGGCGCGCGACACGTTCTTCGCGCTCGCCGGGTCGGCCTCCGGAGGGCTCGCGGCCCTCGGCGTGGCCGTCGTCGTCGCGAACCTCGACTCGATCGTCGACGCCGGCATCGCCCGCGACACCGTCGTCCGCGCCGGCGGCGACGTCGGCGTGCGCGCGACGCACAACGAGGACACGTCCGCGGTGGCCTTCTCCGGCGGCATCGGTGCCGGCGTCATCGCCGGGCAGGTCGTCGTGCTGAACTCCGACGCCCGCCAGAACGCGCACCTCGACGACGGCGCCGCCGTGCCGGTCGCGGGCGGCACGGTCTCGGCCGCCGCCGCCGCCGGTCGCCGGGTCGCACCGCTCACCCTCGGCGTGCAGCTCGGCGGTCTCGCGGCCGGCGCCTCGGTGGCCGTCGCCGACGTCACCGGCGACACCCTCGCCCACGTCGGCGTCGTCACGATCGGCGCCGAGTCCGCGGCCGGCGGCCTCGCCGTCTCCGCACAGTCCACGATC